>NZ_AP027130.1:930000-1240000 GCF_027925145.1 Thermodesulfomicrobium sp. WS
GGGTTTCTGCGGAGTTGCCACCCATAATCAGGACGCAATCGCTATTTTTGATATCGATGACATGGTTGGTCATAGCGCCGCGTCCAAAGGATTCTGCTAATGCTGGGACTGTGGAACTATGACAAATACGGGCCTGGTGCTCGATGTAGGTGAGCCCCAGGCTGCGGAGCATGGCTTGGTAGATCCAGCACTCTTCATTGTCCATGGCCGCCGAGCCTACGGAAGCGATGCCTTCGCAGCGGTTGACGGTCTGGCCCTTAGCGTTGGTCTTGGCAAAGGTGGCGTCACGGGTGGCTTTGACGCGTTTGGCGATCTCCGTGATCATCCAGTCCCAGGACTTGGGTTCCCACCGGTCGCTGCCCGGGGCGCGGTAGAGCGGCTGGGTGACGCGGCGGTCATTTTCCGCCAGTTGGAAGAGGGCTGCGCCTTTGGCACAAAGGCTGCCTTGGTTGATGGGGTGATCGGGGTCACCTTCCACGTTGATGGCACGACCGGTCTTTTCGTCGGTGGATACGATGAGACCACAGCCTGTGCCGCAATAGCAGCAAATGGTGGTGGTTTCTTTGCCTTGGCGTAACTGCATGAGCTGGGCATTGGCCTTGGCTTCCTTGGGGAGGCCAAGTCCGAGTCCGTGGAAGGCCGTGACAGCCGCAGCTGCGGCTGTAAGTTGAATAAATTCACGCCGTTTGAACTGCATGCGCTCCTCCTCGTCGGGTTGGGGTGAGCCTCCTTTTCGGAGGCATATTTGAGGTATTGCGCCTATGAAGACTTGCGGAAAAAAGCACAAGAAAGGTGAAAATATGGAGATTTTATCACCACGAGTATGCCCGTGTGAACAGGGAGATGGTTGGGTGTGTTGTAATGGGCCTGCAGAGAAATTTTAATTAAATTAATATATTATTTTAAATGGAGGGGCTATTTCATATTGATCTCTTCAGGGAAATTGCAGGAAATTATTGTGGTGTTTTTCTATAGAAACCATGATGAAAAATGATGAAAATTTTCCATCAATATAAAAATTAGTAATATTTTATATTTTCATAAACTTATTATTTTATTTCTTGTGTAAATTTGTTGGTAATTGTTGAAATAGATGTCAGCGCTACTCATTGGAAATGATTATGTATTTTATGGCATAATTTTATGCTTTCCAAAAAGCCGGGGAGCCTTTGGGCTCCCCGCATGCGTTGGTGGGCCGGAGGGTTTCCGGCCCAGGTTGAGGAGGTGGGTCGTTAGGCCAAGGGTCTGCGGAACGGGGTCAGCCGGGCCAGGAGGCTGCGGCGGTCAAGCAGCGGCACATCGAGGCTTGCCACGGCGTAGGTATGGATTTTCTTGGGTTCTACCGGGTAGAGGTAGATGACCCGCACACTTTCCGGGTCCCCCAAGGTGGCCTCGGGGTATCTTTTTTGGGCCTCGGCCAGGCGTTTTTGGGCCAGGGCGAGCATGTCGTCGTAGTCGCCGAAGTTCATGGTTCCAGTGGGGCACACCTGCACGCAGGCCGGCTTGAGGCCGTTTTGTACGCGGTCCAGGCACATGGTGCACTTGGCCATGACCTTGGTCTGCGCGTTTTGGCGGGGGATGTTGTAGGGGCAGGCCTCGCGGATTTCGTTGAAGTCCGGGAGGTCTTTGGTCTTTTCGGTGAAGACCACGGCCCCGGTTTTTTCGTCGTGGTAGATGGCCGCGCTGTCGTAGGCATCGGCGGTCATCTTGCAGGGCGGCTCGATGCAGTGCCGGCACTGTTCCGGGAAGAAGGCCCAGGTGACGAGCCCCCCTTGAGCGTCAGCGATTTCCTGCATGTGGACGAGTTTGTAGGTGATGGCCGAGAGGTCTTTGGGGTTCTGGTGGGAGCCCCAGTTTTTGGTCTCTTCCGCCGGGAGTTTGTTCCATTGCTTGCAGGCCACCTGGCATCCGCGGCAGGCCGTGCATTTGGTCAGATCCACAAAGAAGGCTTTTCCGGACATGGCTCTTTCTCCTTAGGCTTTGCGCACGTTGACCATGAAGGCCTTGCTTTCCGGAATGGCCGTGTTGGGATCGCCCACTGCTGCGGTCAGCAGGTTCGCGGCGTCTCCGCCGCCTTTGGGCCATATCCAGCCATAATGCCAGGGAATGCCCACCTGGTGGATGGTGTTTCCAAGGACCTTAAACGGCTTCATGCGCTTGGTGACGATGGCCACCGCCGTGAGCTGGCCGCGGGGATTTTCCAAAATGACTTTGTCGCCATTTTGAATGCCTTTGATCTTGGCGAGCTCTTCGCTCATCTCGCAGAACATCTGCGGCTCGGCTTCCAAGAGCCACGGGACCCAACGGGAGAGTACTCCGGTCTGCCAGTGCTCCGTGACCCGGTAGGTGGTGCACACAAAGGGATAGCGCGGATCACATACCGCCCGTTTGTGGGCTTCACCCGCAAACTCCACGGCCACGGGGCTGTTGAGCCGTTTGGAGAAGGGATGCTCGAGGACCGGGCATTCCAGGGGCTCATAGTGCTCGGGGAACGGGCCGTCGTTGAGGCCTGGGCCATAGATCGCGGCCACACCGTGCGCCAGCATGATGAAGGGGTGCTTGGCGCCTGGATCACCGCCGCCGTCCACCACGTCGATGGTCCACTTTTTGCCGGCTTCGTCCCAGGCCAGCACGGGTTTTTGTGGCTGGTAGGGCTTGCCGGCGAGGTCCACGGAAGCGCGGTTGTAGATGATGCGGCGGTTTACCGGCCAAGACCAGGCCCAGTTGGGGAAGAGCCCGACCTTTTCCTGGGCCGGGGTCTGGGTGGCGTCGCGGCGGGCGGCCATGTTGCCTTTGGCGGTGTAGGAGCCGCAGTAGATCCAGTTGCCCGAGCAGGTGGAGCCGTCGTCTTTGAGGAAGGCAAAAGAGGCCACCTGGGTGCCGGCCTTGATGGTCTCTTCCTTGCCGTCCGGGGTCTTCACCACCGTGTCCTTGAGGTAGTAGCCGTTGATGAGCTTGGCCACCTTGTGGGGGTCGAAGGCATGCCCATCGCCCCAATCCGCCACGTTGAGACCCAAGATGGGCTCAGGCATCACCCCGCCTTCCTTCTGGTAGAGCTCGCGGATCTTCAGGAAGAGCTCATAGATGATGTCGCCGTCGGGTTTGCTTTGTCCCGCAGGCTTGGGGCCGGCGTAGCGCCACTGCATCCAGCGGCCGGAGTTGGTGATGGAGCCTTCTTTTTCCACGGACACACAGCAGGGCAGGAAGAACACCTCGGTCTTGACGTCCTTGGGGTTCATGCCCGGGCCCATCCAGAAGGAGCCGGTCTCGTTTTCAAAGATGTTGACGTTGACCATCCAGTCGAGCTTGGCCAGGGCCTGGCGGGTCTTGTTGGAGTCCGCGCCGCTGGCGGCCGGGTTCATGCCCCAGGCAAAGAAGCCCTTGAATTTCCCCTTGAGCATCTGATCGAAGAGGAAGAGCCAGGAGGCGTTCTGTCCCTCGTCGAGCTTGGGCAGCCACTGGTAGGCGGTCTCGAGATCGGCGTCCTTGTACAGGGCCTTGAGGAGGCTTGCCAGGTACTTGGGCTTGTTCTGCCACCAGTTGACGCTCTTGGGGTCCTTGCTCACCGGGGTGTTGGCCTTGTTGTAATCCGCCAGAGTGGGCCAATTGGCCCGCGGCGTGGCCATGTATCCGGGAATGATGTGAAAGAGCAGGGCTTGGTCCGTGGAGCCTTGGACGTTGGATTCCCCGCGCAGGGCATTGACGCCGCCGCCGGCAACGCCCATATTTCCAAGTAAAATCTGGATGATGGACATTGCGCGGATGTTCTGCACACCAACGGTATGTTGGGTCCATCCCATGGCATAGAGGATGGTGCCGGATTTATCCGGTTTTCCTGTAGCCGTGTATGCCTTGTACACGGCAAGGATCTTGTCCTCAGGCGTTCCGGTGACAGATGCTACGGTCTTGATGTCGTAGCGGCTGTAATGCTGCTTGAGCAATTGGAAGACACAGCGGGGATCCTTGAGGGTCATGTCCCGCTTGGGCACGCCGTTTTCGTCCAGCTCAAAGGCCCACTTCGTCTTGTCGTACTTGCGGGTTGCCTCGTCGTAGCCTGAGAACAGACCGTCGTGGAAGCTATAGTCCTTGGAAACGATGAACGATGCGTTGGAATAATTGGTGATGTATTCCTTGAAATACAGATCGTTATCGAGAATGTACTTGATCATACCGCCCAGGAAAGCAATATCCGTTCCTGAGCGCAGTGGGGCGTAGATGTCCGCTTTGGTGGAGGTGCGGGTATAGCGGGGATCCACATGGATGATCGTGGCCCCGTTTTCCTTGGCCTTGAGGACCCACTTGAAGGAAATGGGATGGTTTTCGGCAGCATTGCTGCCCATGATCAAAATGCAATCACTGTTCTTGAAGTCGATCCAGTGATTGGTCATCGCGCCGCGTCCGAACGACTCTGCCAGAGCCGCAACTGTGGCGCTGTGTCAAATACGGGCCTGGTGCTCGATGTAGGTGAGCCCCAGGCTGCGGAGCATGGCTTGGTAGATCCAGCACTCTTCATTGTCCATGGCCGCCGAGCCTACGGAAGCGATGCCTTCGCAGCGGTTGACGGTCTGGCCCTTGGCGTTGGTCTTGGCAAAGGTGGCGTCGCGGGTGGCTTTGACGCGTTTGGCGATTTCGGTGAGCATCCAGTCCCAGGACTTGGGTTCCCACCGGTCGCTGCCCGGGGCGCGGTAGAGCGGCAGGGTGACGCGGCGGTCATTTTCCGCCAGTTGGAAGATGGACGCCCCCTTGGCGCACAGCGCGCCCTGGTTGATGGGGTGATCCGGATCGCCTTCGACGTTGATGGCACGACCGGTCTTTTCGTCGGTGGACACGATGAGTCCGCAGCCCACCGAGCAATAACAGCAGATGGACGTGGTCTCCTTGCCTTTGCGCAGCTGCATGAGTTGCGCGCCGGCCTTGGCCTCTTCCAGGCTGATCCCCAGCCCGCCAAAGGCCGTGACAGCCGTGGCTGCGGCGGTCAGTTGGATGAATTCTCTTCGCCGAAGTTGCATAATACCCTCCTTGTTGCTGATCCCTCGGCATACTCGCGTACCGGAGATATGCTGCCTCTCCGATAATGGCCTCATGGAGAATGGCCCCAGGGAAGACAAGAAAGGGCTTATTGCTCAAAGTTTGGCACAAAGGCGCAGAGGTATTGGGCGAGGATGGGGAAGATATCTTCGTGGCGGTGGTTGTAGCGGAATTCTAATTCTTTGATATATAATGGAAAATTGACCGGCGATATGCCGCGCAGGCGTTGGAACCAGGCCTTGGAAAAGGACCAGAACCCTCGGGAAGAGTCGATGAAGAGCCCTTTGTCCGCGTGCTTGATGCGGCAGGCGCTCGACAGGGCGCTGCCGCCGGTGAGCAGGGCTGCATAGTGCTTGTAGCGGTCGGTGTAGATGATCTTGCCGAGACTGGCAGTTTTGAGGTGGAAATTCATCTTGAAATGGAGGATGCTCTCGGCATCTAATTCAGGGATGAGGTCCACGAACACATGGTCTCCGCGTTCCACGATGCCGAAGACCGGCATGCGCATCCCGTTTCCCCGGCCTTCTTTGCGGAATTTCCCCGAAGGGCCGAGGTCGAGACCGTGGATGGAGGAAAAGATGAGGCGGGCGTCCAGGCTGTGGGCCACGATGGCCATGCGCAGGGTGGTGACGGATTTGTAGGCCGTGTTGTAGGACATACCCAATTGTTCGGCCATGCGGCTGGTGGGCGCTTCCAGCTCGAAGAGTTTGATCAGCCGCAGCCATTGCTGGCAGGAGAGGTTGCCGTTGTTGAGAAAGCGCATGCTGAAGTCGTGGAAGGTGTAGCCGCAGCGGGAGCAGCGGCGGTATCCTTGACGGATGGCGTAGAGGCGGCGGGTGCGGCACTTGGGGCAAAAACGCTGATGGTTTTTCCAGCAAAATCCCAACAAAAATTTTCTGGCAGAATTTTCCGTTTTGACAATTTTTTCGTAGAGTTCAAGCTTCATAACAGGAATTTGCTTAGGAAAAAATTTGCGTATTATGCATGCGAAGGCCGCGAGGTCCTCCGGACTGTATGGAGGAGCTGGCGATGGCTTATGTCGGATAAAGCATAGAATTGCAATGGGGGCGGCATGGGGATTCGAGAAAAACGAGCTTCCGGGTGGCGGCAATGGGTGTGGCTGCTGCTCGTGCTGTGGGGGTGTCAGGAAGCGGAAGTGGTGGTGCCCATGCCGGAGGTGAAGGACTCTGGCGTGCATGACACGGAAGTGATTTTTGGCTCTTCTCTCGCTCTGCAAGGCCACGCCGGGTATCTCGGCCAGGAAACCATCAAAGGGGCCATGGCGTATATTCAGTATGTCAATGAGGCTGGCGGTGTACATGGCCGTCATATTCGGGTGCTCACCCGTGACGATTCGTATGATCCGCCAAAATGTCTTTACAATACACAACGTTTTCTTATCGATGACCAAGTTTTTGGACTATTCTGTTACGTTGGTACTCCAACTACTGTAAAAGTCTTACCATTGATTCAAGATGCTCGAGTCCCACTTTTAGGGATGTTTACTGGTGCTAATGCGTTGCGCGATCCTTTTTTACCATATGTAGTCAATGTCAGGGCATCATACTATCAAGAAACACAGGCTGCTATACAGCATCTCGTTGGCGACTTAGGGCTCAAGCGCATCGCTGTATTCTACCAGTACGACGCCTTTGGTTTCGACGGGCTGACGGGTACGGAGCTCGCCCTCAAGGAGTTCGATTTGGAACCCGTGGCGCGCGGAAGTTATGTGCGAGGCACCAATGACGTGACCGAGGCTGTGGAGCGCATTGCCGCCGCGGATGCTCAGGCCGTGGTGATGATCGGCACCTCGGACCCCTGCGCCAACTTTATCCGTCAGACCTTGCGTCGGGGAGTACGCCCTCTTTTCTACATGGTCTCTTTTGTGGGGGCGCGGGAGCTTTCCCGCAACTTGGCCGGGACCAACCTCGACGGCGCTCCCGTGATCATGAGCCAGGTGGTGCCGCCACCGCGCAGCGCCGACGGCACGCCGACTCCCAGCGCCCAAGAGTTCGTGGAGCTTATGGCGCGGTATTTCCCCGGGGAAGAGCCGAACTTCGTGGGCTTTGAAGGCTATATCAACGCCAAGGTCCTGGTGGAGGCCCTGCGTCGTGCCGGCCGTGAGTTGACCCGCGAGAGATTTTTGGCTGCCGTGGAATCTATGACGGATTTTTCCATTGGTCCGGATGTGCGTTTGTCTTTTGGTCCTGCAGACCACCAAGGGTTGGATATGGTGTACTTTACTATACTTCGCGGCGGCCGTTTCGTGCTTTTGGACCGATGGCATGATATTCAGGAGGCGTGGCAATGATTCGCTTCTATTCCCGCGTCTCTTTGAAGAACAAGATTTTTTTCTCAATCCTCGGAGTTATACTTGTCATCAGTGTGACTATCGCATTTTTGGCACGGTGGATTCTTATTTCTGGACTCACCAAAGAGCTTGAACTGCGTGGGATTGCGGTTGCCCGATCCATTGCCGAGCGGGGCGCGGGTTTTGTCTTGGAAAAGAACAATCCTGAGCTCTTGAGCTTGATATTTGACGAAGCAAGACTCCGGGAGCGACAATTTCTCATCAATTATATTTACGTTCTCGATAGATCTCGCAATGTACTCGCGCATACATTAACAATTCCATTTCCCGAAGCATTTCGTACAGCAAATCCCATTCCAGAGAATGTCCCGCAGAGCGTGCGTTTGCTACGGCACGGCGATAACGTTTCCTACGACATCGCTGTGCCCATCCGCGAAGGGATCTACCGCATCGGCAGTGTCCATGTGGGCCTGAGCAAAGACCATATCGATCGTTTGGTGGCCAAACTCCGGTTCATGTTTTTGGGGTTCATTTCCGCGGTCATCATCATCGTCTTCTATGTGAGTCATTTGGTCTCTCGGCACATCACCATGCCCCTGCGGCGGCTGACCCGCATTTCTGATGAGTTGAGCCGGGGGAACTTCGACGTGCCCATCGATCTCGGCGAGGGATTGGATTGGGCGGTGACCAATTGTCCGGCCTACAAGGACACCAACATGCCGTGCTGGCACTTCGACCAGCAAGCCGTCCGCGGTGGGCGGGGAGTGCGGCGGGAGACCGGCCAGGCATGCACCACGTGCCAATTTTATCGCAAACGTCCAGGCCGGGATGAAGTGGTGCAATTGGCCGATTCCTTCCTCAACATGGTGTGGTCCATCCGGCTGTACCGCAAACGCCTGCAGGAGTCGGAACAGAAATATCGATCCCTCTTCGACTCTGGACCAGATCCCATATTTGTGGTGGACTGCGCCACGCAAACTATCCTGGACGCCAACCCAAGGGCAGAGGAAGTCTATGAATATCCTCTGCAAGAACTCTTTGGCATGGAATTCGAAAAATTGGATCCAGATCAAGCCAAGCAGTGTTTTCTTGCATTGGAGAGTGGAGAAACCAGGACTGGGTGCGTCTACTACCCCAAGGTCATCCATTACAAAAAGGGCAATCGTCCATTTTACGTCAATATGCATGCCTGTCCCATCAGCTATGGAGGCAAGCAGGCCATCATCGTCGCGGTAGCGGATATCACCGAGATGATGGAAAAGGATGCCCAGCTCGTCCAGGCGGCCAAGATGAAGACCTTGGGCGAGATGAGCGCCGGCATTGCCCATGAGATCAATCAGCCCCTCAACGCCATCAAGATGGGCAGCGAGTATCTCGGCCTGCTTTTGGAACAGGGCCGTCCGGTATCGGATACGCAGATTCGCGAGATCACCACCGAGATCAGCCAGCAGGTGGACCGCGCCGCAGAGATCATCAACAATCTTCGGGCCTTTGGCCGCAAATCCGGACTCACCCTAGAGCGGGTGGACCTCAACGAGCCCATTCGGGGCGTGCTGTCCATCATTGGCCGGCAGTTTTCTCTCCAGCGCATCGCCATCCGCCTGGACCTGGCGCTTTCTCTGCCTTGGGTGCGGGGACATAACAACCGGTTCCAACAAGTATTTTTCAATTTGCTCAACAATGCCCGCGATGCTATCCAAGAGCGCATGGAGAGCGAGCCCGAACTCTACGGCGATATCCTCATTCGCACCTTCGTGGACGACGATGGGCGAGTGGTGGCCTCGGTATCGGACAACGGTTCGGGCATCCCCGAGGACGTGCGCAACAAGATCTTTGAGCCGTTTTTCACCACCAAGCAGACAGGCAAGGGCATGGGGCTGGGACTGGCCATCACCTACGGCATCGTCCGGGACTATGGCGGTACGATTACCATTGAAAGTGAGCCGGGTCGAGGTACCACCTTTCGTCTGTCCTTTCCTGCCGCCAGCTAATGCGAGGAGACCCCGCCATGGAACGAGAAAAGATCCTCATCATTGACGACGAAAAGCCCACGCTCAAGATGTTTTCCCTGTTTTTGGAGGTGTACGGCTTTGCCATCTTGACGGCCGAGTCCGGAGAAGAGGGCCTTGAGGTCTTTGATCGGGAGCGCCCGGAAATCGTGCTCACCGATATCAAGATGCCGGGCATGGATGGCATCGAGGTCCTGCGCGAGATCAAGCGCCGCTCGCCCACCACCGAGGTGATCGTGATCACTGGTCACGGCGATATGGATTTGGCCATCCAGGCCCTGAATCTGGATGCCGCGGACTTCATCAACAAACCCATCCAGCGGCAGAGTTTGGAGCAGGCGCTCTCGCGCGCCCGGGAGCGACTCTCCCTGGCCAAGCGCCGGCAGCACGAGGTGGAGGCCCGTTGGGAAGGAGATATCCTCGTCATTCACATCCAGGGGAGCCTCAACGCCTATTCCGAAGGCTTGCTCCGCGAGGCCTACCAGCAGGGGCTGGATGCCCGGGTGCGGCGAGTGGTGCTGGAATTCGAGCCCAGTACTTCCGTCAATGGCGCGGGCATCGCCATCCTCACCCAATTGGTCTTGGATAGCGAAAAAGACGGGGTGGAGATCGTCATGGCCGGTCTTTCGGACAATTTTCGGCGCGTGTTCGATATCGTTGGGCTCACCCGCATGGTGCGTCTTTACCCCACGGTGGCCGAAGCGTGCCAGAAGGGAGGTGCGGCATGAAGAAGTTGCTTATGGCTCTCGGGATTTGGGTGTTGGGGGCCGTTTCTGTGGGAGCGCAGCCGCTAGGACCCGGGGCATCCATCGCCCAGATCCGTTTTCCCGCCCCGCATCTTGCCGAGGATGCCGCTACCTTGGGGGTGAAGCCCGGGGGCTTTTTTACCGTGAAGGACTTGGGCGCCGATCTGGTGCTCTTGGAAGTTATCGGGGTGTATTGTCCCCAATGCCACAAACAGGCCCCAGGGTATAACTCGCTGTATGGCCGTTTGCAGAAAGGCAAGACCAAAGGGCGGGTGGCCATGTTTGCGGTGGCCGCCGGCGGCACGGACCTGGAGGTGGCCCAGGCTCGGGAAAGCATGTATCGCTTCCCCGTGGTGAGTGATCCCAACTATGTGGCCCACAAGGCCTTGGGAGAACCCTTGACCCCATACACCATCGTGTGTCGTGCCGACGGCACCATTGTCTGGGCGCATCTGGGCGTGGTGGAGGACGTGAGCGAACTCTACGCCCGCATTCGCGATCTCTTGCCCTAGAGGCGGTCATGCTCGGCGATAGCTGCCAGCCGTTGCGCGATGATCTGGAACGCACTGCCTATCATTTGGAAGTGCTGCGGGATGTGGCAGCCCAGATTGAGGCCACGCGCAAGCCGCGGGCCATCCTCGAAACGGTGCTACTCTCCGCCATGGGGGGGCTTGGAGCATCGAGTGGATGCGCGCTCCTGGTCGTGGGCGAGGGCATCCAGGACTGTATTGGCAAGGGGCTTGCCTGTGATCCGGAGGCGGTGCCGCCAGAGCTTCTGCTCCCTGTGCTGGAGCGGGTGCGTTCGTCACGCCATCCGGTGGCCGTGAACGCCGCGCAATGGGCGCGGTGGCCGTGGCCGGTAGCGGCCGCTTTGGGTCTGCCGGTGGAGAGTGAGCAGGCGGCGCTGCTTCTCCTGGGCCCGTCTTTGGGGGCAGGTGCGTATGACGACGAGGACATGCGCTTTTTGCACACCCTCGGGGTGCTGCTCCAGGTAAGCTTGCGATTTGCCTTGGCCGGTATGCGGGAAGAGCTCCTTTCCGCACAGCTGGTGCGCCGCAACGAGGAGTTGGACCGCCAGGTCTTGCACCTGCGCACCCAGCGGGAGCTGGCCTTGGAGTTGGGGCAGGGGCGAAGCCTGGACGAGACCGCGGCCCGAGCCTTGCCGCTCATCTTGGGGGGCTTTGCCTATACCAAGGGGGTGCTGGTGCTCGTGGACCGACAGCGGGATTGGGTGCTGGCCGAGGCGCGGGGAAGCGTTTTTCGACCGGAAAAGCGCGCGGCGGATGCCCTGCTTTTTGCCTGCCTTTCCCGGTGTGTCACCAAACAGATCCCCCCGCTGCATGTGGAGGAGGTCTCTTTGGAGGACAGCCCGGATATGGGGCTGGATTTTACGCCGCGCCGCGGCTTTTTCTTTCAGGTGCGCGAAGGGCTCTTTGGTGCGGCCCTGTTGGGAGAGCCTTTGCAGGAGGCGGCAGCAAACCACGATTCCTCGTTGCTCGCCTGCATGCAGCAATTGGTGCTCCACCTCCACGGGGCCGACGCCTTTGCCACCATCGTCGCCCTCAACCGGGATCTGGAGGAGCGCAACCTGCGCCTGGAGCAGATGGTGGAGGAGCTCACCGCAGCCCAGAGCCGCATCACCAAGCTGGAGCAGCGGGTGCGGCAGGTGCTGGGGGCGCTGGAGGACAAGGCGTGGCAGGTGGCCCGGGCGCGGGTGATGGACTTCGTGTTTTTGCTGCTGCTTAGCGCTGCCCTGGGCTTTGCCTTCAACAGCCAAAATCCGCAGGGGGTGGAGCTGCTGCCCCCTTCCGTGCCGGCAAGCGTGCAGGTGGTGGCCGCCATCCCCAAGGATGCGGTGGTGGTGGATGCGCGGCCGCGGCAGTACTTTGAGCGGGGAAGCCTTCCGGGCGCTGTCAATGTGCCTCCGCAATTTTTCGATCTGGTTTACCCTATGCTTTTGGGAAATCTCGACCCGGAGCAGCCGGTGGTGGTGTTCGGACGCACCTGGAGCCGGCTCTACGACGTGGAAACCGCCCGCCTCTTGGTGGAGCGGGGGCATGAGACGGTGTTGGTGCTCGAAACTCTTCCGGCGGAGGTGCGGCCATGAGGCAGTGGCTGGCTTGGCGCGGGCACTTTTGGATCGCTTTGGTGCTGCGCCTCTATTTGGGCGGGCTGTTCGTGCTGGCAAGTTTGCACAAAATCCAGTTTCCCGCTGCCTTTGCCGACGCGGTGGTGGACTATCAACTGGTGCCGTACATGCTGGTCCCGGTGATGGCGGTGGTGCTCCCGTGGCTGGAGCTTTTGGCGGGGTTGTGTCTGGTGCTCGGGGTGCGCGCCAAGGCCGCGGCATGGACCGTGGCCGCGCTTTTGGCCATGTTTAGCGTGGCGGTGGCTTCGGTGCTGTGGCGGGGGCTGCCGGTGGGATGCGGCTGCTTTGAGACGTCCGGGGAGCCTGCCTCATGGCTGACCGTGGCCCGGGATTTGGTTTGGCTGGGCATGGCGCTGTACGTCATTGGCTACGATCGTTTTTTGCACCTGGAGCGCTTGTTCCTCCTTTCTTCTGCGGAGCTTGAGCGATGAAAACCTTGTGGACCCTCGCCGTGGTGCTTGTTCTTATGAGCTGTAGTGGCGGTCGCATGGACGTGGCGGGGAGGTACACGAGCCAGTCCCAAAACAGCGGCGAGCCCGTGCAGATCGTCATGACCTTGGCCCCGGATGGGACCGGCAAGTGGCAGGTGGGGACGGAGGAATCCGTTTTTTCGTGGTCCGTGGATGGGGAGCGGCTGCGCCTCTACACCCGTCGCGGCGGAGTGCTGGAGGGGCGGGTGATCGCCCCGGATTTTCTTCGGGTGGACGTCCCCGGCTGGGGGATGGTGGAGTTTCGGCGCTAGGCGCCGCGCCCGAGTTCTTCGCTGCGCCGGGTGGCGGCGCGCACGGCCTCGAAGATGGCGTGGCGAAAGCCGCAGGCATCCAGGGCGGCAAGGCCGGCGATGGTGGTCCCCCCAGGGGAGGTGACGGCTTCGCGCAAGAGCGCCGGGTGGGCGCCAGGCTCTTGGGTCATGGCCACGCTTCCGGCAATGAGCGCGCGCACCATGGCCGTGGCCTCCGGCCGGGCAATACCCACGAGCACTCCAGCGTCAATGAGGGCCTCCATGAAGGCAAAGACATACGCCGGCCCGGAGCCGATGAGGCCGGTATAGGCGTCGAGGAGCCGCTCTGGAAGGATATGGGTCTGTCCCAGTCCCGCAAAGAGACTGGGGACCGTGGTCTTGGCTTCGTCGGAGAGGTCCGGATCGTCCAGACAGAGGGCAAAGACTCCCTGGCCGATGAGCGCGGGGGTATTGGGCATGACGCGCACCACCGGCGCGCCGCCAGACCATTCCTTGAGACGCGCCACCGGAATGCCGGCGGCCACGGAGACGAGGACGGCCCCGGCAGGAAGGCCAAGTCCCCGGGTGACCGCCTCGGCGATCTGCGGCTTCACTGCCAGGATCACGTACTGCGCCTTGCTCACAGCCTCGTTTGCGGAAGAGGTCAGCTGGACGTGGGGTCCGAGGGCGTCCTGATGAACATTGGGGTCATAGCCGTACACGACGTGCGTCGTGCCCCAGCCGCGCGCCAGGGCACCACCCATGTTTCCCAGTCCAATGATGGCGATATCGGCCATGACCGCCTCCGTGATGTTGGGGTGAGAGCGGGGGCTGGTCACCCCCGCCCGTGACTAGCCGACGAGTTCCAACGCGCTGAAGAAAAACGGGATCTCCACAGCTGCTGTTTCGGGACTGTCCGAGCCGTGGCACGAGTTGCGTTCGATGTCCAGGGCGTACTTCTTGCGGATGGTGCCTTCCGCCGCCTGGTCTTTGTTGGTGGCGCCCATGAGGTCCCGGTAACGCTGGATGGCGTTTTCGCCCTCCAGACACAGGGCCACGATGGGGCCCGAGCTCATATACGTGGTGAGGCTTGCAAAGAAGGGGCGCGCTTGGTGCACGGCGTAGAAGGCTTCCGCCTGGGCCTTGGAGAGGTGCAGCATCTTCATGGCGATGATGCGCAGCCCTGCGGTCTGGATCATGGCCATGATTTCCCCCTGGAGACCCCGCTCCACGGCGTCCGGTTTGAT
Source organism: Thermodesulfomicrobium sp. WS (assembly GCF_027925145.1). Classification (GTDB taxonomy): domain Bacteria; phylum Desulfobacterota; class Desulfovibrionia; order Desulfovibrionales; family Desulfomicrobiaceae; genus Thermodesulfomicrobium. Next base: position 944,212 of record NZ_AP027130.1, read on the forward strand.
GAGAGCAAGTGTCCGTTCCATGAAAACTCCTTGAAAAAGAATTCTTTCTTATCTATCCTGAAAGAGAGCGAAAAACAAGATGAGGCAGGGATTCTTTTTTTTTGGTTGAACGTTCAAAATCAAGGAGTGCGTGATGGCGGACAAGCGGTTGTATGAGGTGTTTTACGAGGTGAGCCGCACGGTGAACTCGTCGTTGGACCCCAGCGAGGTGCTGGCGCGCATTGCCGAGCAGGTGACCCGGGCTATGGGAGTCAAAGGATGTTTTCTGCGTTTGCTCGATCGCACAGGTACAGTGCTCAAGCCCGCGGCGTTTTATGGCTTGAGTGATCGATATGCCCGCAAGGGGCCCGTGGAGGTGGCACGCAGCAAAATCGATCAGGAGGCCCTTGCTGGCCAGATGGTGACTATCCTGGACGCCCGTACGGACGAACGGTTTCAGTACCGCGAGGACGCGGCCAAAGAAGGGCTGGCGTCGATCCTGGTGGCCCCCCTGATGGTGGAAGGCACGCGGCCCATCGGGGTGCTGCGGGTATACACCGATACCCCGCGGGAATTCGACGCCGAAGAGCGGAAGTTCTTGCAGGCCATCGCGGATATCTCGGCCATTGCCATCGAGAACGCCCGCATGCATCAGACCCTGAAGCGGCAGATGGAACTCATCCATGCCTACGACTACCAGACCTTTGAAGACTAGAGGGAGCTCGTCATGACGAAAACGCGTATCGGCATCAACGGCTTTGGCCGCATCGGCCGGCAGGTGCTCAAAACTATCTGGCAGCGGCATCGGGATAGCTTGGAAGTAGTGGCTATCAATGACTTGTTCGACACGGCGACCAACGCCCATCTTTTGCGCCATGACACATCCTATGGGCATTTTCCCGAGCGTATCGAGGCGGACGGCTCCGTCATCCGCGTGGGAGGGCAATGGGAAATCCAGAGTTTTGCCCAGCGCGATCCCAAGCTCATCCCGTGGGGAAGCTTGGGGGTGGATATCGTCGTGGAGGCCACGGGTATCTTTCGCACCGGCCCCACGGCCCGGCAGCATCTGGAGGCTGGCGCCAAGAAGGTGATCATCACCGCTCCTGCCAAGGAAGAGGATGTGACCATCGTGCTCGGCGTAAACCAGGATGCCTACGACCCGGCCCGGCATCACGTAGTCTCCAATGCCTCGTGCACCACCAATTGCCTGGCCCCGGCGGTGAAGGTGATGCACAGCCGTTTTGGGGTGGTCAAAGGCGTGCTCACCACGGTGCATGCCTATACCAACGACCAGCGCATCCTCGATTTGCCGCACAAGGATTTGCGCCGGGCCCGGGCTGCGGCCTGCAACATGATCCCCACCTCCACGGGTGCGGCCAAGGCCGTGGCCAAGGTGCTGCCCGAGCTCGCCGGCCGTTTTGACGGCTATTCGGTGCGTGTTCCTACCCCTGCGGTTTCCTTGGTGGATTTCGTGGCTGTGCTGGAGCGCGACACCACCACCGAGGAGCTGCGCTCGGCCTTCCGCGAGGCCGCAAACGGGGAGCTTGGCGGCATCCTTGCCTACAGCGAAGAGCCGTTGGTGTCTTCGGACTTTCTGGGCAATCCCCATTCCGGCATCGTGGAGGCGGAATTTACCGCTGTCCAATGCGGCAATTTGGCCAAAGTGTACATCTGGTACGATAACGAGTGGGGCTACTCCTGTCGGGTGGCGGACCTGGCCCATTACATGGCGCAGAAAGGGCTTTAACTGGGACGCAAAGAGGTTCGCCCCCCGAAGTCTCCGTGCATCTTGAGGGGAGAGGCCGCACTCCAGGAACCGTTAGGGGCTGGGGATCTGGGCGAATCGGGGCGCAAGGCGGCTCAAGGAGACCACCTGCGTCCGCCCCGCCCGCTCCCGGGCCCAGATGGCGAGTGCTCGCAAGGTTTGCGGATAGGGATGGCCAATGGCAATGGCCATCCCTTTTTGGTGCGCCAGGGCTTCGGCCTTGCGCAATTGGGCGAGGACCGCCGGTGTGGAGGCCACATTGTCGAGAAAGATGGTGCGCCGCAGGTAGGGAAGGCCGGCGTCCCGGCTGACGGCAGGGACGGCGCTCCTGGCGGAGGTGGCGCTATCCACGAAGATTTTATCGCGGCGGCGCAGGGCCTCGAGCATGGCGGTCACGCCGGCAGCGTCTTCGGTAAAGCGAGACCCCATGTGGTTGTTGGCGCCGATGGCATACGGCACGCGTGTGCAGGCTTCCTCCACCAGGGCGTGGATACGGGCAGGGTCCATGTGCGCCATCAGGGTGCCTGGTCCGGAGTTGGGGTGGGGAAAGCCGTGGGGCTCGCAGGGCAGATGCACGAGGACGTCGCGCCCGGCGCGGTGGGCGATTTGGGCCGTGGCCTGGGCCTTGGGGGTGTAGGGAAGGATGGAGAAGACCACCGGGATAGGAAGGCTCGCCAGGGTTTGGGCGGCCACGAGATCCTGGCCGAGGTCGTCAATGATGATCACCAATTGTCCGGAAGCGGTCGTGGTGGGCGGCAGGAGCGGGGGCTCTGGCTGGAGGATGATGCGGTGGGTCGCGATCCCCTGGATGCGGACCTCCAGGTCACGGGCGTCTGGGGTGCGCGAAAAAAGTCGTGGGGTGCGGGGCAGGCGCGCGAGGATCTGCTCTAGGGCAACGCGAAACCGCGCCGGGTCCGGGGCAGGGATCTCCATGGTCTGGAACTGGATTTCCCCCAGGCTCGTGGCGCGGGTATCCACGGAACTGATGTGGAGGCGCTGTGCGTCCAGGCCGCAGGACTCCGCCGCTCGGGCGATGGCGTCGTCGATGAAGTGGACGAGGATTTCGGCGTTTTCGCCTTGGGCTTCATAGGGAAGGTCGAGGGGGAGTTTGGACGACGGTGCCGGGCTTGGGGCGGCAGGCGGCGTAGGGGGAGGCGCCGGGCGCGGGGCAGGTGCTGGGACCTTGGCTGCCGGGGGAGGGGCGAGCACCGCCCGCAACCCCCAGAAGGTGATGGCCACCAAGGTGAGGAGTGCAAGCGCCAAGGCGATGCGTCCTCCTGCCGCCTTGGAGGGGCGGCGGGAGGAGCGCTTTTTGGACGAGGATTGGCGGCGGGCCATGCCTGGAGAGGCTAGCGCGCCTGGATTTGGGTGATGTGCGGCAGGGATTTCACCAGGCTCAAGGCCAGGCGCAGTTGATTGTCCCGGCCAAGGATCTCCTGCACGTCGTTCTCCGGGCTTTTCCCAAGCTCCCCATTGGGGTTGTCCAAGTGGCGGGAGAGATCGGCTTCGCGGCGCAGCATGGAGCTCTCCTCTGCGCTCGTGGCGTTGGTCACCAAGGGGACCTCAATGTCCGGTTGGATCCCTTCGGCCTGAATGGAGCGGCCGCTTGGGGTATAGTAGAGGGCCACGGTGAGTTTGATGGCAGAGCCGTCGGCCAAGGGGATGATGGACTGCACCGAGCCCTTGCCGAAGGTCCGCTCGCCGACGATGATGGCACGTTTGCGGTCCTGCAGGGCGCCGGCCACGATTTCCGAGGCCGATGCCGAACCGGCATTGACCAGGACTACCATAGGGCAGGTGATATCCGTGCTTTGGGCCGTGGCCAGCTCGTCTTGACGGCTTTGCGGATCTCGGCCCTGGGTGTAGACGATGAGACCATCGCGCAGAAAGGTATCACTGACGGACACGGCTTGATCCAGCAGGCCGCCGGGATTGTTGCGTAAATCGAGGACAATCCCTTGGAGTGGGGTCTTGGTGGTGTATTCCCGCAGCTTCTTGTGCAGGTCCGCCGTGGTGGTGGCTTTGAAGTCGGTGATGCGCACCAGGAGGTATCCAGGTTCGAGCTCCCGGGTCTTGACGCTCACCAAGGGGATGATGCCGCGCACGATGGTGACTTTCTCCGGGGCCTTGGAGTCGGTATGGAGGATGGTGAGGGTGACGCTGGTATCCTTGGGGCCACGAATCTTGGACACCGCGTCCTCGATACTCATGTCCGACGTGGATTCGCCGTTGATTTCCAGGATAATGTCTCCGGCGCGCAGTCCAGCCTGAGCCGCTGGCGTATCCTCGATGGGGGCGATGACCGTGAGCCGGCGATCACGGACGCCGATTTGGATGCCGATGCCGCCGAATTCTCCCTGGAACTCCTCCTGCATCATCTTGAACTTGTCGAGATCGATGAAGGCGGAATGGGGATCAATGGCCCCCAGCATCCCTTGGATCGCCCCGTGGATGAGATCGGTGCGGTTGACGGGCTGAACGTAATTTTTTTCAATGAGGTCGAGTGTTTGGCTGAATTGTTTGAGGGCCTGATATTGATCGGCGTCCCGGGCGAGACTTTGGGCCGGGGTGCCGGCCAGGATGAAGAGCAGAGCCATGGCTCCGATGCCATGCATAAGGCGCATACATTCCTCCTTGGAGAGGGAAAATACGAAAGCTGCCATAACCACACCGTCACAGAGGAGCGAGCCATTCCAGCGGGTTGAGGGCTTGGGCGCCGGAGCGCAGTTCAAAACGCACGCCCGGCCCCTTGACCTTGGGGGAAAACCCACAGCGTCCCAATGCCGTTCCTTGCGTGACCGCCTGGCCTTCCTCCACACTGGGGTCCGCCAAAAAAGCGTAGACCGAATAATATGTTTCTCCGTGGTAGACAATGACCACGTGTCCCAGACCTCGCAGGGTGTCGCTGTGCACCACCTTGCCCGCGGCAATGGCCCGAACCGCATCGCCGTCTTTGGCGGCGATGTCGATACCGGTCACCGGCGGGGATGCCTTGGGGGCGAACCGGTTGATGACCCGTCCTTGGACGGGCCAGGGAAGCTTGCCCTTGGCAGCGGAGATCTTCTGCGCTGCCTCCAGGGCGGCCTTGCGCCGGAGGTCTTCCAGGGCCGCCAGCAGGGACCCGAGCTGCGCTTCCCCCTCCAGGCGCTGGGCGCGCAGTTTTTCCGCCTCCTTGACCTGGGCCAGGCGCTGGCGGGTGATGTCATCTTTGATGGCAGCGAGGCGTTTGCCTTGGGCTTCGAGCTCGGCTGAGGCCGCACGCACGGCTTCGGTCTGGGTGGAGAGGGCCGCCTGCTCATGGGCGAGCTGGGCGCGGTTTTGCCGCAGCTCCTGCAGCACTGCCGCCAGCCAGGTGCTTTCCCGGTCCGCCTCGGCCCAGGTTTCCGCGCGCAGCGATTTGAGGCGCATGGTTGCGGTCCACAAGACCCGGGTGAGCTCCGAGGCGCGCCTTGCCAATTGGTCGTGGCGGGACTGGATTTGGGCGAGTTGCGCCTCCAGATCTCTTTTGCGTCCCTGGGTGGCTTCCCATGCCTTTTGGGCCTCGGCGAGTTGCTCTTCAAGGGCGCGGATTTTGGCGTCCAAACGTTTGAGCTCCGCCTGAACCGCTGCCTCCCTGCGTTTGGTCTCTTCCAGCGCCTGGCGTTGGGCCTCGATTTGCTGTTGGGTGCCGCGGAGCTTTTCTTGGGTCGTGGAAGCCCCCATGGCCACAGCGGCAGCCAGGCAGAAGCACAGCGCGAAGAGGCAGATGCAGCGGTACGGCATGGAGAGCCCCTGAGCACGCCCTGCCCTTGGGGTCAAGATGAAGGAAGGAGCGGGGCGAGCGGGCAGAGGGCGCAGCGGGGCTTGGCGCGGCACCATTCTTTGGCCGTGCGCACGATAAGCGCATGGAATTCTTTGTACAGCTGGACGTCTGCGGTGAGGGCGTCTGCAAAATAGGCGCGCAGGTCCTCGTAGCTGATGTCTTCAGGAACGAGGCCGTGGCGGTGGAAGATACGCCGGGTGTAGGCGTCTACCACGAAGCTGGGGATCTCCAGGGCGTAGAGCAGGATGGAGTCCGCAGTCTCCGGGCCGATGCCCGAGACCTCGAGCAGACGCTCGCGGATGTGCGGGACTTGGCGCAAGGCGAGGATATCGCCGCCGTGGTGTTGCAGAAAGGTGAGAAAATGCCGGAGCCGTTTGGCCTTGACCCGAAAGTAGCCTGCAGGGCGGATGAGTTCGGCCAGGTGCGCTTCGGGCAGGGCGAGCATGGCGGCCGGAGAGAGGACGTCCGCGGCCTTGAGGGCAGCGATGGCCCGCTCTACGTTGGTCCAGGCCGTATTCTGGGTGAGGATGGCGCCCACCGCCACCTCGAACGGGGTTTCGGCCGGCCACCAACCGCTTTCGCCCAGGGCGGCGAGCATGGTCTCGAAGTACTGACGCAGCAGGGGTTCGCGGCGCATTAGGCGGTACGGAAGACGAGGCTTGCCCACTCGCCTTGGGTGTGGCGCTGCGGGGAGGGAAGTCCCAGGTCGGTGTAGGCGGTTTCCACGGCAAGGGCCTGCTCGCCGGCGAGGATGCCCGAGAGGATCAAAATCCCGCCAGGCAGGAGGCGGGCCGTGATGTCGCGCGCCATGTCGATCAAGGGGGCGGCGAGGATATTGGCGAGCACCAGATGGAAGTGGGCGGCTGGGGCGTCCGTGATGGTCCCGGTGCGGACTTCCACGCCCTGGGCCTTGTTGACGGCGAGGTTTTCCGCGGCGTTGTCCACGGCCACGGAGTCGATGTCCAGGGCCAGGCCGGTGAGCCCCAGACGGCTTGCGGCCAAGGCCAGGATGCCTGAGCCCGTGCCGAGGTCGAGGAAACGCTGCCCTGGAGCGATGGCCCCTTCCTGGGCAAGGGCGTCCAGGGCCTCCAGGCAGAGGGCGGTGGTGGCGTGGTGGCCGGTGCCGAAGGCCATCTTGGGTTCGATGACCAGGGTCCAAGGTCCGGCGTGCTCCGCCGCCAACCACGAGGGAACCACCGTAAAGCGCCCGATGGACAAGGGGGAGAAAAATTGCCGCCAGGCGGCGTTCCAGTCGGCATTGTCCACGGAAGTGGTGGATACTTCCACTGCCGGGCACACTTCGCACAGGGCGGCGTGGAGGTGGGCGGCGTGTTCGGGGAGCGTGCTGTGCACCACCAGGTGGCGCACGCCATCGCGCATGCCTTCGTCTTCCCAGCCCCAGGAGGCGTGGAGGGCCAGGACCATGGTGACCATGTCTTCGCAGGAGGGGGGAAAGGCCACATGAATACGGGTGAGTTTATCGGTCATGGCTGGTACGGGCTTGGTAGCGGGCCATGCGCCGCTCCAGACGGCGGGAGAAGGCCGTGAGCACCCAGCAGATGGCGAAGTAGAGCAGCGCAATGGCGAGGAAGATCTCCATGGGCGCTTTCATGGTGCGGGTGTAGACGTGGCGCGCGGCCAAGGTGAGTTCGTTGACGTTGATGATCATGGCCAGCGAGGTATCCTTGGTGAGGGATACGAACTGGTTGACGAATGACGGGATCATGTTGCGCAGGGCCTGGGGGAGGATGATGTGCACCATGGCCTGGGTATGGGAAAGGCCGGAGCCCCGGGCCGCCTCCATCTGCCCTTTGGGGATGGCGAGCACGCCGGCGCGCACGATTTCCGCGATATAGGCGCCGGTGAAGACGATGAAGGCCGCAATGGCGCTTTCCGTTTCCGGGACGCTTTGGTTCATGAGCAGCGGGGCGAAGAAGTAGAACCAGAAGATCACCATCAACAGCGGCGTGCCGCGGATGATCTCAATATAGATCAGCGCCGGCCAGGAGAGCCATGGCCGCTTGGAAAGGCGCATGAGTCCGGCGGCAAGGCCGATCCAAAAGGCGCCGAAGATGCCGATGACGGCCATGACGATGCTCATGGCAAGCCCGCCCAGAGGACCTTGGGGGTAGGCTCCCACCAGCAGGTAGTCGAAATTTTTCCACACCACGCCCCAGTTGGCGAACAGCCCCGAAAACCACTGCCAGAAATGCTCCATCTCCGTCCTCCTACCGCCTGCTGCCGATGTGTAAGCAATGCTTGTTGTACTGGTTGATGATGAAGGACACCAGCAGGGACAACGACAGGTAAATGAGGGTGGAAACCGTGAAGGCCTCAAAACCGTGGAAGGTGTGCGCCTCCACCTGACGGGCCATGTAGGTGAGTTCCATGACGCCGATGGTCATGGCCAGGGAGGAGTTCTTGATGAGATTGAGAAACTGGCTGATGAGCGGTGGGATGATGATGCGAAAGGCTTGCGGAAGGATGACATAGCGCATTGCTTGGATAAAGGTCAGGCCGGTGGCGCGGGATGCTTCCAGTTGCGTTTTGGGGATGGAAAGAATTCCGGAACGGAGTTCCTCAGCGATAAAGGCCGCTGTGTACGTGGAAAGGGCGATGATCGCCGTGGCGAATTCGATGTTTTGCTGGTAGAGCCACTTCTTGAAAAATTCTGGGAAAACGGGGTCAGACCCAAAATACCAGAAAAAGATCTGCACCATGAGCGGGGTGTTGCGGAAAAACTCCACATACCCTGCAGAAAACCATACGAGCGGCCGTACCCGGGACAGACGCAGCACGGTGAGGAGCGTCCCCAGGAGCAGGGCAAAAAAAATGGAAATGCCGGAGAGCTCCAGCGTGACGGTAAGACCGTCCACGAACCAGCGGCCGTACTCGCCGGAAAAAATCAGGGCCCAATTGAAGGTATAGTTCATGAGCGTCTACGGAGCGAGGTTACGGGCGGCCCCAAGGCCGCCCGGGATGCGTTGGGCCTTAGGGCCAGATTTCCATGGTCCAGTTGAGCGGCAGCGGGAACTTGGTGTCCGGGCCGAACCACTTGGCATAGATTTGCTGATATTCTCCGGACTTCCACATCTCCATGAGGGTGATGTTGACAAAATCGCGAAAATCCGAGTCGTTTTCCGGCAGGCCGATGCCGTAGGGTTCTGCCGCAATGTCTTCGCCCACGATAATCCACTGTTCTGGATGGTCGTCGGAGTTGCGGATGCCGAGCAAAATGGGGGCATCGGTGGTTACGGCCGCCACTTTGCCTTGCTTGAGGGCGAGGAAGGCCTCGGGGTAGGTCTCAAAGGACACCACCGTGCACTCCGGCTGGGCCTTCTTGATGTTCTGCTCCGACGTGGAACCCTTGGCCGATCCCACCTTCTTGCCCGCGAGATCCGCCACGGATTTGATGCCCGAGTCTTTGTGCACCAGGAGCTTTTGGGTGGCGGGGAAATAGGTGATGGAGAAGTCGATCTTTTCCTCGCGCTCGATCTTGTGGGTCATGGTGGCGGCGATGAGGTCGATGGCGCCCTGCTCGAGCATGGGGATGCGGGTGGCGGAGGTCACGGGCTTGAGTTCCAGTCCCACGCCCAGCTTCTTGGCCAGGGCGGCGCAGATGTCGATCTCGAAGCCGACGATCTGGCGCGTCTGCTCGTCCACGTAGCCAAAAGGCGGCTGGGAGTCTTTGACGCCGGCGATGAGTTTGCCGCGGCTTTTCACCTCGTCCAGTTTGCCGGCATGGGCCGCGCTTGCGCCCAAGGCCAGGGCGGCAAGGATCACCAATGTCCGCTGCCAAAATCCGTTCATGGTACGCTCCTTTGGTTGGGGGTTAGAGGATTTCCTTCAAAAACGCCTTGGTGCGTTCGTGCTGCGGACTCGTGAAGAAGTGCTCCGGGGTGCCGCGTTCGAGGATCTCGCCGTGGTCCATGAAGATGACCCGGTCCGCCACTTCCCGGGCAAAGCCCATCTCGTGGGTGACGCAGAGCATGGTCATACCCTCTCGGGCCAGATCCTTCATGACGCTCAGCACCTCGTTGATCATCTCCGGGTCCAGGGCGGAGGTGGGTTCGTCAAAGAGCATGATCTTGGGCTTCATGGCCAGGGCCCGGGCAATGGCCACCCGCTGCTGCTGGCCGCCGGAGAGCTCCACCGGATACTTGTGGGCCTGGTTGCCGATGCCCACGCGCTCCAAAAGGGCAAGGGCTGTGGCCTCGGCCTCGTCTCGAGGGATCTTTTTCACCTTCATGGGCGCCAAGGTGATGTTTTTCAGCACCGTGAGGTGGGGATAGAGATTGAACTGCTGGAAGACGATGCCGATTTCCGCGCGCAGTTGGTTGATGTCCTGATCTTTGGCATGGATGTTCTTGCCTTCGATGAGGATCTCGCCTTGGTCGATCTCTTCGAGGCGGTTGACGCAGCGCACCAGGGTGGACTTGCCGGAGCCGCTGGGGCCGCAGATGACGAGCACCTCGCCTTTCTCGACGCTTTCATTGATGTTCTTGAGGACATGGAAGTCCCCGTACCATTTATGGACGTTGTGGATCTCGATCATGGGCATGGTGTTTCTCAAAAATGAAAAAAATCGTTCCGAGTATGCAGGATGCTTGCTACAAGGAGTTGCGGGTACTGTCAAACGAGGCTGGATTCCTTCAGGCCGAGGTGGCGGCCAGGGCCTCTTCCAGGGCGGTGCAAAAACCTTCCAGGTGGGACTCGTCCACGATGAGCGGCGGCAGCAACCGCAATACCGTCTCTTGGGTGAGGTTCACGAGATAGCGGCGGGCCAGAAGCTCCTGCCAGACGGCCTTGCCCGGAGTCGTGAGCTCGATGCCTACCATGAGGCCTGCGCCGCGCACTTCCTGGATGCGGCCCGGGTGCTTTTGCGCCACGGCCTGCAGGCGCTCCTTGAGCCACGTGCCCAGCCGGGCGGCGCGGGCCACCAGGCCGTCGCGCTCGATGATGTCGAGCACCGTGGCGGCCACGCGGCTCACCAGGGCGTTGCCGCCAAAGGTGGTGCCGTGGCTGCCGGCGGGAAAGCCTTGGGCTATCTGGGCGGTGGTCAGCACGGCCCCCATGGGCAGGCCGCCGGCAATGCCTTTGGCAATGGTTATGATGTCCGGGGTAAGGCCAAGGCCCTGGTAGGCCCAGAAGTGTCCGGTGCGGCCCATGCCGGTCTGGATCTCGTCGCAGATAAGGAGCACCCCCCGCTCGCGGCAGAGGCGTTGCATGGCTGCGGCGTAGTCCGCCGGCAGCGGACGTACCCCGCCTTCTCCTTGGATGGGCTCCACGAGCACGGCCGCGGTGTGCTCGTCCATGGCGGCCGCAAGGGCGTCGGCGTCGCCGAAGGGCACGGTGGTGAAGCCCTCGGGCAGGGGGCCAAAGCCGATCTTGACCTTGTCTTGACCGGTGGCCGTGAGTGTCGCCAGGGTGCGGCCATGAAAAGAGCCCGCGAGGGTGATGATGCGAAAGCGGTCTTGTCCGCGCACTTCGCGCATGAAGCGGCGTGCGAGCTTGATGGCCCCTTCGTTGGCCTCGGCGCCGGAGTTGCAGAAGAAGGCCCGCTCCATGCCCGGGGCGGTGGCCAGGAGTTTTTCCGCCAGGACGAGCTGCGCTTCGTGGTACAGGAGGTTGGAGACGTGGACCACCGTGCCGGCCTGGGCGCAGATGGCGGCGGTCACCTCGGGGTGGCAATGGCCCAGGGCGCACACCGCGATGCCGGAGAGCAGATCCGTGTAGCGCTCCCCTTCCGGGGTGTAGAGGTCCATGCCTTCTGCCCAGGCCACCGCCAGAGGGTAGCGGGCATAGGTGGGACACAAGAGTTGAGCCTCGCGCTCCATGAGTTGGGAAGAAGTCATCATGTGGTCATCATCCTTGGGTTAGTGGGTTCCGGTATGACCGAAGCCGCCGGCGCCGCGCTCGGTGGGGGTGAGCTCGGACACGGGGATGCACTGCACCGGAATCACGGGTTGGAAGACGAGCTGGGCGATGCGCATGCCTTGGGTGACGGTGCGCGGCTCCTGCGAGAGGTTGAGGAGCATCACCGTGATTTCACCGCGAAAATCCGGGTCGATGACGCCAACGCCCTGGGCCACCACCAGGCCTTGCCGGGCGCCGAGGCCGCTTCGGGAATAGACAAAACCTGCCACCCCCGGCATGAGAGGCTCCACAGCGATACCTGTAGGGAAAGGGTGGCGTGCCCCTGGGACAAGCGTAATCGTCGCTTCTGCCATGCAGGCGCGAAGGTCGAGGCCGCACGATCCGGCGGTGGCCGGACAGAGCCCTGCAGCGCCGTAGAGCGAGGAGAAAAAGCGGACTCGTACGGGGCAGGGTGCTTCCGGGAATGTGGACCAAGAAGGAGAATGCATGCAACCGCTCCAGACGTATACGGTTATTCCGCGGCTTCCTGAGCCGCTTTTGGGCCTCAAAGAGCTGGCCCAGAACCTCTATTTTTCCTGGCACCATGAGATCGAAGACATCTTCGTGCAGATGGACCGGGATCTTTGGGAGCGCACCGAACACAACCCGGTGCTCTTTTTGAACCGCATCCCCCAGACCGCGCTGGAAGAATTGGCGCAGGATGAGTTTTTTCTCCAGCGCCTGTCAACCATCGTCCAGGACCAAAGACGCTATTTGCAGCGCCAGGGGGCGAGCATTCCTGGGTTTTCTGCGGACCAAGTGGTGGCCTATTTCAGCGCCGAGTACGGCATTGCCCATTGTCTGCCGCTGTATTCCGGCGGGCTGGGGGTGCTGGCTGGAGACCACCTCAAGGCCGCCAGTGACCTCAACCTGCCCATGGTGGGCGTGGGGCTTGCGTACCGGGAAGGGTATTTCCGGCAGTATCTGACCCACGACGGCTGGCAGCAGGAGCGGTATCCCATCAATGACTTCGACCAGATGCCCCTGATTCCCGTGCGCGATGCCCAGGGGCGGCGCCTGGTCGCCCAGGTGCCCATGGCCGGGGCTCCGCTCTTTTTTGGCATTTGGCGGGCGCAGGTAGGCTGCGTGCCGCTCTACCTGCTCGATAGCAATGTGCCGGAGAACTCCCCGGCCCGGCGGGAGATCACGGCCCGGCTCTATGGCGGGGACCTGGAGATGCGCCTGCAGCAGGAGTATCTGCTGGGCATTGGCGGGGTGGAAGCCCTGCGCCGCCTGGGGATTTCCCCTGCGGTGTACCACATGAACGAAGGGCATTCGGCCTTTGCCGGTCTTGCCCGGGTGCAGGAGTTTATGGCCCAAGGGCTCCCCTTCGAGGCCGCCGCCGAGCTGGTGGCCCAGGGTTCGGTCTTCACCACCCACACGCCGGTGCCCGCGGGCAACGACCGTTTCCCGCCGGAGCTGGTGGAGCGCTATTTTGCGCAGTTCGCCAAGGACTTGGGCCTGGCGTGGAAGGTCTTTCTCGCCCTGGGTCGGGAAAACCCCCATGACGACCGTGAGCCGTTTTGCATGACGGTGTTGGCCTTGCGCCTTTCTCGGGTCAGTAACGGGGTGAGCCTGTTGCACGGCGAGGTCTCCCGCCGCATGTGGGCCGCAGTGTGGCCGCAATTTCCCGCCGAAGACATCCCGATTATCTCGGTGACCAATGGCGTGCATTTCCCCACCTGGGTGGCCCCGGACCTCTCCTCCCTCTACGATCGGTTTCTGGGATCCTCCTGGCGCGAGGACCCGGACCATCAGCGGGTGGGGGAAAAGTTCGGCGCCATCCCGGACATCGAGCTCTGGCGCACCCATGAGCGGTTGCGCGAGCGGCTGGTGGACTTCGTGCGCACCCGTTTGCGGTGGCAGATCCAGGCCCGCGGCGGCCGTGCCTGGGAGTTGGAGGCGGCGGAGAACGTGCTCGATCCTGCGGCCCTCACCATCGGTTTTGCCCGGCGTTTTGCCGCCTACAAGCGCGCCTTTCTCCTGCTCAAGGACCCGGCCCGGCTCTCCCGCCTGGTCAACGACTCGGAGCGGCCGGTGCAATTCGTCTTCGCCGGCAAGGCCCATCCCAAGGATACCGAGGGCAAGCGCATCATCCAGGAACTCATCAATCTGTGCCAGTCGTCGGAGTTCCGGCACTCCATGGTCTTTCTCGAAGACTACGACATGCACGTGGCCCGGCATTTGGTGCAGGGCTGTGATGTATGGCTCAATACCCCGCGCCGACCGCTGGAGGCCTGCGGCACCAGCGGCATGAAGGCCATGGCCAATGGCGTGCTCAATGTGAGCACCCTGGATGGCTGGTGGGACGAGGCCTGGCGGCCGGACAACAGCCTGGGCTGGGCCATCGGCAGCGGCGAGGAATACGACGATGCCGAGTACCAGGATTTCGTGGAAAGCCAGATTTTGTACAATATCTTGGAAAAAGACGTGGTGCCGCTCTTTTATGAGCGCGGCCGCGGCTCCTTCCCGCGCGAGTGGGTGCGGCGCATGAAGCGCGCCCTGCAGGTGCTCGGCCCGGTGTTCAACGGTCACCGCATGCTGGAAGACTATGCCCGGGTGGCCTATCGTCCGGCCATGGAGGCAGTGCGCCGGCTCTCCAAGGATCACTTCGCCCCGGTGCGCGATTTCGCCGCCTGGCGCATGCGCTTGATGACCGGGTGGGACGCCTTGGCGGTGCGGGAAGTGCGGGCTGCGCACACCGGCGAGGTGTACGTGCACGACGCCGTAAGCGTGGAGGCGCAGGTGTGGCTGGGCAGCCTCACCCCGGAGGACGTGAGTGTGGAGATCTACGCCGGGCCGGTGGATGGTCTTGGCCGCTTCATCACCCGTCGCACCACTCCCATGGATCCGGTGGGGCTGACGGAGGATGGGTGGATGCGCTACCAGGGCCGCACCATGGCCGAGGATACGGGCAAATTCGGCTTTACCGTGCGTGTGGTGCCCCGGCATCCGTTGCTGCGTGATCCCCATGACTTGGGGCTGGTGCGCTGGACTGGGGCATGAAGCAGCGGGCCGACCTCCTGACCGTCACCGAGGGGCTTGCGCCCAGCCGCGAGGCCGCCCGGCGCCGCATCATGGCCGGGGAAGTCTTTTGCACCGTGGAGGGCCGCACGGAGCGGGTAGCGAAGCCCGGCCAGCTGCTTCCGGCTGGGGCGGTGCTTTCCGCCACCGCGCCGCCGCGTTTCGTCTCCCGCGGGGGAGACAAGCTCTTGTCCGCCCTGGAGGGGATCGCCGCCCGTGGCCTGGAGCTTCCCCTTGCGGGCGTGGTGGCCCTCGATGCCGGGGCGTCCACGGGCGGATTTACAGACTGCCTGCTCCAGCATGGCGCGGCCCGGGTGTACGCCGTGGACGTGGGCCGCGGTCAGCTTCACACCCGACTCCGCGAGGACCCGCGGGTGGTGAATCTGGAAGGTGTCAACCTGCGCCATGCCCCGGCGGATCTCCTCCCGGAGGCCGTGCACGTGGTGGTGGCGGACTGCTCGTTCATCTCCTTGCGCCACATCTTGCCCCCGTGCCTCACCTGGCTTGTGCCGGGCGGCCTGGTGCTCGCCCTGGTCAAACCCCAATTCGAGGTGGGGCCGCGCTTGGTGGGAAAAGGCGGGGTGGTGCGGGACGAAGCTGCCCGTCTGGCCGCAGTGGAGGGCATCCGCCGCTTTGCGGAGGAAGAACTGGGGCTGACACCGCTGGCCACCATCCCTTCGGCGGTGCTTGGCCCCAAAGGCAATCAAGAATACTTTCTGTTTTTGCGATGGGAGAAAAGCCGTTCATGAACCTTGCCCCTGATGCCTTGCTCACTGAAACCCGCAAGGCCCGACTGCGCCGGGTGGTGGCCGCTCGCCAGCTGGATCTCACCTTGGTGCTGCACAATATCCACGACCCGCACAATGTTTCCGCGATCTTGCGTAGCTGCGACGCCTTTGGGGTGGGCAGGGTGCATCTTCTCTATACCCGGGAGTCGTTTCCGAACCTCTCCGAGGCTTCGTCGGCCTCGGCGCGCAAATGGGTGGATACTGTTCGGCACCGCGACGCCGCCTCGCTGGTGGCACACCTCCAAGGCCAGGGGTTTTCCGTGGTGGCCACGGGCATGAGCTCGGATGCGGTGCCGGTCATGGAGTGGAACTTCACCCGGCCCACGGCCGTGATCTTGGGCAACGAGCACCGCGGCCTGGACCCAGATCTGGCGGCTTTGGTGTCGCACACCGTGTGCGTGCCCATGTACGGCATGGTGCAGAGCCTCAACGTGTCCGTGGCTGCGGCCATCATCCTCTATGAGGCCATGCGCCAGCGCCGCGCTGCCGGGCTCTTGGAGCGTCCGGCCCTGGACCCCGAGGCGCAGGAGGTCTTGTACGCCGATTATTGTCTGCGCGGCAAACCCTATGCGGAGGTGCTCCGTGGCCGGAAATAGTTTTGGCGAAGTCTTGCGGCTCACCACCTTTGGCGAGTCTCATGGCCCGGCCCTGGGCGGGGTGGTGGACGGCTGCCCGCCGGGGATTGCGCTCTCGGAGGCGCGCATCCAGGAAGACCTGGACCGCCGCCGGCCGGGAAGCGGCGGCATTGCGGCGACCACGCGCAAAGAGCCCGACCGGGTGCGGCTGCTCTCCGGGGTGTTCGAGGGCTTCACCACGGGCACGGCCATCGGCTTTGTGGTGGAAAACGAAAACCAGCGCTCCGGAGACTACGACAGTCTGCGCGAGATTTTTCGGCCCGGGCACGGGGATGTGACCTATCAGGCCAAATACGGCCGGCGCGATCACCGTGGTGGTGGCCGGGCCTCGGGCCGGGAGACCGTGGCCCGGGTGGTGGGCGGGGCCATTGCCGCCGCCATCCTGGAGACCGTCGGCGTCAGCGTGCATGCGGCGTCGGTGGAACTGGGCGGCATTGCCGCCGTGGGCCGGGATCTGGCCGGGGCGTGGAATCGCCCCTTTTTCGCTGCGGATGCCGAGGTGCTGCCGGCGTGGGAGGCCTTGGTGGCCGAGGTGCGCGCTGCCGGGGACACTGTGGGCGGTATTGTGGAGGTGGTGGCCCAGGGGGTGCCTGCCGGCTTGGGTGAGCCGGTGTTCGACAAGCTCGACGCCCGTCTGGCGGCTGCGGTCATGAGTGTGGGCGCGGTCAAGGGGGTGGAGATCGGCGCCGGCTTTGCCGCGGCCCGCAGCCGGGGAAGCCAGAACAACGATCCGCTCACAGCCCAGGGCTTTGCCTCCAACCACGCGGGCGGCATCTTGGCCGGCATCTCCACCGGACAGGACATCGTGGTGCGTGCGGCGGTCAAACCCATCCCCTCCATTGCCGTGCCCCAGCGCACCCGGGACATCTCCGGGCAGGAACGGGAGATCCGCGTGGGCGGCCGCCACGATATCTGCGCCATCCC
The DNA here is from genome assembly GCF_027925145.1 of Thermodesulfomicrobium sp. WS. Lineage (GTDB taxonomy): Bacteria > Desulfobacterota > Desulfovibrionia > Desulfovibrionales > Desulfomicrobiaceae > Thermodesulfomicrobium. Next base: position 961,045 of record NZ_AP027130.1, read on the forward strand.
GCGCATCGTGCCGGTTTTGCGGGCCATGGTCTGCCTTGTCCTGGCGGATATGCTCCTGATGCACCGCGCCATACGTCCTTGGGGGAATCTGGCGTGAGGCGGCTTCGCGTTGGCGGGTGAGGGGCATGCGCGATGGAGATTTCCGGTTTTTGGATCAAGCGCATTTTGGGCCAGGGGCTCATGCCGCTCGGCGTGAGCGTGTGCCTTTCCCTGTGGGGGATGCTCCTGGCCTTGGTGGGCCGGCCCAAGCGGGCCGTGGCCCCGTTCGTGCTGGCGGCTTCGCTGCTCTACGCCGTCAGCCTCGATCCGGTGGCGGCCTGGATGGTGGCGCCCTTGGAGCGCGCGTATGCGCCTCTTCGGCTGGATGACGCCCGGCTGGCGGGCGTGCGCTGGATCGTGGTCTTGGGAAGTAGCCACCACCACGACGCCGCGCTCCCGCCCCTCTTGCGCCTGGATACCGTGGCCACCGCCCGCCTGGCCGAGGCGTTGCGTCTGGCCCGGCGGGCGCCGCGGGCCCAGGTGCTGTGCACCGGGGGAAGCCCCACTGGCGGCACGCCGCATGCAGAGGTGCTGGCCGCGGCCGCCGTGAGCCTGGGGCTGGATGCCGGGCGGGTGGCTGTGGAAAACGCCTCCCTGGATACCCCGCAGCAAATGGCGGAGGTGGCCCGCCGCGTGGGCCACGAGCCCTTGGTGCTCGTCACCTCCGCCACCCACATGCCTCGGGCCGTGCGTCTGGCCCGTGCCTGCGGGCTCTCCCCCATCCCGGCGCCTGCGGCCTACGAGTGCTTTTCCCCGGACGGCCTGCCCTTTTTGCCGTACGCCCGCAATCTCCTTGCCTGCCACCGCGCCCTGCACGAGTATTTGGGCCTGCTCTGGGGCTGGATCACCGGCCGGCTCCAGCTTTGGGAGTGAGGACGGAGTGTATCGCCGCTGTCCCCTTGTCACTGCCCCCAATCCTGGCTAAGGAACCCGGACCAGGAGGGTTTGGATATGGTTATCGATGTGCGCGCCTGGAACGACATGCAGGCCTTGGATCAGCTCTTGGACGCCCTGTGGCACAACCCCAACGTGCGGCAGCGGGCCTTCGCCTTCCCCCCGGTCAATGTGGAAGAGACCGACACCGCCCTGGTGGTGACTGCTGCGGTGCCGGGAGTGGCCCCCGCAGACGTGGAGGTGACGCTGGAGGACAAATCCCTCATCATCCGCGGCGAGCGGCAGGCGGAACCAGGCCGCTACTTCCGCCAGGAGCGGCCGGTGGGGCCGTTTCAGCGGGTCATCACCATGGAGGCTGCGGTGGACGGTGACGGCGTCCACGCCAGCCTGCGCCATGGCATCCTCACCATCACCCTGCCCAAAACCCAAGCCGCCAGCCAGCGTCGTATCCTCGTGGAGGGCGAATAGATGGACACCGCCCGCATCCCGCTGCCCCAAGGCCGGCCGGCAGCGGACATCATCGAGCTTCCCGACGGTTTTGTCATTGTCTTGGACCTCCCTGGCGTCTCCCGGGAGAGTTTGTCCGTGGAGCTGCGGGGCACGGAGCTGGTGGTGCGCGGCCGCGCGCTCCTCGCCCGGGAGCCGGGCCGCAAGCCGCTGCACCTGGAATTCGGGGACGCCGAGTTCGTGCGCTCCTTCACCGTTGCCCACACCGTGGACCGGGAACACATCCGCGCCACCTTCCGCCACGGCCAGTTGGAGCTGTTTCTCCCCAAGTCCCACCACGGCAAGCCGCGCACCATCCCGGTGGCAAGCGCGGACACCCAATCCTGATACTCCCAAACAGCAACCGCCCCATGCGGCGGGGCGGTTGCTGTTGCGGTGCATCGGCGTCCATCACTAGCGCGCCTCCACGCCCCCTGCTGCGGTGCCGGAGAAGGTCCCTCCAGTATCGTCGTACTGCCCCGCCGCTACGCCGTGCATGGCATCAATGATAATGGTATTGAGAGATCCAAGGCCCTGACCGGATACTGTTGCCGCCCATTGACCCCCACCCCAATAGGTTGGGGTGAATTGGATATCGCTGAGCGACGATCCATCACCGAGTGATACTGTTGTCGTCCCAATTATAGGATGCCCTGACGTGAAACCTCCGGTAACGGATCCCGTTGCCCATACTGTGGGTATCCCGCCAGCCGTTGGTGCAAGGAATTTGACGTCCTGGAGTTGAACATTGAAGGTAGTATCCCCGCCACTTAAGGTTGTTTGTCCTACAGTATATGCTGGCAGATTCAGGGCAGTGAGTTGAGATGGATTGGACGAGACCATGTGGAGATACTCCTGGGTTTCCATCCAGGGGCCAATGGCCGTGGCACTCCACGTGAGATCTGGGGATGCGGAAGGATCGAATGTCCCGATGGTCTCGCCCACGAAGATGCCCGTGGAGACCGAAGGACCGCCAACAATCACGAATCCAGCAGCCGTGGTCCCTCGAATGACGTTGCAGACTGTGCCGGCTGTTGTGTCGAAGAATTGGGCGGTTACCATGCCCTGGGCAACATCTAGTCCTAGCATTGATGATGATTGCAATGGAAGTACGGCAGTTGCTGGGTACGATAGGTTCGTATCTGTATATGTTCCTGATAGATCGAGATACCCAACGCCCCATGGAAACAAGGCCGCCCGCTTGAAGGTGGTGGGTGCATCTGCCGTCGTTATGGCACCAGACCCAAGAGTTCCTGTGCCATTTACGGGAGAAGAATATACCACACCGAGGCCAATGGTGCCGAGTCCTGATGAGGGTTCAAGCACCACAGCATGTTGGAATCCCCCTTGGGCGTCCACCATGTTCACGGAGCTCAGGACATTGGCTTCTGCCCCTTCGCCGAAGCCGCCGGTGAGGATCCCGGCACCCCCAGATGGATTGACATATACGACCACGATCCGGCCGGAGAGGTTGTACTGGTCATTGGTGCGCTGGGCGAGCCAGCCGGCCATGTATCCCGCGTAGTCTCCGCCTCCCGAAAGCACCGTGCCGTCGATCTCGGTGTGCCACGTGGTTGGAGAAGGTGCTGTCAGGGAACCCAAGAAGGCGATGGGGTGGTGCGGAGGGTTCGGGTTGGGATTGTACCATGGAGAATCGGCGCTCCAGCCCCCCAAAATGTACTGGAGGGACAAATCAGAAATAGTGCCTGTGGCTTTGTGGATGAGGGGAACAGGCTGGAGATTGCCTTGGAAGGCAAGGGCCGTGATTGCGCTGGAATTATCCAGCGCTGCTTGAAGGGATCCTGAACTGCTGCTCCACCAATGGGTATCTGTGAGAATATGGAGGGAATTCAATGTGTAGTTTTGGGTACCCGGCCCGGTGGGCGGGGTGCTTGTCCCGGCACGCAGCGTCCATGCCGTTGGAAGCACGTATCCCCCGGCTTCCAGGGTGGTGCCGTTGGTGGGGACAGGCGTGCTGGGGGTTATACTGCCTGTGGACAGAATCGTAGGTCGGAACTCCACCCCTGCTGCGGCGCCGCTTGAAGGTGCTGGGGTGCTTCCTGCATATACATTGCCCCAAAGGCTGGCATATACGGGGGATATGGGATTGTTGCTATCGGCGGTGATGCCAGAAGCGCCATCGGTATTGGTGGCGCGGAATTCGACGCTCGAGTTTTGCCCGAGTGGAAGGCCCGCAATGGTGGCGTTGTAATGCTTCTCTCCCAACGTCTGATCCACGAACTGGGCAGATTGCCACGGACCATTGTTGACGCGGAACTCCACACTGGCCACCCCGCTTTCTGGGTCCATGGCATAGATATCGTAGACGAGCGTGACGGATCCCGGCACCGCCTTGGCGAGGATGCTTACAATCTGCGGTGGGGTGGTGTCCGTGGAGCCGCCACCACCGCCGCCACCGCCACCACCGGGGTCAGGCGTTGGGCCTGGATCAGGGGTAGGCCCTGGGTCAGGGGTAGGCCCTGGGTCAGGGGTAGGCCCTGGGTCAGGGGTTGGGCCTGGGTCAGGCGTTGGGCCTGGCTCAGGGGTGGGAGTGGGTTCAGGGGTTGGGCCGGGTTCTGGGGTAGGTGTGGGTTCAGGGGTTGGCTGTGGCTCGGGCTGCGGCTCAGGGGTGATCGTTTGCGGCTGGGCCTCGGTGATGGGGATGACCACGACGGTTTGCGTGGGCGTGGTCGGCGTATCCCCAAGGGCCACTGGCTCAGGTCCTGCTCCAGCCATGGGCTGGAAGGTGCCGCCTCCCGAAGGAGTCTCGGTTGCTGCTGCCGCAAGAAGGTTGCCACCGCCTGCGGCCCCGCCTCCCGTTGCGGTATCGCCCCCTGGCGTCCCGGTGCCGCCACCGGTAGGAGCGCTGGATGTGCCCCCGCCACCGGGTGTGCCGCCACCGATGGTGGTATCCTGCTGGTGCTTTTGGATCTGCTGCTCTGTTGCCGGTTGGGGCTGACCGGGCGGGGCATCTTCAGGCACGGCCACGATCTGGCCGGCCTCCACGATGATCTTCTGCTCCGGGAAAGCGGGGTTGAAGACTTCCACCCGGCCTTGGAGCACGAGCACGTAGGACACCGAGCCCTCTTTCCAGGTGATGTACTGCGTGCCGCGCACACCGGCCACGGCGTTGGGGGTGCGGATCTCGAAGGCGTGGCGTCCTGGTTCGGTGGCAATGGCCTTGACGGTTTGCGGGTCCACCACGGCCTCGGCCTTGCCGCGAGGCAGTTCCAGGGTCCGTTGGCCATTAAGGCGGTACTCACGGATGTCCAGGCGGGAGCGCTGGCCGATGTTGAGCACGTTACCATCGGTAAAGGTCACCTGCGCCTTGGAGTTACTCTTGGTGCGGATCATGTCGCCTTCGTCCACCGGCATGCCCACGTGGGCCGGATCCCCAGGGGTGGCGCCGCGATGCAGGACATCTACGCTTCCCTCCACGGCGGAGATGCGGCCTACCGGGGCGGCGAGGGCGGATGCTGCGACCAAGGCGAGGAGGATGAGGGCGCAGAAGAAGGTGCGCATGGGGCCCTCCTAAAAGGTCGCCTCGAAACCGAGGGTATAGAGATTGCGGGTATATTCATAGATGGCGATGGTGGAGTCCGCCTCCACGCGGGTGTATTGGAGCGAAAATTTGCCCCAGTCCCAGGGCCGCCAAATGAGCCCGAGGCTGCCGGTGTAGGTTTCGTCCCGGCGGTGTTTTTCGAACACGGTATGCTCTCCGTCGTAATCCTGGAAGAAGGCGTCGCCGCTGGCCAGGGCGCTGAGCTCTTGGGTGAGGGGGTAGAGGAGCGACAGGTAGGGCCGGTAGCCGGTATTGCGCCAATTGACCCCGCGGGTCTCATCCCGCGAGAGCTCAAGGCCGAGGGTGAAGAGACCGCCTCGGTCCAGGGGCTTGAGGTAGGCGAGGGCCGCAGTGCCGAGCACCCCGTCTCGGTTCTCGTCGTCCATGAGGGGGGCTTCGATGAGATCACGACGATTGATGCCGATGGCCGCTTGGAGGAGATGGCCGGGGACCAGGGTGGTGAGCAGGGTGGGGCGTACCCCGAGGGTGATGGAGTAGCGCTGCCCATCGAGCCAGGCATGGGTCGCCGTGACCGGCAGGGTGACCAGGGTGTCGGAGGACAGGCTCCGGCCCGGGATCAGGGAGAGGGAAAGGCTGGTGAGATCGTGCGAGTTGATGGTTTCGTGCCACACGCCAGTGGCCGTGAGCTGACCAAGAAAGCTCCACGGCCCCTCGATAAGGGGGGAGAATTCGGCGCGCAGGCTGCCCACCATGGCGGAGTCGCTTTGGCGGGAGCTGATGCCTCCGGGCACGTCATCGGTGGGTTTGAGGATGACGTTGTCGTCGTATTGGTACTGCAGCCCCGCGGTATATCGCCAGGTCTTGTGGCTGGTCATGAGATTGGCCAAGGCGGTGTCGTATTGCCGAGCGAATTCCGCAATCTCCGTGTCTGGGGCGATGTTGGTGATGGCCTGGAGGGTCTGGCGGGCCGAGGAATACCGGCGCTCGCTGACGTCGAGCATGGCCAGCTGCAGGTCTGCTCGAGGGGCCAGGCGCGGATCCATGGCTTTGGCCTCGGCAAAGGCGTGGCGGGCGCCCTCGGTTTTTCCTTGGCGAGCCAGCACCAGGCCGCGCAAAAACATGAGGGCGCCGGACCGGATCCCAGCGCCCTCGGCCTCATCCAAGATGCGGCCGGCCTTCTCGGTGTCTCCCAAGGCGAGGAGCACGTCGGTGAGTTCGGTGTAGGCGTCGTTGACCCGGGGAGTCAGGCGCAACGAGCGCTCGAGGAAAATGGCTGCCTTTCGCAGTTCTCCGGTCTGCTTGGAGGTGAGCCCCAAGTAGAAGGCCGCCACCGAGCCGTGCGGCCCGGACTCGGGAATGGATTGGAGGATCTCCAGGGCTTCTTCGTAGTTTTCCGCCCGGTATTGGGCGATGGCGTCTTCCAATGCTGCAGCGGATGCGGCGGCAGGAACTCCAAAGCACAAGAAAATACAGAGAAAAATTGGCAGCATGGCAAGACTCCTGCTCTATATTCTTCTTGCAAAAGAGCATAGATTGATTCGTTCCCCACGGCAAGAGGGAATGGAGAGATTGTTGCTTAGAGGCATGGGCCAGTGCTCAAGATAATATAGAAGAAAACCAAATGGTTCGGTATGATTTCGCGAAACTTGAACCCGGAGCCTTGTCTTTTTGAGAACAAATATTAATAGTTCATCAGAAATTTCTTGAGGATCGCTGCACAGGAGGTGCTCTATGCGGATGGAAACCTTATTGTACTTCTTGCGGTATTTTGAGCCGCATTGTGAGGAACGGGAAGGCGTGCGGCGCTGCTATCTTTCGGCCTTGGACTATCCGGAGGCCGAGGACGCCGCCCAGGCCTTGGAAGAGCATGGCATGGCGGTGACGTCGCTCGAGCGGCGGTTCGTGCGTCTGGATGTGGTGGATGGGGATCGGCGCTGGGTGCCGTGCGCGGCCACCGCCTCGGACGCGCTGCCCATTTGGGAGGCGCGGTGCAGCTCCGCGCAGTGAAGGGCGCTCACAAGCAAACATAAGGAGAAACCCATGGGGTGGATGCCGACAATGCTGGGTGTGGTCGTGGTGAGCTTGGCTGCAACTCCGGTTGCAGCCAAAAACCTCCGCGAGGCGGTGTTTGCCGGGGGCTGTTTTTGGTGTGTGGAGCACGCTTTTCGGAATACGCCGGGGGTCGAGGATGTCGTCTCTGGCTATACTGGCGGCAACGTGGAAAACCCCGCCTACGAGGAGGTTGCTTCCGGCCGCACTGGGCATTTTGAAGCGGTGCTGGTGCGCTATGATCCGCAGCAGATGGATTTTTCCCGTTTGGTGCGGATTTTTGGTGAGAATATCGATCCATTGGATGCCGGCGGACAGTTTTGCGACCGCGGGCCGCAGTATCGATCGGCCATTTTTGTGGCCGATGCCGAGGAAGAGCAGATTGTCCGGCAATGGATCGCCGCAACCGAGGCGCGTTTGGGGTCTCCGGTGGCCACCCTCGTGCTGCCTCGAGCCCCCTTCTATCCTGCGGAGGCATATCACCAGGACTATGCGGGGAAAAACCCTCTGCGCTATCACCTCTACCGCCAGGGCTGTGGGCGTGACGCCCGCCTCAAGACCATTTGGGGGGACAAGAACCCGGCCAAGGAGTAGGGCACGTTCCCCCTGGGGGCCTCGGCGCTCCAGGGGGAAATCGCTGCGGATCTAGCTTTGGGTAAGGTGTTTGGTGCGCAGGTAGATGACCTGCATGACCACTGGGATCATGAACCAATGGGCCGATCCCGTGAGATTGATGGGGGAGATGGAGTCGAACTCCACCATCAGGGGTTTTTCCGTTGCCTCCAAGGCAGGCACGAATTCGGGCGGCACTTGATCGCGGTAGCCGATATTGCTGGCGAACATGGCGGCCCCGTGCGCCACGCAGAGGGCGATACGGCTGGCGATGGTGTCGTCGAAGCGCATGGCCTCGGTGATGGCCACGTTGACGGCAAGTTGGTTCATGCTGGCGGGCTTGATGGCAAAAGCCGCGCTCACTGCTTCGAGGTTGGCCTTGGAGAGGCGCTGTAAGGATTTGGTGAAGAGGAAGGAGTAGAGTTCGCGTTCGATGATCTCGGTGGCGGCATTGGGGTTGTAGCGCAGGTCGAAGCGGTCGCACACGTCGCCGAGGATTTTGATGTAATGCTTGCCGCGGCCGCCTCGGGCGATGGCCGCAAGGGGATTGGAACCATAGAGCTGGATTTCGCCGGCGATGACCTCCCAATACAGAGAGTGGTTGGGGGCATGCTGTTTGTAGAGGGGGTGGTTGGGGAGCCGGCGGACGACGAAACGCTGCTTGCCTTCCCGATCGTAGAGAAGGACATGGACGAGGATGTTGAGGTCCTCGTTGCTGCACTCCTTGAGAAAATCGAGGTCAGGGTCCGGGCGGTAGTAGGTGCTCATGCGGCAAATCCTGCTCAAGGTTGGAAGAGTGGCGAAAAAATGCTCCCGAGCCGCTAGCAAAGGTCGGTGCCCCGGTCAATACGTCGGGCAGCAGACCAACAGTTGGCGTCAAAAAAGCGGGAAGCTCGTTGCTTCCCGCTTTGTGATTTTTCGGCGTCTGCCGCATTCCTTTGCCGATCCGGGATGGCTGTCTCGCTATACCTCGAAGAGCATTTCCAGGTCTGCCCGGGTGAGGCTCTTCCAGGCCGATTGTCCTGGGATGATGGAATCGGCGATGCCCTTTTTGGATTCCTGCAGCTTGAGGATCTTTTCTTCCACCGTGTTTTCGCAGATCATCTTGTACGAGAACACCTGACGGGTCTGGCCGATGCGGTGGGTGCGGTCCGTGGCCTGATCTTCCACTGCAGGGTTCCACCAGGGATCGTAGTGGATGACGTAATCGGCGGACGTCAGGTTGAGGCCCGTTCCCCCTGCCTTGAGGGAGATGAGGAAAATGGGAATTTCGGGTGAATTGTTGAAACGGTCCACTTGTTCGAAGCGGTCTTTGGAGGTGCCGTCCAGGTAGCAATACGGGATCTCGACCATGTTGAGCCAGTTGCGGATGATGTGGAGCATCTGCACGAACTGCGAGAACACGAGCACCTTGTGCCCGTCGTCAATGATGGAGGTGACCAGATCTTTGAAGGCTTCGAACTTGCCGGAAGAGACGTTGGTGTTGACCCCTGGTACATCGAGCTTGAGCAGCCGTGGATGGCAGCAGATCTGCCGCAGCTTGAGCAGTGCGTCCAAAATGGAGATCTGGCTCTGGGCGATACCTTTTTCGTCCACGTCTTGGAGCACTTGCTCCTTGAGCTTTTTGGCCAGGGCCGCGTAGAGTTCCATCTGGTCGTCCAAGAGGCTCGAGTAGTAGATGTTTTCCACCTTGGGCGGCAGGTCTTGGGCCACCTCGCTCTTGGTACGGCGCAGGATGAAGGGTTTGACCCGGGCCTTGAGGTAATTCAGGCTGTCTTCGTCCCCGTCCTTGATGGGTTTGACGAATCCCTTCTGGAAAGCGGTCTGGGAGCCGAGAAACCCCGGCATGAGGAATTCGAACAAGGACCAGAGCTCCAGCAGGGTGTTTTCGATGGGGGTGCCGGACAGGCACAGGCGGAAGCGGGCCTGGATCTTGCGCACGCTGCGGGCGGTGATGGTGTTGGGGTTTTTGATGTTCTGGGCCTCGTCAAGGATCACGGCGTTGAATTCGAACTTGAGCAGCTCATCCAAGTCGCGGCGGAGCAGCGCGTACGTGGTGATGATGAGCTCGGACTCCTCGATCTTCTTGAAGAGATTCTCCCGCCGCGAGCCGTAAATGACCAGCCGCTTCATGTCCGGTACGAATTTCTGCGCCTCGCGCTCCCAGTTAGGCAGCACCGAGGTGGGCACGATGATCAGATTGGGGCCCTTGGCGCCGTGTTCTTTCATGTATTGGATGAAGGCCAGGGTTTGGATGGTTTTGCCCAGGCCCATTTCGTCGGCGAGGATACCGCCAAAATGGTATTCGCGTAGGAAGTTCATGTAGCTGATGCCCTGGAGCTGATAGGGGCGCAACGTGGCATTGAGCCCCTTGGGCGGGGTGACGGTCTTGATCTCCGTGAAGTCGTGGAGCTTTTCTCGAAGCGTCGTCCAGAATCCGTCGGCAACAGTTTCGGGGATGTCTTCGACGATCTTGTCGAGGATCGGGGCTTCGAAGTTCTCGAAGCGCTTCTTGGGCGGCTTTTCTGGGTCCAGTCCCATGGCCGCCAGCTTGTGCCCGAGCTTTTGCAACCAGGATTCCGGCAAACTGGTGTAGGAGCCGTCCTTGAGCTGCACGTAGCGCTTGCCCTGGGTCCATGCCTTCCAGATCTTGTCGATGGGCACGCTCATGCCGTCGTAGTCCACCGAGATCTCGAGGTTGAACCACTTGTCTTCTTCCTGGGTGGTGATCTCCGCCACTACTTGGGGCGTGGCCTTGCGCACTTTGTAGCGCGAGAGGTCCTTTTCGCCAAAGACCCGGTACTGCTCCACCAGCCGCGGATAGGCGTCCAGCAGGAAAGAGATCGCCTCTTCGGGCTCCAGGAACCACATGGACTGGGACCTGGGCTGGAAGTTCATCTCCATGAGGGTGGCGATGAGCGCCTCTTCCTTTTCCTGGTCGCGGCGGATGAGGAAGGATTTGCCTTCGAACTGGTAGCTGCCGGTCTGGAGGTCCTGGTTGGGGCCCGGCAGGGTGATGTCCCCGTGTTCCGTCTCGTAGATGTTGTGGATTTCCAGCGTCAGCAGGCTCCCCTCTTCCCCCAGATAGAGCTTGGGGTTGTAGGTGGCGGCGGCAAAGATGGGCTTCATGTGCTCCAGGAACTCGTCCTGGCCATGGAGGTCCGAGGCCGGAAGCTGGGTCCACACGCGGTCGAGAAATTCCGGGATCTCTGCATGGGGGATGCGCGGCGGGGCCGTGACGAGCTCTTGCACCAGGCGCGGCTCTAGGCCGGTCTGCACCGGGTAGAAGCGGTGCTTGAGGCATACCCACAAGGGGAGTTTGCCGAAGATGGAGATGGGCTGCCGGGCGATGGAAAAGGGGACCTTGCCTTCACGGCCGAGCATGATGTCGAAGGTAAGGCCTTCTTCGGAAAATTCGGGGCGCAGCTGCAGGCGCATGGGCGTGCTTTCGATGGTCACCGGCTGTTCGGTATCTTCCCAGAAGAGATAGTATTCGTTGCGAATCGCCCAGAAGAACCAGGTCATGAGCCCTGCCGGGATCTCCACACGGTGTCCGTAATAATCCAAATACTGGCCGATCTGTTCCGCCACTTTGGGAAGCTCGGGCGCCATTTCGCACCAATCGGGGTTTCGGATGATCTGTTCCAGAGTGACTGGATTCTGTACCGTGGAGAGTCCAGACTTGTTTTGACGGGCACGGAAGAATTCCATTTGCAGTCGATCTGGCTCTGGATGAAATCGATAGATGATGTAGTGTTCGCCAGGCTCTGGTTCGAGATGGGTGGCGAAAAAGGAGCGAAATGTTTGCTTCCATTGGGATTTGACAGTGCTGGATTCCTTTTCTTCCTCTGTGCCTGCAGAGGATGTTGACTTGAGGATATGCAGTGCCGTGGCTGCAATGTGCGGACACACTCCAGAGAACGAGTCTGGACAGTTGCAATAGGCGTGCACCATCCCATACTCGAGATTGATGCTGATTTCCGGCGTGTACGATTGGAAGTCTTCCCCTTGGAAGTGCGCCTCTACCTCCCAGGTCTCTTCCCCCGGGTGGATGCTGATTTTGGGAGCGCCTTCTTCGGCAAGCAGATATTGCGCCGCGCCTTGGATATGCTCCGGCACGCTGTCGTTGAGATATCCGCGGAGGATATGCTGGACGCTGTCGTTTGCGTGGGTCATGAGAAAAACCTTCTCCTCGATATAAAGATGCTGCGCCTCAAGGTGGAAGACACAGATTGGCATTGTCCGTATTGGAAGCAGTGGGGTTTGGCAAGGGGAGAGAGGAAATTTTGAGCGCTTCTGTCCCGTTCCAGGTCTTCTTGGGCGCATGAGGACAGCACTTCTATCTTGGATGTGCACGTCTGGCAATACCTTGGAACAAAACTGTGGAAACCATGTGCTTGGTCAAGGTTTTCGGATTGATAGAGACTGCTTGAGGGTATGCGTGCACGGGGCGGCCTGGACGGGGTCTTCGGGCCAGAAATGTTTGGGGTAGCGGCCGCGCATTTCTTTGCGCACTTCGCGGTAGGTTCCGGCCCAGAAGGCGGCGAGGTCCTGGGTAATGTGCAGGGGACGGTTGGCGGGGGAGAGCAGGATCAGGGTGATGGGGACACGGCCGTGGGCCAGGCGTGGGCTTTGGGTGGCCCCGAACATTTCCTGGAGCTTGACCGATACGCGTGGCCCAGCTGGATCGGCATAGTCGATGGGACGTTTTGCTCCGGCAGGGGTGGATATGCTCTGGGGCAGTAAACGGTCCAGACGTTGGATTGCGTCATATCCGTGCGTGGTGACAAGCCAGTCCTCTAGGGGACGGGTCAGGTCCATGGTCGCGGCCTGGGCAAGTCTTGAGCAGTGCATGAGGTTCGGGCCGAGCCAATGCTCCAAGGATTCCATGAGCGAGGCATCGTCCCAGGCAGGCCAGTGCTCTGGATCGAGGCTGTGGGCCAGGCGCACCCGAGCCACCAGCTGGCGGGCGCTCTCGGTCCATTGGAAGAAGGAGAGGCCGCTGCGGCGGATGGCCTCGGCCAGAACTGTCTTACGCTCTTCGGGTGTGGGGGTGTCGGGGTGGGTGCTTACGGGAAGGGCGTCGGCGAGCAGTTGGTTTTCCGCCACCACGCGGCCGTCGTCGCCTTCCAGACGCACGCTGCGCTCCAGGCGCAGGCGCGGCCCCCAGACGTGCTGGATGTCGGGGATATCCACCGGGGCTGCGGCGTGGATGGTGAGCGTTCGGGCCGAGCTGCCCGACAGGCAGGGCGCCACCAGGTACGTTGCCTCACCATAGCTTGGCGTGGGGCACACGGCCTTGGTGCCGGTGGTCAGCCGCCACGAGCCATCAGGCATGCGTGCGGCGAGGCGGTCCGGGTAGGCCAACAGGGTGAGCAAGCCTACTTGTTCCGGGAAGAGCGGGGCGTCTGCAGCAATACCGAGGCTGCGGCGCAGTCGGTGGAAGACCGTGCGCCAGGGGCCGGGCTCGTGGATGGCGGCCAGGGCGTGGCGCAGGTTGGGCTCGCGGCGCACCAGGGCTCCTCCTTCTTCCAAGAGCGCGGCCAGGGCGCAGGCCGTGGCCCGAAGGTGCTCGGGGCAGGAGGCCACCATGTGTCCGAGGCGCGGCGCCAGGGGGAGACGGAGCAATGTGCGGCCGTGGTCCGTGGCGCGTCCGTGGGCGTCCAGGGCGCCGAGATCGGTGAGCACGGTACGGGCGCGTTGCAGTGGCGCGGCGGGCGGCGGGGTGAGCCAGGCAAGGTCGTGGACTGGGCTCCCCCATGCGGCCACTTCCAGGGCAAGGCGCGTCAGATCGGCTTCCAGGATCTCGGGCCGCGCCGCCGCGGGGCGATGGCAGTCTTCCTTGGGGTCCCAGAGACGGTAGCATACCCCTGGGCCTATGCGTCCTGCCCGGCCGGTGCGCTGCTGGATGGTGGCCGTCGATGCAGGCACCGTGGCTAGTGTCGTGAGGTCGCGGCCGGGGTCGTAGCAGGGCACCCGGGCAAGGCCGCAGTCCACCACCACCGTGACCCCGGGGATGGTGAGGGAGGTCTCGGCAATGCTGGTGGCGAGCACCACCCGCCGCTTGCCTTCGGCTTGCGGCCGCAGGATCTGGTCTTGCTGGGCTGCGGGGGTGGTGCTGTGCAGCGGCAGCACCTCTGCCGGCAGGTCTGCCAAAGCCTGGGCGAGGCGCTGGATTTCGCGCATGCCGGGGAGAAAGACGAGGACAGTGCCGCCATGGCGCAGACAGGCGTGGCGGGTGACCCGGGCGGCGTGGGCGAGGATGTCCTCCCCAGGGCGCGGCGGCAGGTACTCTACCTCCACCGGATGGCTGGGGGCCGTGGCGGTGACGACCGTAAGGTTGGCAAGCACCGTGGCGAAGTCCGCTGGCTCGACAGTGGCGGAAAGGAGCACGAGGCGCAGGTCCGGCCGCAGGGTGGCGCGGGCGTCTTGAGTGAGGGTGAGGGCGAGATCCGCGGCCAGGGCGCGTTCGTGGCACTCATCGAAGATGACCGCGGCAAAGGCTTCCAGACCGGGGTCTTCCTGCAGGAGGCGCAGATACACGCCGTAGGTGGCCACAGTCAGGCGGGTGCTCGGGCCGACTCGGGTCTCCAGACGGGTGCGCAGGCCGATGGTGCCCCCCACCTGTTCTCCCAGACCGTGGGCGAGGAAGCGCGCCGCTGCCCGCGCGGCCATGCGCCGGGGCTCAAGCAGGAGGATGCCGCGGCCTTGGGCCCAGGGGGCGTTGAGGAGTTGGGGGGGGATGCGCGTGGTCTTCCCCGTACCTGGCGGCGACTGCACCAGGAGGGACGCGCCCGGGGCGCGGAGACCGTCCAGGGTGGCGGCGATGGCAGCGGCGAAGGTCTGGTCCACGGCAGGGGTCAGGGAAGCAGGACGCGCAGCAGCCAGAGAATCCCCAGGGCCATAAGACCCGCCACCACGTCGTCGAGCATGATGCCGTGACCTCCGGCAATGCGGCGCTCCAGGGCGTGGATGGGCCATGGCTTGATGATGTCGAACAGTCGGAAGAGAACGAACGCCAGCGCCAGCTGCCACCACGGGGCGTGGGGGGCCGTGGTGGCGAGGACGATCCATTGCCCGAGGAGCTCATCGATGACCACGCAGCCAGGGTCATGGCGCTGGAGGAGGACTTCGGCGCGCGTGGCCGCCTGCACGCCCACGAGGTAGATGCCGAGGCAAACCCCCAGCCGCAGGGGCATGGGGAGTGGGAGAAACAGTACCGGCGCCAGGATGGCGGCCGCAGCCGAGGCCCAGGTGCCGGGGGCCTTGGGCAGGCGGCCGATGCCGCCCAAGGTGGCGAGGCCGAGCACAACACCGGCAGAGAGCTTCATGGGGCAGGCTCCACCGCACCCATGCGCAGCAAGGCGGCGACGGTTTCTGCCAAGGGAAGACCGATGACCGCGCTCACCGATCCGCGCACCGACTCCACCAAAAAGCCGCCAATCCCTTGCACCGCGTAGGCCCCGGCCTTGTCGAGACCTTCGCCGGTGGCGGCGTAGGCGCGCAGGAGTTCTGGAGAAAATGCGGCCATGCGCACCTGTGCCGAAACCGCGAAGGCGTGCTCGCAGCTTTCCTGACGCAGGGCCACGGCGGTATGCACCTGATGCTCGGCGCCGGCCAGAAGTTCCAGCATATGCAAGGCCTCCTCCGGGTCGCGGGGCTTTCCCAGGATGCGGCTGCCCAGGGCCACTACGGTGTCCGCGGCAAGGATGACCGCTTCCGGGTCGTGCACGGCGGCCGCCTTGGCGCGGGCGAGGGCAAGGGCGTGGGCCAGTGGGTCTGCGCCTGGGAGGGCGGACTCGTCGATGGATGGTACGCGCACCACGAAATGCAGGCCAAGACTTGCAAGCATGGCCTGGCGCCGTGGCGATGATGAGGCCAGGATCAGGGGACGCTTGGGGCGCAAAGGGCCGCGACCGATCATGGGAGCGGCTCCTTGGGCGCGGTAAGGGCGGCGCGTACGGCCTCATCGAGGCTCGGATGGGCGAAGATATGGGTGTGCGCCGCCGATTCGTCCCATCCGTCCCGCACCATGGCTTCGGCCAGGCCCGCAAGATGCGAGACCCGTGCCCCGACCGCCGCCACCCCCACGACCTGCCCATGGCGCCAGTACACCTGCACCATGCCGTGCACATGCCCATGGGCCTGGGCCATGGGGTTGGCCGCGAGCATGGCGCGGGAGACGAGCACATCGTGCGTCTTGAGTTCGGCATACGCGGGCCCCACGCGCACCAGTTCCGCGCCGCCGTACACACAGGCGGGGATGGGGCCAGGGGTATAGGCCCCCTGGGTTGCTCCGAGTGCGTGGGCCACGGCAAAGTGGGCCTGGTGTTCGGCGGCGTGGGCGAGCAGCGTGCGGCCATTGACGTCGCCGATGGCGTAGACGCCAGGGGCCGCCCGGAGTTGGGCGTCGGTGATGACGAAGCCGCGGCCATCCACCTGCGCCCCGGCAGCCTCAAGGCCCAGGTCTTCAGTGTTGGGACGCCGACCGATGGCCACGAGCACTGCCTGGGCCGTGCAGGTGGCCTCCGGCAGGCGGACATGGACGTTGGCCCCGTCCACAAGGACTTCCTGCACCGGAGCGTTGGTGTGGACTGTGATGCCGCTGCGCTTGAGCATGGAGGCAAGCGCCTGGCCAAGGGCGGGGTCTTCACTGGGGACCAGGGTGGGGGCCGCCTCCACCAGGGTGACGGCCGTGCCCACGCGGTTCCAGAATTGCGCCATCTCCACGCCAATGGCCCCCCCGCCGATGATGGCAAGGCTCTGGGGGGCTTGGGAGAGTTCGAGGACCTCCGTGGAGTCGAGGATCGGGCCGCCGAAGGGGACGCCTGGAAGGGGCATGGGGCGGGAGCCGGTGGCCACGAGGATGATGGGCGCCTGGATGCTGATGTCCTTTTCCGGCACCGTGACCGTGTGCGGGGCGATGATGCGGCCGCGGCCGTGGATCACCTGTACTTTGCCGCCCTCCAAAGCCGTAGTCATGGCCTTGTGGGTGGCCTGAACGATGGTCTGAACGCGGCGGCGCAGGGCGGCAAGGTCCAGGGCGGCCTCGCCCTGCACGAGACGCAGACGCCCCATGGTGCGCAGCCCCTCCAGGGGTTCGCTGGCGCCAAGATAGATCTTGGTGGGGATGCACCCCCAATTGAGGCAGGTGCCGCCCAGGGGGCCGGCTGCCACGAGCACGGTGGCTTTTCCTCTTTGACTGGCGGCAAGAGCTGCGGCATAACCGGCCGGCCCTGCGCCCAGGATGACCATATCGGCATGCAACTGGGTCATGGCATACTCCAAAAAGAGATCACGTACAGCGTCCCGCTGCCTACTGGACCCATGGCCTTTGGGCAAGGGGCATCGGGGCCACCTGGGGAGGTTATGGAAGCGAAAAAGCAGCAGACTGACGAGCGCCGGCGAGGCTTGGCGGCGCTCTTCGACGAATACGAGCTCAAAGACCTATTTCGAAAATACGTACAGTTGCTCTTGGTCCTGGAAGGGCTCATTTTTTTGGTGTGTTGGGTGTACCAATTGGGCCTCGACGAGGCCGCGGTGACGGGGCACCCCGTGGATATCCCTTTCCCCTGGAAGACGTATTTCGTGGTGGCCTTGAGTGCTCCGGTCGCCGTGACGTTTTTGGTGGGCATTGTGGTGGCGGGATTCAACGCCTTTGTGTATGGCCATCAAGGGCGTCCCCTGGTGCGGGCGAAGAAAGAAGACGGCACCGAGGGCCGTCTGGCGGCGGCGATCAATTTTTGTATGCAGCTGCCGTTCCTTGTGATTTTGGGGATGGTGGGCATCCTTATTGGAGTGCTCTATAATCTTGGGAGCATCCTGGAGTTTCTTGGTCGTTTTGGCGAGGCGGCATCCCGGATTATCCTCATCGGCCTTGGGGCTGTGCTTGCTGCAGGGACCATCTACGCCGTGGTGCGCCTGATTCTGCAGTACAAACTGCGCGCCAAGAATATGGAGTACGAATATAAGCGGCAGGTGATGGAACAGCTGGGTATTGCCATTGTGGACAACACCGTGGTGCATAAATCCGGCACGATTCTGCCGCCGGGATCCATCGACGTGACGCCGCAGCTCCCCCAAGGGGGCTCGCAACCGCCTGGAGAGGCGCCCCGGCCCGGTGCCGGGGATGCAGCGTCGTAGCGCACACGCGGGGGCAGACTGTGCTGCCCCCGTTTTTTTAGACCAGGGCTGCGGCGTCCGTTTCCACCTGCTCGGCCATGGTCTGCCGGGCCTCGCGGAGGCGTTGGGCCAAGGCGGCATCACTCGTGGCGAGGATTTGGGCCGCCAGCCAGGCGGCATTGCGCGCCCCGGCGCTATCTAGGGCCACGGTCGCCACGGGAAAACCGGGGGGCATTTGCACCGTGGCAAGCAGGGCGTCCATGCCGCCGAGTGTTGAGGCTGCCACCGGGATGCCGATGACCGGCTTGATGGTTCGGGCGGCAACGGCCCCGGCGAGATGGGCTGCCATGCCCGCAGCGCAGATAAATACCTGGACTCCTTGTTCCTCTAGTTCACGCACCAAGCGTTCGGTGCGCTCCGGGGTGCGGTGGGCAGAGGTGATGGTAAAGACATACGGGATGTCGAGGCTGGCCAAGAGTTCGGCGCAGGGCCGCACGACTTTTTCGTCCGACTTGCTTCCCATGAAGATGGCGACGTGGGGCATGGTGGGCTCCTTTGGGGTTATGGGGTGCGGTGAATCCCTTTATGGGCGATATCCTTGCGGAAAAAACAGCCTTCAAAATGGATGCGGCCTGCTGCGGCGTAGGCACGGGCCTGGGCCTCGGCCAAGGTATCGCCCAGGGCGGTGACCCCGAGCACCCGGCCGCCGGCGGTAACCAGTTGGCCCCCCTGCAGGGAGGTGCCGGCGTGGAAGATCACCGTATCTGGCAGTTGGGCGGCTTCCTCGATGCCGCTGATGGGCAGCCCCTTGCGGTAGGCGCCCGGGTAGCCTTGGGATGCCAGTACCACGCAGCAGCTGGGTCGGGAGGTGAAGCGCACGTCCCGAGGATCGAGTCCTGCCCGGCAGCAGGCGAGCATGATGGGGACCAGATCGCTTTCCAGGCGCACCATGAGGGGTTGGCATTCCGGATCGCCGAAGCGCACGTTGTATTCGAGGACCATGGGCCCGGCAGCGGTCATCATGAGTCCGGCGTAGATGACGCCCACGAAGGGGTGGCCGAGGGCGTTGAGGTGGCGCACCATGGGGGTGATCACCTGCTCGGCTACGGTAGCGGCCTGGGCATCCGGGAGCACGGGTGCTGGGCTGTACGCCCCCATGCCGCCGGTATTGGGGCCGGTGTCTCCATCCCCGACCCGTTTGTGGTCTTGAGCCGAGGGCAGAACGGCGATGCGCTCGCCGTCACAGAGGGCCAGGAGCGAGACTTCCTCGCCCGTTAAGGCTTCTTCGATGATGACGCGCTCGCCCGCGGCGCCAAAGGCCTTTTCCGCCATCATCTGGCGCAGCGCCGCTTCGGCCTCGGCCAAGGTGGCGGCCACGACCACCCCCTTGCCTGCCGCGAGGCCGTCAGCCTTGATGACCATGGGCAGGGGATGCTTGCGGACGTAAGCCAAGGCCGGCTCGAGCTCTTCGAAGACGGCAAAGGCCGCTGTGGGGATGCCGGCTTCCTGCATCATGGTCTTGGCAAAGGCCTTGGAGCCTTCCAGTTGGGCGGCAAAGGCCGATGGACCAAAGCAGGCGATGCCGGCCTGGGCGAGGGCGTCTGCAAGGCCAAGGACCAGCGGGGCCTCGGGGCCTGCCACCACCAGGTCCACGGCGTGCTCCCGGGCAAAGCGGACCAATGCCGGGATGTCGGTGTCCGCGATGGGCACATTGGTCCCCAAGGCTGCGGTGCCGCCGTTTCCCGGGGCGATCCACAGCTGCGAGGTCAGGGGGCTTTGGCGGATCTTCCAGGCCAGGGCATGTTCCCGACCTCCAGATCCTACGAGCAGGATATTCACCACAGTCCTCCTTGATGATTGATGCTGTTGGAATGCTCGATGCGGGATTTACCCGCGGCGTTTGAAGAGTTTTTCGAAAGCGTCCACCCCAAGACGGATCAGGGTGGGACGGCCGTGGGGACAAAATTCTCGCTCCGGGGTGTTCCACCAGGCTTCGAGCAAGGCGTGCGCCTCCGACGGGGAAAGCACGTCGCCGGCCCGCACTGCCCCGTGACAGGCCATGCGGGCGTGCAGGGCCTGAAGGTCTCGTTTACTCCCCTGAAGGGCGTCGATGATGAAGTCTTTGGCCCGGGCCACGGCGAGGATGGCCGGAATGCGGTGCACCACGAGGCAGGGCGGGGTGTGTTCCAGGGCAAAGCCCAGGCGCGTGAGCGGCTCCCATAGAGCTTCCACGGTGTCCACCTCGGAGGCATGCACCGGAAAGGAGAGGGGTGGCACGAGTCCTTGGGCATTGGCCGGGGTGGTGGCGATGGTGTGGAAGAGCACGCGCTCGTGCGCCGCATGCTGGTCGAGCAGGACCACTTCGTCGGTGCCCAGGAGCACCAAGTACGTGGCCGCCACCTGCCCGACGTAGCGCCAGGGCAGGGGGGATGATGTGCGCGGCGGCGCAGCGGCTGCTTGCGGGACCGAAGACTCCCAAGCAGCGGGGGCTTCTGCTGCCACGGCCAAGTGTTCCATGAGCCGGGTTTGGGCAAATTTGCGAGAAGCGGGCTCAGGAGGCAGGGATGGGGAAATGCCCATAGGCGACGCCATGGGGAGTGGCGCATCTTCCCGGTGCAGCCCTGCCTGCAGGACGCGGGAGATCGCCTGGAAGACGGCGCGAAACACCATGCCTTCGTCCTGGAAGCGCACCTCGATTTTGGCCGGGTGGACATTGACGTCCACCATCTCTGGGTCCAGACGGATGTCCAAGACCACTTGAGGGAATTCGTTGGTCAAGATCCTTCCCCGGTAGGCCTCGCGCACTGCGCGCACCAGGAGCTTGTCCTGCACAGGCCGACCGTTGACCGCAAGCAGGATGCGGTCGCCGCGGCCTTGGGCCCGGGATGGGTCACCCACAAGGCCCACGATGTGCACCGGGCCCACGCTCTCCACCGGTTGCATGGCGTCCACGATTTCTTCGGGCCAGAAAAGCCGCAAGCGTTCGGCCAGGGAAGCCTGGGCCGGTAGGGAAAAGACGGTGCGGCCCGCCTGGGAGAAGCTCAAGGCCACATCCAGGTGCAGGAGACTTATGCGCTGAAAGATCTCCTGGCATTTGCGGGCCTCAGTGGTGGGGGGGCGCAGGAACTTGAGGCGGGCAGGGACGTTGGCGAAGAGATCGCGAACAATCACCTCCGTCCCCTGGCCCATGGCCACGGGCCGGGGGGCTTGCAGACGGCCGAATTCCGCTTCCACGACCAGGCCCTCGCCGCCGCTGGTGCTGCTTGCCAGACGCAGGCGGGAGACGCTGGCGATGGAGGCCAAGGCTTCCCCGCGAAAGCCCAAGGTCCGGATGGCGGTGAGGTCTTCGAGACGGTGGATCTTGCTCGTGGCGTGCCGGGTCAAGGCAAGGGGGAGGTCTTCGGGGAGGATGCCGTGGCCGTTGTCGCGCACCTGGATGCGGCTTTGGCCGCCGCCTTCCACCATGATCTCCACCCGCGTGGCCCCGGCGTCCAAGGCGTTGTCCAAGAGCTCTTTGAGCACGCTGGCCGGCCGTTCCACCACTTCTCCGGCAGCGATGTGATTTTGCAGGGATTCTGGGAGCTGATGAATGCGGGGAAACGTCATCGTTCCCAGGCCCCTAGCTGGTCGAGATAGACGCGCAGTTCCAAACGGGTGTCGGTATCGGTGCGTGACCAACTGGTTTCCAGGTCAAAGCATTGGTGGTCATACCGGATGGCCACGGTTTTTTCCAAGTCGATGCCTTCCTCCCAGTCCGTGCGGTAGGTGAGGGCGGCGCTCACACCCCGACCAAAGTTCCACCCTGCGCCCATCTGCGCAATGTTTTGGCGCTCTTGGTTTTGGCGCAGATATTCGTCCATGGGGGCGAGGAAATCAAGGCCGAAGAGTGCGTAGCCGTGACCCGGCCAGGAGGCCACGAGATTATGCTCGTGTTCCGTGATTTTGGTCGCATAGGGGGAGAACCAAGTGCGGTCTGTCAGGGAGAGCCAGGGAGTCAGGGCTGTGGAGACCTCAAGAAGCAGATCGGACCAGGGCCGCTGCGGGTAGCGGGAGAGATCGTGGTTGCGTCGCGCCTCGTTGATCTCGAACCCCTGCTCGATTTTGACTCGCAAGAACTCCGCAAAATCCATGGCTGCGGACCCGGCCGCTCCTTGGGCCTTGCGGGTAAAGACGTTGGTGATGCTGTAGCGCAACTCATTGGTGGCATTGACCCGATCACGGGCATCGAAGAGGGGATAGCTTTCTTGGTCGCGCTCCGGGATGTAGGTGTAGATGAGCTGGGGTTGGATGGCATGACGGACGGCAAGCCAGTTGCCCGGAGCTGCTTGTGGCGGCGCGCTCAAGGGAAAGACGCGAAAGAGCTCCGTGGAAAGGGCGGAAGAAAAGTCCCAGAGCCCGCGGAAGCGGGTGTTGCTCTGTGTGTCGACCTGAGCGGATTCGTTTTCGAAACGGTCAATATCGTACAAGGTGCCGCGGACACCGATTTTGGGAATAAAGGAGAACGCGGGTTCGTGGAGCGCAAGTCCCACCGTGGGATGGATGTCCATGCGGGTACCCGTGGTGCCGTATTCCCGCCAGAAGGAAACCACCTGGGCCTCGCCTTCCACGGTAATGGGCGTGTCCTCGATATTGGTCTGGTACAGGTAGGCATCCAGTTGCGGAAGCCTTTGGAGGGTGGGGTTGCGGTCCTTGGTAAAGTCCGGATTGTCGTTGTTACTGGTGTAGGCCAGGTTTTGAACATACTCGACGAGGCCGAAGAAACCGAAGTGCGCCCAATTGTGGGAAAGGAGCAGGCGGTTGATCCGCCTTTTGTCATCCTGATCCGCGATATCGCGACCGAAAGCCGCAAGAAAGGTTTTGCGGCTCTTGCGAAAGCCCGAGTATCCATGGCCGAAGTCCCGGAGGTAGTCCTGGTCCGATACCCAATCGAGGTCCAGCTTCACTCCAAAGTCGGGGTTGCCCAAGTGGCCGTCATACTTGCCGCGAAGCCAGTAGCGGTTGCGGTTGACGCGCTCCCAACCGGCGTTGTCGGTGTAGGGGGACGCACCTTCGATTTGGTTGTCATAGAGATAGTCGAAGCGGAAAAGGCCTTTGGAATAGATGTCCGGAGTCACGCGGTATTCCGCGCCGAGCATGAGCCCTTTTTCCGTCATGAGGTTGGCGTACAGGGTGACGTCGCTCTCCTCGTCAATGACCTGGTAGTACGGCTGGTTATATACCAATCCCAAACGCTCGCTCAGGCTGGTTTCCGGCAAGAGAAAGCCGCTTTGGCGTTTGGTCTTCACCGGAATGATCGCATAGGGGGCGTAGAGAAGTGGCTGGTTGAGGACCTGGAAGCGAGGATTCCACAATTGGGCATACCCGTCGAGGGTGATCGCCCCTTGGGAGGTCTTGATGGACCATGCGGGGCGCTCGCCGTCGCACACGGTTACCGTGGCTTCCCGGAATTCGTAGCTTTCTTCGCCGGTGCGCTTGAGCAGCGCCCCGGAGAAATACATGTGCGGATCCGCGAGAAACACCGTGCCGTTCTTGAGCCAGCCGCGGTTGGTGGCGAGGTCGAATTCCGCCTCTTCCGCCTGGAGGTAATCTCCGCCCAAATGGGCTTGGATATGGCCGCGAAGATAGACCCAGCGGGAAGCGTGGTAGTAGCGGGCGTAATCCGCTTGGATGGAATCTTCGCCTCGTTTCACAAACACGTTGCCGAACGCTTCAACGTACTGGCTGTCATGGCTAGCCACGGTGCGGTCCGCGGTCAAGCGCCAGGTGTCTGGTGGGGCCTCGGCGAGGGCAAAACATGGAAGGAGACACACGAGCACGGAGAGGAGCCAACGGGACATGGGGCCTCGGGTGTTTTTGGAGGTGACGAGCGAACCTCGCCTATCACGTTTTGTCCCAAAAGCCTAGCCCTGGATCGGGCGCCGTTGCGGCCGAGTCCACTTTGTCGCTTTTTTCACGTGCAGCTTGACCTTGAGACCCCCGTTCTTTACAACCCTCCGCAATTGCGGGCCACTTGTGGTTCGTTCGTTATCGCGCACACCAAGGAAAGGAGCATGCATGGACCTTGAGCGTACACTTCGGGAGCGCCAAAGCGCCATCGCCGAGGAATGGGCTGGCGCCATCCTGCGCGCTTACCCCGAGGAAGGGGCCAAGTTTTTCGGTTCGGTGCATAATCGGTTTGCCAACCCAGCGGGATATACTTTTCGGACCAATACCGAGCGGATTTTGGCCAATCTTTTCCAGGGGGGGAGGGAGGCGGAGTGCGCCAAAGACTTGGACGGGATATTGCGCATCCGGGCAGTACAGGGGCTTTCTCCATCAGTGGCCTTGAGTTTCATCCCGGCCTTGAAAGAGATTCTCTATCGCGAACTGTGTTCGGTGACCGGTCCGGAGCAAGCCGATGCACTGCTGCATGATTGGTATGTCCGTATTGATCGCCTTCTGCTCATGGGTTTTGATATCTACATGAACTGCCGGGAAACCTTGTGGCAGCAGAAGGCCAATCAACTGTATGACCGCACCCACAAGTTGCTGGAAAAGGCGAACCTTATTCAGAAAGAGGACGTTACGGGGTAGTCCCGTTGGTATATTTTTGTGTAACCCTATAGCGAGGTAGAAGGTACATGAAAGCTCTCTACTCCCTCTTCCTGGTCTTTGCCCTTGCGGCAATCGCCTTGGTGGGTGCCGGGGCTTTAGGTATGGAACGGACCTTTGGTCTGTACATACCTTTCCTGGCCGCCGCTGTGTTTGTGGTGGGTTTCTGTTGGCGCGTCGTGCAGTGGGGAAAATCGGCAGTGCCGTTTTGCATTCCCACGACCTGCGGGCAACAAGAATCCCTGCCCTGGATCAAGCAGAGCACCATTGAAAATCCCTCCACCACTACGGGGGTGGTGCTGCGGATGCTTTTGGAAGTGCTTCTGTTCCGGTCATTGTTTCGCAACAATAAACCCCAGCTGTATAGTGATACGCGGGTGCGGTACGCCTCGAGTAAATGGCTGTGGCTGGGCGCCTTGGCTTTCCATTATTCGTTTTTGATCATTTTTGTGCGCCATATGCGGTTCTTTACCGAGCCGGTTCCGGCGTTCATTCGCGGCATCGAATCCGTGGATTCCATGCTCCAGATCGCAGCTCCCACGCTGTATCTCACCGACCTCATCTTCATTACCGCCGTCACCTATCTGTTCTTGCGGCGGGTAGTGGTGCCGAGCATACGCTATATCTCTCAGGTGCAAGATTATTTCCCGCTCTTCTTGATTCTGGGTATTGGCCTGACGGGCATTTTCATGCGCTATTTTGCCAAGGTGGACATCATGGCCGTGAAAGAGCTCACCATGGGGCTGGTGACCTTCTCGTGGAAGGTCCCCCAGGGTATCGGCGTGATCTTCTATGTCCATGTGTTTTTGGTTTCGATCTTGTTGATGTACTTCCCGCTCAGCAAACTTATGCATATGGGCGGGGTGTTTTTGAGTCCCACGCGGAACATGAATTGCGCCTCACGGAAATTCCGGCACATCAATCCCTGGAAGTTTGAAAATGTCCATTATCATACCTATGAAGAGTATGAGGACGAGTTCCGGGAAAAGATGGTGGAGAAGGGACTTCCTGTTGAAAAGCCTCTGTGAGAGTAAGGAGCCAAACGCATGTCCACGTTGCCACGCCCTGAAGAGCTCTATGCCAACATCAACCACACGCCGCCCAAGACAGATTGGATGGACGTGCCGGTGGATATCAAGCCGGGTCGGTACTGTTATGCAGCCAATCCGGAGAGCTTGAATTATGTAGGATTTCCGCATGCCCGCAAATGGAATCCTCTCGACGAGGATTGGAAGCTTCCGGAAAATTGGAAGGAGATCATTTTCAACGGTATCCGTGAACGCCTCGATAAATATCGTTCCTTCAAGGTGTTCATGGATATTTGTGTGCGTTGCGGCGCTTGCGCCGACAAGTGTCATTTCTTCATCGGCTCGGGCGACCCCAAAAACATGCCGGTGCTGCGCGCTGAGCTGATTCGCTCCGTGTATCGTGGGGAGTTTACGACTTTTGGAAAGCTGCTGGGAAAATTTGCCGGCGCGCGCCCTTTGACGGAACAGGTGCTCAAGGAGTGGTGGTACTATCTGTTCCAGTGCAGTGAGTGCCGGCGGTGCTCGGTATTCTGTCCGTACGGCATTGATACTGCCGAGATTACCATCATGGGGCGGGAGCTCATCAATCTCTTGGGCCTCAATATCGACTGGATCGCCACGCCGGTGGCCAACTGCTACCGTACAGGCAACCACCTAGGCATCCAGCCCCATGCCTTCTTCGATATGATCGACTTCTTCTGCGATGATATCGAAGACATCACTGGCATTCGTCCGGAGCCCCAGTTCAACAAGAAAGGGGCGGACATCCTCTTTGTGACCCCGTCGGGCGATGTGTTCGCCGATCCAGGTACGTATACCTGCATGGGATATCTCATTCTCTTTGAATATCTCAAGCGTGAGTACGGATTGGATGTCACCTGGTCCACCTACGCTTCCGAGGGTGGAAACTTCGGTTTCTTTACCTCTCATGAGACCATGAAGCGTCTCAATTCGAAGATTTACATGGAAGCAGCACGTTTGGGGGTCAAGTGGATCATCGGCGGTGAGTGCGGCCATATGTGGCGTGTGCTCCATCAATACATGGATACCCTCAATGGTCCTGAATTCCAGTCTCCCAATATGATTGTGCCCACCAATCCCATCACCGGGACAGTGTTTCAGCATGCGGCAAGCACCAAAATGATCCATATTACTGAGTTTACTGCTGATCTCATCAAGCATGGAAAACTCAATTTGGACAAGAGTCGCAATGCAGGGATTCATCTGACGTGGCATGACTCCTGTAATACGTCCCGCGGCATGGGACTTTTTGAAGAACCTCGGTATATCGCTCGCCATGTGGTGGAGAAGTTTACGGACATGCCTCCGGGAACCATCCGGGAGGAGACCTTCTGCTGCGGCGGCGGTGCAGGCCTCAATGCCGGTGAGTGCGAAGAACTCCGCATGATGGGTGGTCTGCCGCGAGCCAGCGCGGTGAAATATGTGCATGAAAAGTATGGGGTGAACATGCTGGGCTGTGTGTGCGCCATCGACCGGGCCGTGCTCCCGGGCACCATGAAGTATTGGGTGCCAGAGGTGAGCGTCTGCGGCCTTCATGAGTTGGTGGGCAACGCCTTGGTCATCCCAGGGGAAAAGGAACGCGAAGTGAATTTGCGTGGTGAGGACCTGCCCGGGAAGGAGGATGAATAATGTACGACAAGGGAAAAATTCTCACTGGCCTTGCCGTGTTTGTGGTCGTGATGACCTATCCATTCTGGAACAACATCGGGCGGGCAGCGTATGTAAAGCCGGAGCTGGAAAAGCCGCGCATTGCCAAGCAGTGCGTGGAGAACGTGGAGTTCATGCGTGCTGAACACATGGCAATGCTCAACCAGTGGCGTGATGAAGTGGTGCGTGATGGTATGCATGAATACCATTCTGCATCTAGTCATGAGGCGTATGCCAAGTCTTTAACGAAGACTTGTTTGAAATGCCACGAGAATAAAGATAAGTTCTGTGACAAGTGCCATAATTCCGTTGGCGTGAGCCCGTATTGCTGGGATTGCCACGTTGACCCGAAGGGGGTGAAGCAATGAACACCACGCGCCGCTGTTTTCTGAAGCTCGCTGGTATCGCTGCGCTGGGATGGGGCGTGCGCCCAGCGTCGCAGGTGCTGGCCTCGGGAGGGGCTGCGCCCAGCGAAGGGCTTCTTTTGGCCTCGCGTCATGCTGTGCACGCTGGTCCCAACGCCCTCACGGCCAAGCGTTGGGCCATGGTGATCGACACCCGGGCGTTGACCCCGGAAATCATCAAGGAAATGGTGCACGCCTGCCATTCCATCCATAACGTGCCGGACATTCCCTCGAAACAGAACATCAAGTGGATTTGGGAAACGCATTTTGAGAACCTCTTTTTGGAAGACGTGCACGAACACTTGCCAGAAGATCATCCCAAAATTGGTGTTGCCTTGTGTAACCATTGTGACAATCCGCCCTGTGTGCGGGTGTGTCCCACCAAGGCAACGTTCCAGCGGGAAGATGGCATCGTGATGATGGATTTTCATCGCTGTATCGGCTGCCGTTACTGTATGGCGGGCTGCCCATACGGATCGCGCAGCTTCAACTTCATGGACCCGCGGCCATATATTGCTTCCATCACTCCCAATTTCCCCACCCGCACCAAGGGGGTGGTGGAGAAGTGTGAGTTTTGCGCCGAGCGCCTGGCAGAGGGCAAGTTGCCGGCCTGTGTGGAGGTTTCTCAAGGAGCGGTGGTTTTTGGTGATCTGGAAGATCCGGAGTCGCCGGTGCGTAAAGCGCTGGCGTCGCGGTTCTCCATCCGGCGCAGCCCCTCCCTGGGAACGCAACCGTGTGTTTACTATCTCGTGTAGGGGGAAGACATGCTGGAAAAAGCCCTTCAAGGATCGAAGTTGTATTGGGGGTGGCTCGGCTTCTTGGCCTTGCTCGCGCTAGTGGGCGTGGCCTGTTATTGGCAACAGCTCTCCCATGGCCTGACCATCACCGGCATGAGCCGGGATGTGACCTGGGGATTTTATATCGCCCAGTTCACTTTCCTGGTGGGCGTGGCCGCTTCGGCGGTCATGCTGGTCATTCCCAAGTACCTTCATGACTACAAGAAGTTCACCAAGATTTTGATCCTTGGCGAATTCAACGCGGTGGCCATGGTGCTTTTGTGCCTGCTCTTCATCGTGGCGGATTTGGGCTCTCCCCAACGCCTCATGAATGTGCTCTTGCATCCCACTCCCAATTCCATCCTGTTTTGGGACATGGTGGTGCTCAATGGCTACCTGCTCATCAACATCCTGGTGGGTTGGGTGACCCTGGAGGCGGAGCGCAAACAGGTGGAACCGCCCCATTGGATCAAGTTCTTTGTCTATCTGTCCATCCCCTGGGCGGTGTCCATCCATACCGTGACGGCCTTCCTCTACGCAGGTCTTCCCGGGCGGGGGTACTGGCTCACTGCAGTGTTGGCGGCGCGCTTTTTGTCCTCGGCGTTTGCTGCGGGCCCGGCCTTTCTCATTCTGGTCACGTATATTGCCCGCATGTTCACCGGCTTTGATCCGGGCAAAGACGTGCTCCCCACTTTGGGCAAGACCGTGGTGTACGCCATGATCGTGAACATTTTCCTCTTCCTCTGCGAAGTGTTCACGGTGAGCTATAGCCAGATCCCGTCGCACATGGCGCATCTGCAGTATCTCTTCTTTGGCTACCATGGCCATGGGGTGCTGGTCCCGTGGATGTGGGCGTCCATGATCATGGGCGTGGCGGGCATTCTGATCCTCTTGGTTCCCAAGAACCGCAAGCAGGACAACATGCTCATCATTGGCTGCCTGTTGGTGTTCATTGGCGCCTGGATCGACAAAGGATTGGGGATGATCGGCGGCGGTTTCGTGCCCAACCCCTTGCATGAAGTGACGGAATACGTTCCCACGCAACTGGAGTTGGGGGTATCTTTGGGAATTTACGCCGTAGGTTTCATGGTCTTGACCATTTTGTACAAGGTGGCCATCGGCGTGAAGCAGGAAGTGGAGTAGAGGCGAAACCTGCCGGCGGGTTCACGCCGGCAGAACCTTATGCGCCGCCCCGCTTGTGGTTTACAGGCGGTCTCAAGGTGTGTAAGGGATGGGGCGCCGCGCATATGGCGGTAGTTTTTTCAAGATTTTCGGAGGTATATCATGGCTTACAAGATTACGGTGGATCTGGACAAGTGTGTGGGCGACGGCGAGTGTGTGGATGTGTGCCCCGTGGAAGTGTACGAGCTTCAGGATGGCAAGGCCGTGGCCGTGAACGAAGAAGAATGCCTGGGCTGTGAGTCCTGCGTGGAAGTGTGCGAGCAGGACGCCATCACTGTGGAAGAGGCCTAAGCATTGGCGGTATGGCAGGTCTTCGTTGAGGAGGCCTGCCTTTTTTTCATCTATTGCCTTGCATATAAAGGTAGGCATGCAGGAATTCTCTCCTTTTTTCAATGAATATTCCCAGTTGGCCGCATCGGTAGAGCGTTTGTGTGCCCAAGTGGCGGAGCAATTTGCTCATGCGGTGCGTTGCCATGAAGGATGTACTGATTGTTGTCATGCCCTTTTTGATATTCCTCTTATAGAGGCGATATACCTTCAACATCATTTCTCTGCTCTGGACGACGATCTGAAGCAACGTATTTGGATTGATGCGGATAAGACGGATCGTCATATCGAAGTGCTCAAAAAGCGTCTGTACAAAGAACACGCCCGCAGCGGCGATACGCAGGCCA
This sequence comes from Thermodesulfomicrobium sp. WS, assembly GCF_027925145.1. GTDB lineage: Bacteria > Desulfobacterota > Desulfovibrionia > Desulfovibrionales > Desulfomicrobiaceae > Thermodesulfomicrobium. Next base: position 991,093 of record NZ_AP027130.1, read on the forward strand.
TTTTGCAGCAGGCAGGCGCTGAGCGAGTGCGGTGTCCACTTTTGGGGGAAGATGATCGGTGCACGCTCTATGCCCATCGTCCCCTCACCTGCCGCATCTACGGCTTGCCTTTGGACGTTCACGGGCAGGGGTGCTCGTGCGGCTTGTCGGGATTTGTGCCGGGAGAGCGCTATCCTGCCATCAAGGTGGCGCCGTTGCAGGACCGTTTGGTGGATATGAGTCGACGTTTGCTTGCGTCGGTGGGGTCTCCGTATCTCGATTTTGCCACCATGTTCGTGCCTGTTTCGCGGGCGCTCCTCACTACGTATGATGCTGTATTTTTTGGTCTTGAGCAGCTTGATTCCGAGGAGAAGGACGGATGAAGCGTTCTCCTGCCAGGACTTTGGAACATGAGCGTCAGAAACGCGCTATCTATGACGCCATGTCTCCAAGGCGACGGAAATTTATTGATCGGATCGGGTATGACCGGTGGGATCCTTTTGCGGAGCCCAAGGATCCGATTGAGTGGCGTACTGATGGGACCAGTCGTACCACCCAGCAATTGGTGCGGGAATTTTTGCAGCAGCATGCTCCGGAAAACTATAGTAATGGCTATGGTGCTGGAGTTTTAGAAATCTGTCTCGGTATCATCAATGGCGATGATCGGTATATTGGGATGTACGAGTTTGCTTTGTGGTACGCAGAAGAACTGAAAAAAAGCGGACTCAATATTCGGGATTATCGTCCATAAACCAAGGAGAACTGCGTGTCGTCGAAAATTCAGCCGGACTACGGCCCTCAAGATCCAGAATCCATTAAAATTGCGTTGCAAGAAAATCCAGATTCTGCAACGTTGTTGTACAATCTTGGGGTTTCGTTGATTGCCCAGCGCCGCCTCGATGAAGCGGAAAAGGCTTTTCGGGATGCGCTGGCGTTAGAGCCAGAAATCGCAGAGGCGTATGTGCAATTGGGAGGACTGGCCATGCATCGCGGCGATTTGGATACATGTTTGGAAATGAACAAAAAAGCCGCGCAAATTCGTCCTCGTTTTGCTGTTCCTTGGGGAAACATTGGCTTCGTACACATGCAGCGCCAAGAGCCGGACAAGGCTGTCAAAGCATTGAAAAAAGCATTGAGCCTGGACCCAAAGTTCATCCAGGCTCATACGACATTGGGGAGCGCCTATCTTGCTTTAGGGGATCCTGATGGTTGCATCATGCAATGTATGAAGGCCATCGAAATCGAACCCATGTTTGGCCCGGCGTATAACAATATCGGTCTTGCCTATTTGGAAAAAGGCGAGGTGGAGAAGGCCGTCCCGTATTTTGAAAAAGCATTGGAAACGGGATTTGAGGTGGAGTCGGCGGTGCTGGAGGAGATTGCCCCGTACCGTTCGGGCGCACAAAAACCATGAAAAAAAGATTTTCTGGTTGACTTTTTTGGGACTTTGAACCATGCTTCACAAGCAGGTATGATTGAGTAACTGCTTGAAATCGTTGGTGAGAGGTTGGCGGGCTTGATGGCCAAGTCCCGCAACACAAGTATCCGGTCTAATCTCAAGGAGGATGCGTAATGCCTAAACACGAGACCCCGTTGCTGGATCAGCTGCAGAGCGGTCCCTGGCCGAGTTTTGTGACGGACATCAAGGAGGAAGCTGAGCGCCGTCACAAAAACGAGCGGAATGTGGAATTTCAGGTTCCGGTAGATGTCTGTGACGACCTGCTCGGCTTGCTGGAACTGTCGTACAATGACGGCACCACCCACTGGAAACACGGCGGTATCGTCGGCGTGTTCGGGTATGGTGGCGGTGTTATCGGTCGTTACTGCGACCAGCCCGAAAAGTTCCCGGGCGTGGCCCATTTCCACACGGTGCGCGTGGCGCAGCCTGCCGGCCTGTACTACACCTCCGAGTACCTGCGTCAGCTGTGCGACATCTGGGAGATGCGTGGCTCTGGCCTCACCAACATGCACGGCTCCACGGGTGACATCGTGCTCTTGGGCACCACCACGCCGCAGTTGGAAGAGATCTTCTTCGAACTCACCCATAAGATGAATACGGACTTGGGCGGCTCGGGCTCCAACCTGCGCACCCCCTCCTGCTGCTTGGGTGAGTCCCGCTGTGAGTGGGCCTGCTACGACACGCAGGAACTGTGCTACCAGATGACCATGGAATACCAGGACGAACTCCATCGTCCGGCCTTCCCCTACAAGTTCAAGTTCAAATTCGATGGCTGCCCCAACTGCTGCGTGGCCTCCATCGCTCGTTCCGACATGGCCTTCATCGGCACCTGGCGGGATGAGATCCGCATCGACCAGGAAGCCGTGGCCGCGTACATCGGCGGCGAGCTGCAGCCCAATGCCGGCGCTCACTCGGGCCGCGACTGGGGTCCCTTCGACATCCAGAAGGAAGTCATTGACCTGTGTCCCACCGAATGCATGTGGATCGAAGACGGCAAGCTCATGATCAATAATCGTGAGTGCACCCGCTGCATGCACTGCATCAACGTCATGCCCCGCGCTCTGCGCATCGGTAATGACCGCGGCCTGTCCATCCTCGTGGGCGCCAAGGCCCCCATCCTCGATGGCGCGCAGATGGGTTCGCTCCTCGTGCCCTTCGTCAAGGTGGAAGAGCCCTACGACGAGATCAAAGAGGTCATCGAGAACATCTGGGAATGGTGGATGGAAGAAGGCAAGAACCGTGAGCGCCTGGGCGAGCTCATCAAGCGTCAGGGTCTGGCCAAGGCCATTTCCGTCGTCGGCCTCAAGCCCATGCCGCAGCACGTGCAGGAACCCCGTCACAATCCGTACATCTTCTGGAAGGAAGAGGACGTGCCGGGCGGTTGGGATCGCGACATTGCGGAATACCGCAAACACCATCAGAGATAAGAAGGGGGTAGACAATGGCTTTTGTTTCTTCCGGTTACAATCCCGAAAAGCCCTTGGAGAACCGCATTACCGATATCGGCCCGCGCCATTACAGCGACTTCCTTCCGCCGGTCATCGCCAAGAACAAGGGCAAATGGTTGTGGCATGAGATCATCGAGCCGGGCATTTTGATGCACAAGGCCGAAAGCGGCGACGAGGTCTACACCGTGCGTTGCGGCGCCGCCCGCTTGCTGTCCGTGGGCATGATCCGCGAGATCTGCGATATCGCCGATAAGTTCTGCGGCGGCCACCTGCGTTTCACCACCCGGAACAACATCGAGTTCATGGTAGGGACGCTGGAAGAGGCCAAGAAACTCAAAGAGTACTTGAACAGCCAGAAGACCTCCACGGGCAACTATAAGTTCCCGGTGGGCGGCACCGGTGCTGGCATCACCAATATCGTGCACACCCAGGGTTGGGTGCACTGCCACACCCCGGCCACCGATGCCTCGGGCACGGTGAAGGTGGTGCTGGACGAGCTCTTCGAGGAATTCCAGCAGATGCGCCTGCCCGCGCAGGTGCGTATCGCCATGGCCTGCTGCCTCAATATGTGCGGCGCGGTGCACTGCTCGGACATTGCTATCCTGGGCTACCACCGCAAGCCTCCCATCATCGACCACGAGTGGCTGGACAACCTCTGTGAGATCCCGCTGGCCGTGGCCGCCTGCCCCGTGGGCGCTATCCGTCCCACCAAGAAAGAGATCGTCACGGAGAAGGGTGAGACCAAGACCGTCAACACCGTGGCCATCAAGACCGACCGTTGTATGTTCTGCGGTAACTGCTATACCATGTGCCCCTCCCTGCCCTTGGCGGACAAGGAAGGCGATGGTCTGGTCATCATGGCGGGTGGCAAGGTGTCCAACCGCATCAGCAATCCCAAGTTCTCCAAGGTGGTGGTGGCCTTCATTCCCAACGAGCCGCCCCGCTGGCCCACTTTGGCCAAGACCGTGCGCCAGATCCTGGAAGCCTACGCCAAGGATGCCCGCAAGTACGAGCGCCTGGGCGACTGGGCCGAGCGCATCGGCTGGGAGCGTTTCTTCGAGAAGACCGGTCTGGAGTTCTCCGAGCACATGATCGACGACTTCCGCGATCCGGCCTACTACACCTGGCGTCAGACCACGAACTTCAAGTTCTAATTTGGTTTCTCTTCCTGGGGCTGGCCTTTGAGGCCGGCCCCACAGCTTCAAGCGAGGCGAGTTATGTCGGAAAAAAGTCCCAAAGAGATTGTCGTCGAGTTCATGCAGTCCAAGGCCAAACAGAAATCCAAGTTCTACTTCAACGACCTGGCGGCCTTGTTCCCGGACATGAAGCAGCGCGATGCCAAGAAGCTCATCAACCAGTTGGTCAATGAAGGGGTCCTGGTGTACTGGTCCAGCGGCAGCACCACCATGTATGGGCTGCCGGGAACGGGCAAGCAGGCTGGAGCCGAAGGCGAGGAATAACGTTCTCTCATGAGCGAAGCATTGTCCTGCCCTCGGCTGCTCGTCGCCGGTTTGGGCGGCGGGTCCGGCAAGACAATGGTGAGTTTAGGCCTGGCTCGCGCCCTGCGTGAAGATGGCCTGATCGTCCAGACCTTCAAGAAGGGTCCAGATTATATCGATGCTCAATGGCTCTCGTTGGCCAGTGGGCAGCCGACATCCAATCTGGACCCTTTTTTACTCTCCCCCACCCAACTGCGCCAGGTGGTGGCGGCGCGGGCAGCAGGCAAAGATTTGCTTCTCGTGGAGGGCAATCGCGGCCTCTTTGACGGTAAAGACGTCCAGGGTTCCTGCTCGTCGGCGGAGCTGGCGCGGCTCCTCCAATGTCCGGTGGTGGTGGTGCTCGATTGCACCAAGGTGACCCGCACCATGGCCGCGGTGGTCTTGGGTTTGGTGCATTTTGATCCCCAGCTTGCCATCGGCGGGGTGATCCTCAACCGTACCGCCGGGTGTCGGCATCGGACCATCGTCCGTCAAAGCATCGAGACCTATACCGGTGTGCCGGTGCTCGGAGAACTTCCCAAACTCAAGGACAACCCCATTCCGGAGCGGCACATGGGGCTTACCTCCCATGCCGAGTGGGGCACGGACGTCCTTGCTGCGGTGGCGGCCAGAGTGCGGGAGCACGTGGACATTGCCGCCTGCCTGCGTTTGGCCCGATCCGCACCGCATCTTCCGTTGTCGTTCCAAGAAGCTGCGCCGCTTTTTGTGCCTCGCGCGCCCCGTGGGGTGCGTATCGGTGTGGCCTTGGACGCTGCCCTGTGGTTTTACTATCAGGAAAATATCGATGCCTTGCAGGCCGCAGGGGCGGAAGTCGTGCCGTTTAGTCTGTTGCGCGACCCGGAGCTTCCGCCCATGCATGCGCTCTATCTGGGTGGAGGTTTTCCGGAGACCTTGGCCCAAGGGCTGTCCGCCAACGTCTCCATGCGCGAGAGCGTGCGCCGGGCCGTGGAGCGGGGCATGCCGGTGTATGCTGAATGCGGCGGCCTCATGTACTTGGGCCGGGAACTGCATTTTCAAGGGCAGACATTCCCCATGAGTGGAGCGCTTCCTTTTGCCACTACCGTGTGCTCGCGGCCGCAGGGGCATGGATATGTGGCCGCCACCGTGACCGCTCCATCGCCGTTTTTTGCGCCTGGCACACAGTTGCTCGGCCACGAATTTCATTACTCTTGCTGCACGGATCTGCCCGGGGATGCCAACCTGGTCCTCCAGCTTGATCCCGGTGTGGGCATGGCCGCCGGCCGCGATGGCCTGGTGTGGCGCAATGTTTTTGCGTCGTATACCCACATCCATGCCGTGGGCGTGCCTGCATGGGCAGAGGCCATGGTGGAGGCTGCCATGGCTTTTGCGGCGTGCCCGTCCGGAGGTCGCTTGGAGAATTTGCGGCGGGGGACTTGACGTAAAGAGAATTATTCCTAAAAGAGGCTCATCCGAACATAACGAGGAGGAGCCTTATGGGACAGCTGCGTCGCTTCAAAGATTTGGTCATTGATTGGGAAATGACGCCGGAAGATGCGGTGGCCTTGTATTTGGAATGGGGCAACAATGGATATCGGGGCGGCTACCAGAATGCCGTGCGCAGCAAGACGGACCACTCCAACTACTTTGTGGTCAACACCTGGAAGACTCCGCCCACAGTAACCTTGGTGCGTCGCAATTCCGATGGAGCCGAGGAGTTGGTGGAACTTCCCTTGCCGGATTCTTTGGCGCGGGATTTTGTCACCAGCGTCCATGGGCATAAAGGGGTATACGGGGTCAACGAGCCCATCCGCCAGTGGTTGGAGCGAGAGATCTTTGGCCGCTCATAGAGTCATTTCTCCATCTATCCACTATCCACCAAAAGCCGGAATGTTCCGGCTTTTTTTATGACGTTAAGGAGCCTTCATGCGTTGCCTGCGTTGCGGTACGTGCTGCCGAAAAAATGGTCCAACCTTGCGCGTTCAGGACCGGGAGTTGCTGCGTTCTGGAGCCATCCTGGTCGGGGATTTGGTGTGTGTGCGGCGCGGGGAATTGGCGTGGGATCCGCGCACTCGCGCATTGCAGTCGGTGGCTGGGGAAATGCTCAAGATCCGCGGCCAGGGTTCGGGCTGGACGTGTCTCTACTATGACGCCGAAAGGCGCGCCTGCACCCGCTATGCGGTGCGCCCGGTGGAATGCCGGGTGCTTTCCTGCGCGGACCCTGGTCCGCTTTTGGCGGTGATGAACGAGGCGCCCCTGACCCGCGACGCCATTATCCGTCCGGAGAGTGCTCTGGCCTTGATTGTTCAGGAGCACGAAGCGATCTACTCCGCAGGCCAGGCCGTGGAGTGGGCGCAGAACCCGACGACTCTTGCCCTGGCGCACGATCTTGCCCGCCGGGAGGCGCAGTTTCGCGCTGTGCTTGCGGAGCGACTGGCTGTGGACGATGCCGCCTTGTGGCCGTATTTGGGCAGACCACTCACGCAGATCGTTGAGGCGGTACGTCAAATAAGAAGACTTCGTTGACAATTTTGTTGAAAATCTTATGAGGGGTCAAATCGGTTGTGCCAAGGAGCGCCTATGGCTGTAGAGTACAAGGATTACTATAAACTCCTCGAGGTTCCACGCACGGCCTCTCAGGAAGATATCTCCCGTGCATTCAAAAAGCTGGCCCGCAAATATCATCCTGACCTCAATCCGGGAGACCCCAAGGCCGAGGCCAAGTTCAAGGAGATCAACGAAGCTTATGAGGTCTTGAAAGACCCGGAGAAGCGCAAGCTCTATGACTCGTTGGGGCCGGGTTGGAAGGAGGGACAGAACTTCCAGCCGCCGCCGGGTTTTGAAAACATCCGTTTCCACTCCAGGGGTTTTGGCGAGAGCGGTTTCGGCGGCTCGGGTTTTAGCGATTTCTTTGAGATGTTCTTCGGCGCCCCGGGCTTTGATGTGGGCGGCGCGGGCTTCCCGGGCGGCGCTTTTGGGGGACAGTTTGGTGCTCGTCGCGCCCGGGGGCAGGATGCCGAGGTCCCGCTGACGTTGACGTTGGAGGAAGCCTACCGTGGTGGCCCCAAGACCATCACCGTGCAGGAGCGCCAGGTGGGGCCGGACGGACGGTGGCATTGGGTCCCCCGCACCTTGAACGTCACCATCCCGAGCGGGGTGAAGGACGGCGCCAAGATCCGCCTGGCAGGCCAGGGCGAGCCTGGGGTGGGCGGTGGTCCTGCGGGGGACTTGTACCTGCGGGTGGAGCTCGCCCCGCACCCGATGTTCAAGGTGGCAGGAAATGACGTTATCTATGACTTGCGTCTTGCCCCGTGGGAGGCGGTACTGGGAACGAGCGTGCGCGTGCCGACCCTGGATGGCGAGGTGGATCTCAAAGTGCCGCCGGGTATCAGCAGCGGCCAGAAGATCCGTATCCCCGGCCGGGGGCTGGGCACCAAAGGCCAGCGCGGGGATCAATTGGTGCGGGTGATGATCCGGTCGCCCAAGAATCTGAGTGCGCGCGAGCGCAGCCTGTGGGAAGAATTGGCGCGCACCTCGACATTTTCTCCGAGGACCTAGGAGGGCAGCATGACCTTACTCCATACGTATACCGCCATGCCTGTAGCCTCGGACCGTATCGCCAAGATGGAGTTTTTGGAGCTTACGGGCATTGACGAGAAGGAACTCATGGAACTCATTCACATGGAGTGGATTTCACCCATTGTGACTGCCCAAGATGAGTGGTTGTTTTTGGTTCGCGACGTGCCGCGGGTTCGCAAATACGTCCGTCTCTGTGATGATTTCGAACTGTCTCCCATTGCCGGCACGATCATCGTCGATCTGTTGCAGCGCATTGCAACACTCGAACGCCGTATTCAGGAGCTCGATGCCCTGACGGCACTATAAAAGCAAACTGAGGAGGATCCTATGGATCTCAACCGTTTTACCCAGAAATCCCAAGAAGCCTTGGCCGCGGCGCAAGCCTTGGCCGTGCGCCATGGCCATCAAGGTGTGGATGCCGAGCATCTCTTTGCTGCCTTGCTCGATCAAGAAGGGGGCCTGGTCCCACGCATTGTGGAGCACATGGGCTTGCAGCCCCGGCGTCTGCGCGAGGCCGTTGATCGGGAGCTTGCGCGTATCCCTCAGGTGAGCGGCCCTGGGGTGCAGCCGGGCCAGGTGTATTTGACCCAGCGGGCAAGCCAGGTGCTGGTGCGGGCCCAGGACACGGCCCAGACCATGAAGGACGAGTACGTGAGCGTGGAGCATCTGCTCTTGGCACTGGCGGACGAGAGCCCGTCCACTGGTGTGGGGCGGGTGTTTTCCGAGGCCAAGGTGACCAAGGACGCGCTGCTTGCTGCCATGACTGCGGTGCGTGGCAATCAGCGGGTCACCTCCGCCAATCCCGAGGAGACCTACGAGGCCCTCAAAAAATACGGCCGGGACTTGGTGGATGAGGCGCGGCGCGGCAAGCTCGATCCGGTCATCGGCCGTGACAGCGAGATCCGCCGCTGCATCCGCATCCTTTCGCGCCGCACCAAGAACAATCCGGTGCTCATCGGCGAGGCGGGCGTGGGCAAGACCGCCATCGTGGAGGGCTTGGCCCAACGCATCCTCAACCAGGATGTCCCGGAAGGGCTCAAGGACAAGACCATCTTTGCCCTGGACATGGGGGCGCTCATCGCTGGCGCCAAGTACCGGGGCGAGTTCGAAGAGCGCTTGAAGGCGGTGCTCAAAGAGGTCCAGGCCTCGGAAGGCCGCATTATCCTCTTTATCGATGAGCTCCACACCATTGTGGGCGCGGGCAAGGCCGAAGGCGCCATGGATGCAGGCAACCTCCTCAAGCCGATGCTTGCCCGGGGAGAGCTCCATTGCATCGGCGCCACCACCTTGGACGAATACCGCAAGTACATTGAAAAAGATCCGGCCTTGGAGCGTCGTTTCCAGCCCGTGCTCGTGGACGAACCCAGCGTGGAGGACGCCATTTCCATCCTCCGGGGGCTGCGGGAGCGCTTCGAGGTGCACCACGGTGTGCGCATCGCCGACGCCGCCTTGGTCACGGCCGTGACCTTGTCGCACCGCTACATTTCTGATCGGCAATTGCCGGATAAGGCCATTGACCTCATTGACGAGGCCGCGGCCATGATCCGCACGGAGATTGACTCCCTGCCCACGGAGCTCGACGAGATCAACCGCAAGATCATGCAGCTCGAGATCGAGCGTGAGGCGTTGCGCCGCGAGACCGATGCGGCCTCCAAGGAACGCCTGGCCAAGCTGGAACGGGAGCTGGCGGACCTCAAGGAAGAGCAGGCCGCCTTGCGCGCCCAATGGGAAAAGGAAAAGGCATCCATCGAGGGCGTGCGCCAGATCAAGGAGGAGATCGAACGCACCCGTCTGGCCATCGAAAAGGCGGAGCGCGAGTATGACCTCAACCGGGCCGCCGAGCTGCGCTATGGCCGGCTGGCGGAGCTGGAGCGCAGACTCGCCGAGGCCCAGGGCGGCAGCGAGGACGAGAAGCGTTTGCTGCGCGAAGAAGTGGGGCCGGATGATGTGGCCGCCATTGTCTCCAAGTGGACCGGCATCCCGGTAACCAAGCTCCTGGAAGGGGAGCGGGAAAAGCTGCTCAAGCTTGCGGACGTCCTCCACGAACGGGTGGTGGGCCAGGACGAGGCGGTGCAGGCGGTTGCCGATGCGGTGCTGCGCGCCCGGGCCGGACTCAAGAACCCCAACCGCCCCATTGGATCCTTCCTTTTCTTGGGCCCCACAGGCGTGGGCAAGACCGAGCTGTGCAAGACCCTGGCGCAGACGCTCTTCGACACCGAAGAGAACATGGTGCGCCTGGACATGAGCGAGTACATGGAAAAGCATTCCGTGGCCCGGCTCATTGGCGCGCCTCCGGGATATGTGGGCTACGACGAGGGCGGACAGCTCACCGAGGCGGTACGGCGCAAGCCCTACTGTGTGGTGCTCTTTGATGAGATCGAAAAGGCGCATCCCGATGTGTTCAACGCCTTGCTCCAGATCCTCGATGATGGGCGGCTCACGGATAGCCATGGCCGCACGGTGGATTTCAAGAACACCATCGTGATTCTGACCTCCAATATCGGCTCGCCTACGCTCCTCGAGGGGATTACTGAATCTGGAGAACTGCGCCCCGGGGTACGCGAGGCGGTGCTCCAGCAGCTGCGCAGCCACTTCCGGCCGGAGTTTTTGAACCGTATCGACGAGATCGTCCTCTTCAAGCCGCTGCTGGTGGAGCAGGTGATGCGGATCGTGGACCTGCAGATGCGGCGGCTCCAGGCCCGCCTGGAGGAGCGCCAGATCCAGTTGCAGCTCACCGAGTCTGCCCGGCAGTGGATCGCCCGGGAAGCCTACGACCCGGTGTACGGTGCCCGGCCGCTTTTGCGTTTCCTCCAAACCCATGTGGAAACCCCGCTGGCGCGGCAGATCATCGCCGGCACCTTGCGCGACGGCCAGACCGTCACCGTGGATGTGGAGGGCGACCAGTTGGCTTTTCGAGCGGTCTGACGCCTGCTGGTGGTCACCAAACGCGGCCCTGGGAGGGACTTTCCTTCCCAGGGCCGTTTGCGTTGGGAAGCTCTGGGTGGGGCCACTGGGGTGGGTGGTCGTCCACGCGCACGGTCTGTGCCGATAGCGGACAGAGGAAGGAGAGATGGACGCACGCCAAAAGGAGCATTGGATGGACGGGACCACCGTAGCGAGTGTCGCCCACTATTGGCATGTGGAGGTGGCGGGCGGCGTGGATGCGGATTTGGTGGCGTCGGCCGGTGGCCAGATGCACGCGCACCCAGGTGCGGCGATCGTCCCGGGCGAGGACGCAAAAATGGCTGCGGGCAGCCTGTCCCTCAATGGGCGCCTGGACGGTGATTTCGTCCCAAGTGGCTTGGCCTGCGAGCACGGCGGCGTAGGTCTTGGTGATGCGGCCCTCCTGCATCCAGCGGGAGAGGGCGGCCATGGAGGAGGCCGTGTGCGCCAGCAGCACGAGACCTGAAGCCGCGGTGTCCAGGCGGTACACGGGGTGGAGTTCGCCGGACTTCCCCAAGTGTTGCGCCGCAAGGCGGGTGAGTGCCAGGTGATCGCCCCACGGGGAACCTTGGGTCGGGACTCCAGGCGGTTTGGCCCAGATGCTCCAGGCATCCCGAATCATAAGGGCGGGAAGTGATGGGGGCTGCATCTGCAGCAGGCGTGGGTCATACCAGATTGTGAGCTCCTGGCCGGGGCGCACTACGGTCTGTGCCCGGCGCAGTCGGCGGGGCTTTTGTCCTGCTAGGTGCAACCACACCCCGCCTTTGGTCATGCAATCCTTGATGCGGGACTTGGAAAGGCCTGTGGCCTGGGCGAGGATGTCCACGGCCACGCCAGCAGCCAAGACAGGGATACGACGGCGGAAGCGTTCCATGCCGCGGCCGGTACTGGAGCGGCCAGACACTGTCGAGGGACTTTGAGAGGGACTTTTGGACATCCACTTTGTGCTGTCTTTGTCCTTGGGCTCACGCCACCTCCCAGCCCACGATCTGGCGCCGGCTTGCGCTGAATTCCACCCCGACTTGCAGGAGCCTTTCCACCTCCGGTGCAGTGCGGTACTTGGCGGCATAGTCGCGGCCTATGAGCTGCGCCAGGGCCTCGCCGGTGGGGGCGTCGCCTTCTACCACCTTGAATTCAAAGAGCCATACGGTAGATCCGGCGCGCAGCATGAGGTCCAGCCGGCCCTGCAGCGAGGTGTCCTCCGCGGTCATGGGGAGCCCCAGGCTTGCCAGGTGGCTGTAGAACACGCTGGCGAAGTAGCCTTCGTACTGGGCGATGGGGCTTTTGCGGTACCAGTCCGTCGGGATGCTGGTATAGAGGCGCTGGAAGTGCTCGTGCAGGGCCGCTGCGTCGCCGGCGCGCAGGATGCGGAAGATCTCGCCCAGGCTTTGCCGGGGCCGCGTGGGGAGCCATACCTGCTGGAGTGCTTCGTTGAGGGCCATGCGCACTTCCCGGTTGGGCACGCCCAGCTGGTACTCTTTCACGCCGTCATAGTCGTGCACGCCGGTGAAGGTGAGGTATCCGGTCTGCCAGAGCAGGGCCTCGGGCTCGATGTGCTCCACATCGAAGGCGGAGAGCAGCTGCTCGCTGGCGTACAAGCGCTCCAGCTGCGGGGTGTAGAAGCGGTGGCGGGCCAGCCACTGCACGAGAAAGCGCGGGGTGGCGGTCTCGAACCACCAGGCCCGGAACTCGCGCTGCCGCAAGAGCAGCAGCACGTCAAAGGGGTTGTACACCGTTGTTTCGCTTCCCCAGCGGTAGCCGTTGTACCAGTCGCGCACCTGCTGGCGGGGAAGTGGAGTGCCTTCGGCCGCTGCCGCGGCGAATTCCGGGGCAAAGACCGTGTCCAGATCTTCTTCGGTGTAGCCGCAGATGGTAGCCACTGAGGCATCCAAGGTGAGGTCGTAGAGGTTGTTGAGCCCGGAAAAGAGGCTCACCTTGCTGAATTTGGAGACCCCGGTCAAAAACACGAAGCGCAGATCCGCATCCCGGCCCTTGAGTACGGAGTAGAGATTGCGCAGACCCTCGCGCATCTCGGCGGCGATCTCCGGGTGGGTGAGGTTATCGAGGATGGGTTTGTCGTATTCGTCCACGAGCACCACGGCCTGGCGTCCATGTGTCTCTGCGGCGCGGGTGATGAGTTGGCCGAAGCGCAGGTGGACGCCTTTGGGCGCAGGGTCGATAGCCACCCCAAGACGCCGGGCATTTTCCGTCAGGATCTCGTGGATGTGTTCTTCCAATTGGGCAGCCTTCTGGAGTTGCCCTTCGGCAAAGGAGATGCGCACCACCGGGTGGCGCTTCTCCCAATCCCAATGATTTTCCAGGTACAGGCCGGAGAAGAGCGCGCGGTTTGCTGCAAAGGCCTCGGCCAGGGTGTCGAGGAAGAGGGATTTGCCAAAGCGCCGCGGCCGGGAGAGAAAATAGTACTTCCCGCTTTCGGCAAGGCTCGCCACAAAGGGCGTCTTGTCCACGTAGTAGTAGCCTTCGCGCCGGATCTCGGCAAAGGTCTGGATGCCGATGGGCAGTTTCTTGCGCGCCATCAACCACCTCGAAGGTCGAGTTCGGGTCGAGTACGGTTTGGGCATTTCCTGTACCTGCGCCCGATGGGGAAGTCAAAACGCGTGCGCCCATCTGCTACCGGACAATATCATTGTCCGGTAACAAATGTCATGATGCCCCCCTTGACAAAAACAGGAAATTTTCTGGAAAGAAGGCACGAATTCCTTTTGTGGAGAAAAAAACATTTCTTTTGCAAGGAGGTCCTGTATGTATCCATGGATTCGGGTGGCATTTCTGGTGCTCGTCTTGATGATCGGTGGAGTGGCCATGGCTGCGGAGAAGATTGACATCAATACGGCAAACCAGGCGCAATTAGAGACACTTCCCGGCATTGGTCCTGTGATTGCCGGACGCATCATCGAATACCGCCAGAAGAAGCCGTTTGCTTCCATTGAGGAAATCAAAGAAGTGAAAGGCATCGGGGAGGCAACCTTCCTCAAGATTCAGGACATGCTCACCGTGAGTGCGCCGCAAGCAGAGGCAAAACCTGCTGCGCCCGCAGACGCCAAACAATGACCTTCCTTTCCCGCCGGGGCGGCTGGTCTCGGCGGGAATCCGAACTATTGGACATCCACGTTGTTGAGGGCTTTGGCGAACACCGTGGGGGGGCCGAAGTTCCGGCCTCATCGCAGCACCTCCGCCCACGCCAACTGCCGCGGCAGGCACGTGGACTTGAGGTCGTAATTGGCCTGCGCGAACGCCCGGGCATTGCGGCCGAGGCGCTCCCGGGCGGGAGGGTCATCGAGCAGTGTGCAGACTGCGTTGGCCAGCCCTGCGACGTCAAAGAAATCGACTAGCCGTCCTGTCTCGTCGTGGCGGATCGCCTCGTGCAGCGGCTTTGTGTCGCTCGCCACAATCGCGCAGCCAGCGCTCATCGCTTCCAAGAGGCTCCAGGACAGCACAAATGGGTAGGTCAGGTAGACGTGCACCGTGGAGAGCTGCAGGAGCGAAATGAAATACTGGTATGGGATGGTGCCGAGAAAATACACCCGCGCCCAGTCGGCATCGGGGATCTTCGGGCGCACCTCGGCGGTGAAGATGTCGCGCCAGGTGGTGAGTCCCCCGTGGCGCTTGGGGTCGGGCGCTGTGCCGTAGGAGACGCCACTGCCGCCAACGATGAGCACGTGCGCGTTGGGGCGGCGCGTCAAAATCTCCGGCAGCGCGCGCATGAAGATGTGAAAGCCGCGGTAGGGCTCCAGGTTACGGTTCACGAAGGTGATCACTTCATCGGCGCGGGTGAGCGTGCGCTGATGACCCTGCTGGGTTGTAAGGGTCAGGCTCACCGCCGGGTTGGGCGCAACTGTCTGGGTGTCGATCCCATCATGCACCACGGTGATCTTACCCCGGAAAGGCTCGGGGAAGGTGCTCGCCTGCCAGTGGGTGGGGGAGAGTCCCGCATCCGCCATCTCGAAGTGCAGCAGGTTGTTGAGGTTTTTGAGGCGTACCCGGCAGGCCTCGCCGGGGTCAGGGTTGGCAAACTCCGGATCAAAGCCCACATCCGCCCCGTGCGCGTGGTAGAAGAACTCGCAGTAGATACCCAGCCTCGCCTGGGGCCAGACTTCCTTCACGAACAGACTCTCGCCCCAGCCGGGGTGGGCGATGATGACATCTGGCGCAAAGCCCTGGGCCTTGAGCTGCATCGCGGTGCGAAAGCAGGCCTCGCCGCGGATGGTCTTGGTCTCGAAGTCGCCCACCCACGGATGCACCCCGGGTGTAGTGCCGCGGCTGACCGAGTAGGGCGTGAGCTTCACCCCCTGCCACTGGCGGGCGTCGGTGTTCTGCATGGTCATGGCCACCACGGTGTGACCGTGCTGGGCTAAAGCCGGCGCCAGGAACTTGAACTGGCCGGGGAAGTTTTGGTGGATGAAGAGGATTTTCATGAGCTGGTCAACCACGGGTTGATGACGGCTCAGCCGTCAATCCCTTCGAAGTCGGGCCCGCTGCGATCCGCCCCAGCTATAGCCGCTATACCAGTCGCGCACCATTTCCCGGGAAAGGGGGCGCCCCTCCTGCGCTGCTGCAGTAAATTCCGGGGCAAAGACCGTGTCCAGGTCTTCCTCGGTGTAGCCGCAGAGGGCGCTGAATTCTTCGGAAAGGATGATATCGCGCAGGTTGTTGAGCCCGGAAAAGAGGCTCACCTTGCTGAATTTGGAGACCCCGGTCAAAAACACGAAGCGCAGATCCGCGTCCCGGCCCTTGAGCACGGAGTAGAGATTGCGCAGGCCCTCGCGCATCTCGGCGGCGATCTCCGGGCGGGTGAGGTTATCGAGGATGGGTTTGTCGTATTCGTCCACCAGGACCACGGTCCGCTCTCCAAAGCGTTTTGCCGCACCGATGATGATGTCCTCGAAAAAGCCGACGATGGTTTCCTTGGAAGAGGTCACCCCAAGCTGCGCCGCGGTATTGTGGAGTTGCTCCCAGATACGGGCCTCCAATTCCGCCCGGCTTTGGAGTTGGCCGGAGGCAAAGCTGATGCGGATCACCGGGTGGCGCTTCTCCCAATCCCAATGATTTTCCAAATACAGGCCGGTGAAGAGCGTGCGATTGCCGGCAAAGGCCTCGGCCAGGGTGTCGAGGAAGAGGGATTTGCCGAAGCGCCGGGGCCGGGAGAGAAAATAGTATTTGCCGCTTTCGGCAAGCGCCGCCACAAAGGGCGTCTTGTCCACGTAGTAATATCCTTCGCGCCGGATCTCGGCAAAGGTCTGGATGCCGATGGGCAGCTTCTTGCGTGTCATAAACCACCTCGAAGGTCGAGCCCGGGGGCGAGTACGGTTTGTACCTGCGCCCGAAGGGGAAGTCAAAACGCGTGCGCCCATTTGTTACCGGAAAATACCATTGTCCGGTAACAGCCCCGGATGCGGCTTGGCTTCCGGTCGGCCTTGGGATAGGGCTCCTTGGCCATGAACGCATTTTCTCCTTCTCGCCGGAGCACCCGTGTGGTGCATCTTGGCCCTGTAGCTGTGGGGGGCGGCGCCCCGGTGCGGGTCCAGTCCATGACCAACACCGATACCCGAGACGTGGACGCCACGCTGGCGCAGATTGTCGCCTTGGCCCAGGCGGGCTGTGAGATCGCCCGTGTGGCGGTACCCGATGCCCGCGCTGCCGAGGCTCTCGCCTCCGTGTGCCGCCAGTCGCCGCTTCCGGTGGTGGCGGACATCCACTTCGATGGGCGTCTTGCCGTGGCCGCAGTCGAGGCCGGGGTGGCGGGCTTGCGCATCAATCCCGGCAATATCGGCCCGCAGGTGGAGCGGGTGGTGGACGCGGCCAAGGCCGCGGGGATCCCCATTCGCGTGGGGGCCAATTCCGGGTCCATCCCCAAGGACATCCTGGAGCGCTGCGGCGGCCCTACGGCGGATGCCCTGGTGGAGGCGGCCTTGCGCCATGTGCGCCTTTTGGAAGAGCGGGGCTTTGGTGCCATCAAGATTTCCCTCAAGTCCTCCTCGGTGCCGGTGACCGTGGCTGCCTACCGCAGGATGAGCGCGCTTGTGGACTACCCGTTGCACCTTGGCGTGACCGAGGCGGGGACACCTTTGCGCGGGGCCGTCAAATCGGCCTTGGGCATCGGCATGCTGCTTGCCGAAGGCATCGGCGACACCATCCGGGTTTCCCTGACGGGGGACCCTTTGCGGGAGATGACCGTGGCGTGGGAGATCCTCCGCTGTCTTGGGTTGCGCCGCCGCGGTCCGGAGATCGTGAGCTGCCCCACCTGTGGCCGCACGGAAATCGACCTTGAAGCACTTGCGTCCGCAGTGGAGGCGCATCTGGCCAATGTAACGGAACCTTTTACAGTGGCGGTCATGGGCTGTGTGGTCAATGGGCCGGGCGAAGCGCGGGAAGCGGATATCGGTATCGCCGGCGGCCGGGATTGCGGCATTGTCTTCAAGAAGGGCGCGGTGGTTCGGAAGGTGCGCGGCGAAGCCTTGATCCCTGCATTTTTACAGGAATTGGATCTCTTTTTGGCCGAGCGTCGAGCCTCGGAACATTGTTAAGGAGTCGTTATGCTGCAAAGTCGCCTCTACATCCCTACGCTCAAGGAAACTCCGGCGGAAGCCGAAGTGGTGAGCCACAAGCTTTTGCTGCGCGCAGGCATGATTCGCAAGATCACCTCGGGCATTTATACGTATTTGCCCCTCGGATTGCGCTCGCTCGAGAAGATCAGCCGCATCGTGCGTGAGGAAATGAATGCTGCCGGCGCGCAGGAGATCCTCATGCCCATGGTCCAACCCGCAGATCTCTGGCAGGAAAGCGGCCGCTGGGAGCATTACGGCAAGGAACTGCTGCGCCTGCGGGACCGCCACGACCGCGACTATTGCCTCGGCCCTACCCATGAAGAGGTGGTGACCTCCTTGGTGCGGGATGAAGTGCGCTCCTACCGGCAGCTTCCCATCAATATGTACCAGATCCAGACCAAGTTTCGGGATGAGATCCGGCCGCGCTTTGGCCTCATGCGGGGCCGTGAATTCATCATGAAGGACGCCTACTCCTTTGACCGCGACGAGGCCGGGGCTGATGCCAGCTATCAGGCCATGTACGACGCCTACACCCGCATCTTTACCCGCCTTGGTCTGCGTTTTCGGGCCGTGGCGGCGGACACGGGCTCCATTGGTGGGAGTTTCTCCCATGAGTTCATGGTGCTTGCCGAAACCGGGGAAGACACCTTGGCCGTATGCCGCCAGTGCGCGTACGCGGCCAATGTGGAGAAGGCAGAGGTTCGTATTGCTGCACGCGTTTCCGAGTTGCCTTCGTGTCCGGCCGTGGAGCCCGTGGCCACTCCGGGGGCGCGCACTGTGGAAGAAGTGGCGGCATTTTTGGGGCTCCCCCCGCAGGCGGTGATCAAGACCGTGCTCATGGAAGCCGATGGGCACCTTGTGGCGGTGCTGGTGCGCGGCGACCGTGAGGCCAATGTGGTGAAGGTGAAGAATATGCTCGGCGCGGTCACCGTGGACTTGGCCTCCCCCGAGGTGGTGGAGCGGGCCACCGGTGCGCCGGTGGGCTTTGCCGGCCCGGTAGGGCTTTCGGGCGTGCCCATCTACGTGGATCAGGAGCTCATGCTGGGCACGGATTACGTATGCGGCGCCAACGCCGCGGATACGCATCTGCGGCATGTGGACCTGCGCCGGGATGTGGTGGCCACAGCCTGTGCAGACCTGCGCACCATCACTCCGGAGGATCCCTGCCCGGCTTGCGGCGGGGCCGTGGAACTGGTGCGGGGCATCGAGGTGGGACACGTATTCAAATTGGGGACCAAATACTCCGAGGCCATGCACGCCACCTTCCTCGATGAGAACGGCCGTGAGCGCCTCATGATCATGGGATGCTACGGTATCGGGGTAAGCCGGGTGCTGGCCGCGTGCATCGAGCAGAACCACGACGACGCCGGCATGATCCTGCCGCCGCCGGTGGCGCCCTTCGAAATCCATGTGCTTCCCTTGTCCGTGCGTGAAGAGGCGCCCCGTGCCCTGGCCCAGGAGATCCACGACGCCCTCACGGCCCAGGGTATCGATACCCTGCTGGACGACCGCGACGAGCGGCCTGGGGTGAAGTTCAGCGAGGCAGATCTGCTGGGTGCGCCCATGCAGGTCATCGTCGGCGCCAAGGGCCTGGCGCGGGGCGTGGTGGAGGTCAAGGACCGGCGCACCGGCGTTCGCCAGGAGTTGCCCGCGGATGCGGCGGTGCAGGCCATCCTTGCCTGGCGGGCCGAAGTGCTGGAGGGCTGGTGCACGTCTTTGGCGTAAGCGAGCTCACCTCGGCCCTGCGCTCGGTGCTGGAAGGGGAGTTTCCTTTCGTGTGGGTACGGGGCCAGGCGGTGAATGTGAGTCGGCCGCTGTCCGGACACGTGTATTTTACCTTGCGCGACGGCGAGTCGGTGCTGCCGGTGGTGTGGTTCCGCGGCCGCCAAGGGGGTGCCGCCCTGGTAGACCCGGTGACGGGCGAGGTCTTCGAAGAGGTGGGCACGTCCCCGCAGACACTGCTCCCGGAAGAGGGGCGGGAGACCTTGGTGGCCGGGCGCATCACCGCCTATGCCCCCCGCGGGGTGTACCAATTGGTGGCGGAAGTGGTGCAGGATGCGGGCGTGAGCTCGCTCGCCCTGGCCCTGGAGACCCTCAAGAACCAATTGGGGGCGCAGGGGCTTTTTGACGCGGCGCGCAAGCGGCCGGTGCCGCGCAATCCCCGGCGGGTAGCGGTGGTCACCGCCCCGCAGGGGGCGGCGCTGCAGGACTTTGTGCGGGTGGCAAGCACCCGCGGCCTTGGCGCGGTGGTGCGTGTGTATGCCTCGCCGGTACAGGGCGACGAGGCACCGCCGCGCTTGCAATACGCCTTGGCTCAGGTGGCGGCGGACGCCTGGGCCGAGGTGGTGGTGCTCCTTCGCGGTGGCGGCTCCCTGGAGGACCTGTGGGCCTTCAACACCGAAACGGTGGTGCGGGCCATTGCCGCATGCCCGGTGCCGGTGGTGACCGGCGTGGGGCACGAGGTGGACACCACCCTGGCAGATCTTGCCGCGGATCTTCGCGCCGCTACCCCCACCCATGCAGCCCAGCTCTTGTGGGAAGACCGCGAGGTCTTGGCGCAGCGGCTCGACGATGCGGCCTTGGGGCTGGGGCGGGCCGTGCGCAGTCATCTGGGGCGTGCGGCCCAAGCCCTGACCATGGCGCGGGAGCGGCTTGCGTGGGTGTCGCCGGCGTTGCGGGTGCAGCGCGCTGGCCTGGAGGTGGCGCGGCTTCGGCAGCGGCTGCAGCAGGCGGGCCTTGCCCGGGTGCATCGGGAGCACGAGAAGCTTGCCGGTTTGGGTCGCCGCCTGGAGTTCTGGGGGCCGGAGCGGGTGCGCCGGGCGGATGATGCCGTGCGCCAGGCCACGGACCACTTGGCGCGGGCAGGTGCGGCCCTTTGGGAGCGCAAAGCCCGGGAAGCCGCCGTACTCTCGGCGCGGCTTTCGGCCCTGGACCCGGCCGCGCCCCTGGCGCGGGGGTTTGCCGTGGTGCGGCGCAACGGGCAGGTGCTGCGCTCTGCAGGCGCGGTGCGGCCCGGGGAGCGCCTCCAGGTCGGTATGCATGACGGCGCCTTTGGCGTGGTGGTGGAGGAGGTATGAGCGAGATGCATTTTGAGGAGCGTCTGGCCCGGGTGCGGGCCATCGTGGCCCGTTTGGAGGACCCGGAGGTGCCGCTGGAGGAGGGCATGCAGCTTTTTCAGGAAGGCATGCGTCTATGCCGGCAATGCGACGAAGAACTCAAACAGGCGCGTCTGGTGGTGGAAGAGGCCATGCGCCAGGAGGAGGCGTGATGGACGCTGCTGCCCTGAAGGAGGCCCTGCGGCAGCGGGCGCGGCTGGTGGAAAACCGATTGGTCACGCTGTTTGCGGACGGCGCAGTGCCTGGGCGCCTGCGCGAGGCCATGGAGTATTCGCTTTGTGCCGGCGGCAAGCGTCTGCGGCCGGCCTTGGTGCTGGCCTGGGCGGAGCTCGAAGGGCTGGCGGCTTCGGATGTGCTCGACTTCGCCTGCGCCCTGGAGTGCATCCACACCTATTCTCTGATTCACGATGACTTACCCGCCATGGACAACGACGACCTGCGCCGGGGCAAACCCTCCTGCCACAAGCAGTTCGACGAGGCTACAGCCATTTTGGCGGGCGACGGCCTGCTCACGGAGGCCTTTTTGGTGATGGCCCGAACGCCGCTGGAGGCATCTCGGGTGCTGGCTGCCGTGAGTATCGTGGCTGAGGCGGCAGGTCCTCGCGGCATGGTGGGCGGCCAGATGCTGGACATGGAACTCACCGGCAAGCGTGCCGACCTGTCCGCCCTCCAGTCCATGCACCGCAAAAAGACCGGGGCGCTCATCGCCGCAGCGTGCGTGGCGGGCGCGCTGCTTGCCGGGGGCGATACGGAGCGGGCCCAATGCTACGGTCACCATCTGGGCCTTGCGTTTCAGATCACCGATGACATCCTCGACGTGGTGGGAGATACCTCCACCTTGGGCAAACCCGTCGGCAGTGACGAGCGCCAGGGCAAAAGCACCTATCCCGCGGTGCTGGGCATGGAGCAGAGCCGCGCCTTGGCGCAGCAGAGCATCGACCAGGCAGTGGCCGCCCTTGCCCCCTATGGCGACCATCCCCAGGCGGTGTTTTTGCGCCGTCTTGCCCAGTACCTCATGGAGCGGAGCCAATGACCGTGGAAAAGTTTCCCCTCCTTGCCGCTGTGGATTCGCCCAAAATGGTGCGCCAACTGCCGGAAAACCAGCTGGGCGCCTTGGCGGCGGAGATTCGGGAGGTCATTATCCAGACCGTGGCCACCAACGGCGGCCATCTTGCCCCTTCCCTGGGCGTGGTGGAACTCACCATTGCCTTGCTGCGCGTCTTCGATCCTGCGGTGGATCGCATCATCTGGGACGTGGGGCATCAGGCCTATGCCTATAAGCTGCTGACCGGGCGGCTGCCCCAATTCCATACCTTGCGGCAAAAGGGCGGGATCAGCGGTTTCCCACGGCCGGACGAAAGCCCGTTCGATCACTTTGCCGTAGGGCATTCGTCCACCTCCATTTCAGCGGCCCTGGGCATGGCCGTGGCCCGGGATTTGGCCGGAAAACCCCACAAGACCGTGGCCGTCATCGGCGACGGCTCCATGACCGCCGGGCTCGCCTATGAGGGCCTCAATCAGGCCGGTGGCCTCGGCCGGGACCTCATCGTGGTCCTCAATGACAACGAGATGTCCATTTCCCGCAATGTGGGGGCACTGTCGTCCTTTCTCAGCCGCAAGCTCTCCAAACGCTGGGTGCAGCGCTTCAAGCGCGAGGTGGAGGCCGTCATGCGCCAGGTGCCGGTCATTGGCGACGACCTGGCCGAATATGCCCGCCGTGCCGAGGACTCACTCAAGAGCTTCTTTACCCCGGGCATACTCTTCGAGGCCTTTCGTTTTTCCTACATCGGCCCCATCCAGGGCCATGACGTGCGCATGCTCGAACGGGTCCTGGCCCAAGCCGCAACCTTGGAAGGCCCCATCTTGGTGCACGTGCTCACCAAAAAGGGGAAGGGCTATGCCCCGGCCGAGGCCAACCCGGTGTATTTCCACGGTGTGGGATGCTTCGAGCCCGAGACCGGCATGGCGCGCAAATTCGCCCCGTGCGCGCTTCCCAGCTATACCGATGTCTTTGGCCAGACCTTGTGCCGCTTGGCAGAAGAGGATGCGCGCATCGTGGCCATCACCGCCGCCATGCCCGAAGGCACGGGGCTCACCGAGTTTGCCCGGCGCTTTCCAGAGCGCTTCTTCGACGTGGGTATCTGCGAGCAGCATGCCGTGACCTTTGCCGCAGGCCTGGCCTCCCAGGGACTGCGGCCGGTGGTGGCCATCTACTCCACCTTCCTGCAGCGCTCC
Source organism: Thermodesulfomicrobium sp. WS (assembly GCF_027925145.1). Classification (GTDB taxonomy): domain Bacteria; phylum Desulfobacterota; class Desulfovibrionia; order Desulfovibrionales; family Desulfomicrobiaceae; genus Thermodesulfomicrobium. The sequence continues at coordinate 1,013,875 of NZ_AP027130.1, forward strand.
TACGACCAGATCGTCCACGACGTCTGCCTGCAGAACCTGCCGGTGGTCTTGTGTCTCGACCGCGCCGGGCTGGTGGGCGAGGACGGCGCCACCCATCACGGCGTCTTTGACCTGGCCTACTTGCGCCACATCCCCAATCTGACCCTCATGGCCCCGCGCAGTGAGCCTGAGCTCCAGCGCATGCTGGTAACGGCCGTTGCCTTGGGTACCCCGGTGGCGGTGCGCTATCCTCGCGGCGTGGGTTCGGGCGAGGCGCTCGTGGATGACCCGACACCCATTGCTGTGGGCGAGGGAGAGCTTTTGCGCCCTGGAACGGACGCGCTGATCATCGCCGTGGGCAGCCGGGTACTGCCGGCCCTGGCGGCAGCCCACTGTCTGGCCGAAGAGGACGGCCGGAGCGTGGCGGTATTCGACGCCCGCTTCGTCAAGCCCCTGGCGGAGCAGCAGATTGCGGCCTTGGTCGCCCAGCACCGGCGCATCCTCCTGGCCGAGGAGGGGTGCCTCCTGGGCGGATTTGGCTCGGCGGTGCTGGAGCTTTTGGCGGACCGTGACCTTTTGCACGGCCGCCGGGTGCGGCGTCTCGGGGTGCCGGACCGCTTCGTGGGCCATGGCACCCAGGACGAGCTGCGCCATGACTTGGGCCTGACCAAGAGCGGTATCCTCTCGGCATTACGGGAATTGATGCAAAACTGACTTTTTACTTTACAGCGCATGGGGTTTGGTTCTACACGGAACTCGTGTCTATCGTTAGGGGTGGCCTTCGGGCCTGAGAGTATACCCTCACCACCTGATCTGGGTCATACCAGCGGAGGGAAACGGTAGAAGACTTGTCGGGGCGCCATGAACTCCTTCTGGTCTTTGAGCCGCTACCCAGTCGGGTGGCGGCTCAACTTTTTGGAGGAGTTATGACCCTATTGGAAGCTGCCATCGCCGGCAAGATCACGTGGGCCATGGAGCAGGTGGCCCGCAAGGAGGGGGTGCCCCCGGAGCGCGTGCGTGACGGCATCGCCCAGGGCCACATCGTGATCCCCCACAACACCCGCCGTGAGTTCGTCCCCGAAGGCATCGGCGCGGGCCTGACGCCCAAAGTCAACGCCAACATCGGCTCTTCTCCGGCAGACGAGGATATGGATGCCGAGGTGCGCAAACTCTGGGCCGCGGTGGAGGCGGGCGCACACAGCGTCATGGATCTCTCCACCGGGCCGCAGCTTGCGGCCATCCGCCGGCGCATCCTTGCCGAGAGCCCGGTCATGGTGGGCGCGGTGCCCATTTACGCCGTGGCTGCGGACCTCCTCGCCCAGGGGCGCGAGATCCCGGACATGACCGAAGACGAGCTCTTTGCCGCCATCGAGGACCAATGCGCCCAGGGGCTCGACTACATCACCGTGCATTGCGGGGTCACCCGCCGCGCCGTGGAGCTGGCCATGGATCGGGTCTGCGGCATGGTGAGCCGGGGAGGCACCATCCTCGCGCAGTGGATGACGGCCCACGGCAAGGAGAATCCGCTGCTCACCGGCTATGACCGCCTGCTGGACATCGCCCGGCGCTTTGACGTCACCTTGAGCCTTGGGGATGGGCTGCGGCCTGGGGCAGGCTGCGACGCCACCGATGCCGCCCAGGTGGAGGAGCTCATCCTCTTGGGCGAGCTTGCCCGGCGGGCGCGGGCCGCTGGTGTGCAGGCCATGATCGAGGGCCCAGGGCATGTGCCTGCAGACCAGGTGGCGGCCAATGTGCTGCTGGAAAAGCGCCTGTGCCACGGTGCGCCGTTCTACGTGCTCGGGCCTTTGGTGACGGATGTGGCCCCAGGCTACGACCATCTGGTGGCCGCCATTGGCGGCACGCTTGCGGCCATGGCGGGGGCGGACTTCCTCTGCGTGGTCACCCCGGCGGAGCATTTGGGCCTGCCCGGGGAAGACGACATCCGTCAGGGTGTGGTGGCGGCGCGCATTGCGGCCCATGCCGCGGCCGTGGCCCGGGGGGTGCCGGCAGCGGTGGCCCGGGACCGCGAGATGTCCGCCTGTCGGGCGGCCTTGGATTGGGAGGGGATGTTTCGCTTGGCCCTGGACCCAGCCACGGCGCGTTCCCGGTATGCCCTGCTCCACCCAGAGGATCCTGCGTCCACATGCACCATGTGCGGCGATCTGTGCGCGGTGCGGCGTTTTGCCCAGTGCCGTCAAAGCTGCAGCGCTGCTTCGTCCGCCCAGGAGGCATCCGCATGAGCGGGTCGTCGCTGCATCCCTATGCCACGGTGCTCGTCATCGCCGGGTCGGACTCGTGCGCCGGGGCCGGCATTCAGGCCGATCTCAAGGCCTGCGCCGCCTTGGGCGCGTATGCCCTCACCGTGATCACGGCGGTGACGGCACAAAACACCCGAGGGGTGCGGGCCGTGCATCCCGTGCCGCTGGACATGGTGGCCGCCCAAGTGGAGGCCGTGCTCGAGGACATCCCGGTGGCGGCGGTGAAGACCGGGATGCTCGCGGACCCAGCGGTGGTGGAGCTGGTGGCCGCGACCCTGGAGCGCATGCCTGCGGTGCCGGTGGTGGTGGATCCGGTGATGGTGGCCCAAAGCGGCGATCGTCTGGTGTCTGAGGCCGCGGCGGCCGCTGTGCGCGAGCTGCTCCTTCCCCGCGCCTGGGTGCTCACCCCCAATCTTCCTGAGGCATCAGTACTCCTGGGCCGGGAAGTGGCGGCGGGAGACATTTGCGCCGCTCAGGACCTGCGCGCCATGGGGCCGCGTTTCGTGCTCCTCAAGGGCGGGCACGGCACAGGGGCGGTGTGCGAAGACGTGCTGGTGGGTCCGCACGGGGCGCAGCGGATGGTCGCCCCGCGCCTTCCCACCCCCAATACCCATGGTACGGGCTGTACGTTGGCTTCGGCCATCGCCGCAGGGCTCGCCCAGGGCTTGGGCGTGCCGGAAGCGACCGCCCGGGCGCATGGGTATCTCCAGCGGGCACTGACTGCCGGCGCCAAGAGGGTCCTGGGCCAGGGCGCCGGACCAGTAGATCACTTTGGTACAGGGGAGGATCCTGGATGCAGATCGTCGTCAATGGTCGGGAGATGACCGTCGCGGCAGGGGCCACTTTGCGGCAGGTCCTGGACGACCTTGGCCTTGGGCAGGCGCCGGTGGTGGCGGAGGTGGATGGGGAGATCGTCCCCCGGGAGCAGTGGGGGCGCTTGGTCCTCCAGCCGCAAAGCCGGGTGGAGCTGGTGCGTTTCGTGGGAGGCGGATGATGATGGACGATTTCTGGGAGCTCGGCGGTCGGCGTCTGACCAGCCGGCTGTTTTTGGGCACAGGCAAGTTCGGCGATGAGTCGCAGATTCCGGCGGTATGCGCGGCCGCCAAGGCCGAGGTCATCACCGTGGCCTTGCGGCGGGTGGATCTGGACGCCCCGGATGTCGGGGTGCTGGCCCATGTCCCCAAGCATATGATCCTGCTGCCCAATACCTCCGGGGCGCGCAGTGCGGACGAGGCCGTGCGCCTGGCGCGCCTGGCCCGGGCCATGGGCTGCGGCAATTGGGTGAAGATCGAGATCATTCGCGACGCCCGCCATCTGCTTCCGGACAACGAGGCCACCATCCGGGCGACGGAGGTCTTGGCGCAGGAGGGCTTCGTGGTGCTGCCCTACATGAATCCGGATCTCTACGCCGCCCGCGCCCTGGTGGCCGCCGGCGCGGCGGCGGTCATGCCTTTGGGCGCACCCATCGGCTCCAATCGCGGGCTTGCCACGCGGGAGATGATCGGCATCCTGCTGGAAGAAATCACCGAGGTCCCCATCATCGTGGACGCCGGCCTTGGTCGGCCAAGCCACGCCGCCGAGGCCATGGAGATGGGCGCTGCGGCCTGCCTGGTGAATACCGCCATCGCCACGGCCGAAGACCCGGTGACCATGGCCCAGGCCTTTGCCTTGGGGGTTCAGGCCGGCCGTTTGGCCTATCTGTCGGGAATGCCTGCGGCCCGGTGGCAGGCCAGCGCTTCCTCGCCGCTCACCGGCTTTGTGGGGGAACTGTGAGCTCCCTGTGGCAGCCCCCGCAGTTTCCGGACGCCGCTTTTACCGCGTCAGCGGCGGCCGTATCCCGGGCCTTGGGGCAGGCCTGGCCGCGTCTCGATGCCGTGGCGGCGCTGCTTTCGCCTGCTGCCGAAGCCATGCTCGAGGACATGGCCGCCGCGGCCGCGGAGCGCACCTTGCGGCACTTCGGCCGGGCGCGGCTGCTGTTCACCCCGCTCTATGTGGCCAACTACTGCGAGAATCGCTGCCGCTACTGCGGCTATGCCGCCCACGTGACCATGCCCCGGCGCAAACTCTCCCTGGAGGAGGTGGCGGCTCAAGGGGAGCGCATCGCCGCCACAGGCCTGCGGCATCTCCTCCTCCTTACGGGCGAGGCCCCGCGCCGGGCCGGGGTGGACTACATCGTGGACTGCGTACGCCTGCTGGCCCCGCGCTTTCCCGGCCTGGCCCTGGAGGTCTTCCCGTTGGCGACGGCGCACTACGGCGCCGCCGTGGAGGCCGGCGTCACTGGTCTGACGCTCTATCAGGAGACCTACGACCCCGAGGTCTACCGCGCCATGCACCCCGCAGGCCCCAAGGCGGACTACGCCTGGCGCCTGGATGCCCCGTCCCGGGCCGCCCACGCGGGGATGCCTTCGATCACCTTGGGCGCGCTCTTGGGGCTTGCCCCCTGGCGGCAGGACGTGCTCGCCCTGGTGGCCCATGCCCGGTATCTGCTGGAGCGCTTTCCCGGGGTGGAGATCGGGGTGTCGCTGCCGCGTCTGCGCCCCCATGCCGGCGGCTTTGCCGCCCCGCATCCGGTCGCGGACCGGCAGTTCGTCCAGGCCATTTTGGCCTTGCGCCTGGCGCTGCCCTGTGCGGGGATCACCCTTTCCACCCGCGAGGCCCCGCGCCTGCGTGACGGATTGGTGGGGCTGGCGGTGACCAAGCTCTCGGCCGGGGTGCGCACGTCTGTGGGCGAGGTGGAGGGCAGTGAGCAATTTGTCATCAATGACACTCGTTCCGTGGCCGAGGTGGCGGCCATGCTCCACAGCCAGGGGCTGCAGCCGGTGTTCAAGGATTGGCAGCCCCTGGTGGGAAAAGCGGTGCCGAGGGCCGCATGAGCTGGATGCCGCCGGATTTGCCTAGTGCGGCCCGAGCGCGCCTGGAGGCGGCGCGGGTCCTGGTGGTGGGGCTCGGAGGACTCGGGGCGCACGTGGCTTTGCTCCTGGCCCGAAGCGGGGTGGGCCACTTGGTGCTGGCGGACGCAGACCGGGTGGAGGCCGCAAACCTCTCCCGCCAGCCGTACTTTCCTGAGCATGTGGGGCGTCTCAAGGCCGTGGCCTTGGGGGAGCTGCTGCAGCGGATCCGGCCGCAGATGGGGGTGACCTTGGTGCCGCAGTTCGTGGCCCCGGATGCGCTCCCCCGTCTTGCTGCAGGCTGTACGGCGGTGGTGGAGGCCGTGGACGACGCCGCCACCAAGGCGGCCCTGGTGGAGGCGGCCGTGGCGGCAGGGTTCCGGGTGGTGAGCGCCTCAGGCATCGGCGGCGTGGGGGCGGGGCTTGCGGTGCGGCGATTGGGGCGGCTGGTGGTGGTGGGCGACGAATGTACGCCCTGCGCAGGCGCCACACCACCCCTTGCCCCCCGGGTCACTGCCGCGGCGGCCTTGCAGGCGGACGTGGTTGTGGGATGGATTGTGGGGAATGATAGCGGCACGGAGGATTGATCATGAGCGGACGGGAAAAGGTGCTCGAGCAGGTTCTCTCCGGCGGGCTGTATTGTATTACCGCGCTTGCCCTCTCGCAGGGGCGCAGCACCGTGGCGGTGGTGGCCGCCATGCTGGAAGGCGGGGCGCGCATCATCCAGTACCGGGAAAAGCGGGTCTCGCGCCTTCAGGCCTATCAGGAATGCGTGGCCATTCGGCGCATGACCCGGGCCTTGGGCGCGGCCTTCATCGTCAACGACCATTGCGATTTGGCCTTGGCGGTGGAGGCCGACGGCGTGCACGTAGGGCAGGACGACATGCCGGTGGAGGTGGTGCGCCGCTTGGTAGGGCCGCACATGGCCATTGGCCTTTCCACCCATGGGCCGGCGCAGGCTACGGCGGCGCTCTTTCTGCCCGTGGACTACATCGGCGTGGGGCCGGTGTTTCCCACCAGCACCAAGGAGGACGTGTGCGCCCCTGTGGGGTTGGATGCCGTGCGCCACGCCGCCACCCAGGCGCTTCCCTTTGTGGCCATTGGCGGCATTTGCCGGCACAACCTTGCGCAGGTGCTGGCGGCTGGGGCCCGCTCTGTTGCCATGGTGAGCGAGGTGGTCACTGCCCCGGACATTGCAGCGCGGGTGCGGGAAGTGGAAGGGCTGCTGGCAGCGGCCTCGGGGACCGGGAGCCCGATGCCGCCGGAGTAGGGCAAAGTTGCGGCGAGCACTCCCCGCAGAATCCTGCGCTCGGCGAAAGTGGTTACCATGGCCGCCCCCCGAGCACTGCGGCTGGGGGGCGGCAGGGGCCTAATTGGTTTCTTCAGCGCTGTTTTCCAGCCAGCTGATCTCGATTTCGAGCTTCACCTTGCCGGAGTCTTTGCGTTTGAGTTCCCATTCCACATGCACCTCTTTGGGAACGCACACGCTCTGGCCGGTCTCTTTGTTGCAAAATGCCCGCTGCGTGAACCCTTCGGCCAATTCCTTGAGGGTCATGCCAGCCATGTACGCCAATTGATCTCCTTCGTAGCACAGGATCTTTTCCGATGACATAGACTTCCTCCACAATGGTGTTAGAGTTCTCCCATCAAGGGACCCGATGTGGTCCATTCCAGCTCCATTTCCAATTTGGCGCGCGCGTCCTTGAGCTTGGCTTTGGCTTCTACCTCAAACACTGGGCTCGGCGCAAGACAGAGTCCGCGGCCGTCGTTGCCTTCCAGACGCACGCAGCCGCTGCGGATTCCTTGGGCCAACGATTCGAGCCAACAGGCCACCTGCTCCCGGGGGAGCATGCAACGGAAGGATACTTTGTCTTTACTCATAGGAGGTTCCTCGAGAAAGGGGTTAACGGGCCATGGATATCAAAATGTGGCAGAGCTGGCGTGGATCGGCACGCTTTTCTGCGTTCAGCAGTGGAATTTCCAGGACGTCCACGTGGAGCGAGCGGAGAAGATCGATGGCCTCGGCACGGCCCGCGTATGATGCCGTGGGGTCCAAGACCACGGCATTGAGGACTTCGCTGGGAGGCGTATTGGCCGGGCAGGCATGGCAGAGCAGGGTGCGTATTTGGTCGCTCAAGGTGATGCCTACGGTTTCTGGGTCAGGGACCGGGTTGGGGAAGAACACCTTGGGGCATCCAGCGGCGGCGATGGCCTCGGCTACGCCTTGGGGCAGGAGATTGGCGATGAGTGAGGTGTAGAAACTGCCGATGGGGTAGCAGATGAGGTCGGCGCTGGTGATGAGCTGGGCGATTTTGTGGCGGATGCTCACGGTGGTGGCGTGGCCGTTGGGGTCCACCAAATCGAGATGCTCGATGGGGGCCTCCAGGGGGGGCACTTCCTTGGCCGTGAGTTGGTGTTGGCCGAGGACGGTGCGCCCGTTTTTGAGCCGGGCGCGCAGGTGGGCATCGGCATTGACCACGAGACGCACCTCGCCCCGAGCCTGGATGAGGCGGGCGTAGAGAAAGACGATGGGGTCCATGTGTCGACCGTCTTCGAGGTAGCCGGAAGCGAGGATGAGGTTACCGATGCTCGCGCCTCTGAGGTCGAAGTTTTGGTCGATGCGCACGGCAAAGGCGCGCAGGTGACGGCGGATGATGCGGCGCATGGGGTTTTGGATGCGCCGCACAAGGGGATGGGTGCCATCGGCCAGGGCGTGGAGGGTGGCGCGCAGTTCGTGGTCCGGGGCTGTCTTGGGCAGGCGGTGGGCGAAGAGTTCGTAGATTTCCGGATAGCCGTGGAGGCTGCGGTCTGCCAGGGCCATGAGCCGGTTGCGCAGATCGCCCACCGCAGGCATGCCAAAGTAGCGGCGCAGCACTGCGGAGCTGCCGCCCGAGTCAAAGGGCGTGATGAGGTGGATGGAGTTATGGGTGTACTCCACGAGGGTCTGGCTGGTTTCCCGCAGGGCCGTGCCGCCGGAGAAAAAGAGGATGCGCGGTCCGAGTTCCGGGGCGCGGCGGCATAAGGCTACCCGCGCTGCATCGGGGACGGGCACACGCCGGCGCAGGAAGAATTCGGTCATGCACTAAGCTCCTGGCGCAGGAGACGGGCCGCTTGCGCAAAATTGACCCCGCCGGAGATCTCGAACACCGGGCAGCCCTCGAGCGCCGATACGTAATCTGCTGGCGAGGGATGCTGCCAGGTGGGGGCCAGGAAGAAGAGTCCTGGGTCTTTCATGAAGGCTGGCAGCAGGTCAGGGCGTCGACTCACGTCCACCGCCTGCAGCCGCACCGGGGTGTTGTCCCGCCGCCAGTTGAGGATGGCCAGGGCATGGAGCGGGGTGGCCAGGCGGAATCGGTCGGCCCCGAAGAGTTCGTGGATGGGGGCGTCGTACTTGGCCTCGAGGGTCCAGAGCTCGTCGGCAGGCAGGGCGGCGAAGCGTTGGCGGTCTGCCTCGGGTAGCAGCGGGGCGAGGGCGGGATTCCCCAGGATGGTGCCGGGATTGATGCGTGGATGCTTGGCCACGCCAAAGGCGTGGAGGGTGCCCTCCTGGCGCACCAGCACGAGGCGGTCGTTGCTGACGAAAGTGGCGCCTTCGGTGACCAGATGCAGGGCCAGGGTGGATTTGCCCATGCCCGAGAATCCGGCCAGGGCCACGCCGCGGTGCCCCAGGATGACCGCTGCGGCATGGGCGAGCAGCCCGCCGTGCTGCAGGCGGTACTCCAAAAAGCGATTGTTGACGAAGTTGATCACCTGGTTGGGGTTGGCCTCGCAGTCGCCTATGGCCACGTGATGTCCGGCACCAAAAAGGAACAGCATCCCGGTGAGCCGTTTGCGCACGATGCGGCCGTCGTCGGTATCGAACCATTCCTCCTTGATTTTGGTCTTCCCCGGTTCCGGCGGTTTGATGCGGAAGGGCACGTCCAACTCCGGCGCCGGCGCCTGCACGGCGAAGATTTCCACCGCAGGCGGCTGGGAGCCCTCCTCCAGGAAGGGCTGGAAATAGCGGGTCAGCTCGGTGTGCAGGGCGGTGGAATTGGTGTGCACGCCAAGGACGAGGTCGGCCATGCGCACGGAAAGATGCGCCCGTACGGGATATTTGGCTGCCAGGGCCAAGGCGAGATCAGCGATGCGTGGTTGGGTGAGCACGAATCTTCTCCAGGACGTAATCAGCGTACAGACCGGCGGCATCCATGCCGCAGGCTTCAAGGATGCCGCGGAAGCCGCCAAAGGCCGAGACCTCGAATACCAGCGGCCCCTGGGCGGTTTCCACGATGTCCACACAGGTAAAATCGAGGCCGAACAGGGCCTGGGCACGGCGGGCCAGTTCAATGAGTTCCGGTTCGGGTTGGGCCGGGGCATATTTGCCGCCCGAAGCCGTGGTGGTGTTCCAGGCGTTGGCGTCGGTGCTGCACCGGGCATAGGTGGTGAGATAGCGGCCGCCCAAAAAGACGAGGCCCAAATCGCGGCCCGGGATATCGATCTTCTGCTGGATGTACATCACCGGGTTGGTGGCCTGGAAGTCGGCAATGCGCGCCAGGGCGTCTGGACCGTCATCGATGACCTCCATGCCCCGGGCCTTGGAGGTATAAAGGGGTTTGAACACCGCGCTGCCGAAGCGCTCCACCGCGGCCAGGGCTTCGGCAGGGGACTCGGTGATGACCGTGGGGGGCATGGGGATGCCGCCAAGGCGCAGGGTGACGGTGCAGCTCAAGCGATCAAGGGTACGCATAATGGCCAGCGGAGAGGAAAAGATGGGCAGGCCTGCTTCCGCCGCAAAGCGCAGCAGTTCCAAGCGGTCCAAGAGCAGCGGCGAGTAGCGGGAGCCGATCTTTTTGATGATCAGGGCATCAAGGGTCCGCAAATCCACGCCGTCGTACCACAATTGTCCGTTGTGGAGGTCGAGACAGGCTTCTTCCATGTCGACAAGGAGTCGGAATCCCGTGCGCTCTGCCACGGCATCGGCCAAAAGTTCCGAAGACCAGCCGCCTTTGGTTCCTACGACACCAATTTTCATTGTGCTTTTCCTTGTTCGAGGAGGATTTCCAACGGAAAGACAAAAGGATTATTGTTGTCCTGGGCATCCAAAAGACGCTCCATCAGGTATATGGCTTTATGATACATCGTCTTGGCAAATTTTTTATTGAGTTGAAATCTTGTGGAGGTGAAAAGCGAGCGAACAACACCGATTCCAAGACGAATATGGAAAGTTTCATCATGAGTTTTTATTGCAAAATTTCGAGAAAATTCAAAAAACTTCAAAATAACTTTATTTATTCGAATTCTTGATTGGATATCAAAAATGGGTATTCTAAAGTTTGATATGAGAAAAACAGAAACATCTTGGATGTAATCGCCATGTTGAGAGCGATAGACATCGATAAAGTAGATGCGCTGGTCTCCGTGATTGTAGATGATATTGTTGGTATTGAAGTCTCCGTGGGTGAACACGGAAAAAGGTGCCGGCGACTGCTGTTCGACTGTCTCCAGGCGGTCGAGCAGTTGGGAAAACGAAGGTACGTGGAAATCGTCCACGCACAGGGCGGGGCGTTGGAGCTCGGGGTGGACTTGAAACACCGCTGGCATGCGTTCGCGCATCTGCCGGATGAACGTAGAATGCAGGGGGTGGGGCTTGCGGGTTTGCTCCCAGATGTCATGGAGGGTCTGCTCGAGGATAAAGAGGGCGTTGTCGAGGATGTCTTCTTCCACATTGAAGATGGCCTCTTCCAATGAGCATCCGGGGAGGAATTCCGTGAGTAGCGAGGCCGTTTCCCCGTCTTCGTGGTAGCCGAAGATGCGCGGGACCAGCCCAGGATAGAGGGCGTTCCAGCATTCGAGATTGGTCTTTTCCTGACGAATCTTGCGGAGATTTCCTTCTTTGAAGATGCTATCTTTGGCTTGTGGCCTGTCTTTTTCTTCTACCTTGGCGATGCGACATCCAGATCGCGTTCCCCAAATTCCTTGGAAATCGACTTCAGTGACGTCTCCATCAACACCACTTTTGGACAATGTTGTCTGAAGAGCTTCAAATTGTTGTATTTTTATTTTTTCTCCGATAATAGAAAAAAGTATCGATTCTCCTATATTGAGAAGAGAATCTCCGATACGTTCCATGTATCGAATAATAAAAAGAGAAGTAATATGATCCTCAACATTGCGTCCGATGCGCAATTGAACCATTATTCTGTCAAAATTCTCTTTATATATGGAATCGAGTTCGGATTCGAGGCGGCATATACTGAGCGCTCCTGGAAGATTTTTGTTGTCTAATATGTCCATTATTGTGCCAATAGCTTGATGGACTTCTCCCATTTTTTTCTTGTAAGAAAGGATCTCTATCGTTTTTGGAGATGACAGATACCCCATCTGTTTGGCGATATTGACACAATAATCGGCAATGCGCTCAAGATTGATGGCCATGATATGAATGGCCCGCAAGCGATTGATGGCTTCTTGATTGAGACTGAATTTATTGAGTGAAGAATAACATTTATTTTCAATGATATTTTTGAGATTGTCGATGTAGTCGTCTTTAGCAATAATTTTATCGTAGGTTTTTGGCGTTGGACGCTCAATGAATGATAACGTTGCTTCCAATTGATTTTGGACTTCTAAGATAAGAAAACGAAAGTTTTCCTCAATTGTTTTTATATTTTTCATTTTATTCAATATGAATTGATGATTTTTTTATACTTTCATCTCTATCTTTCCAGCTCAATTTAATGTTGATCTTTGTTTCTCCTGATTTTCTTTTTGCTGTGAGATGAAAAGATAAAAATCCATTTGGCTCTAAAATCAGCGACTTTCCTTCGCTTGTGAGCGAAATCGTTCCTTTGGAAAATCCTTGTTCCAGTGCATGAAGATATCTGCGAATGGTCTCGCAGTCTTCTAAAGATTCAAATTCAATTTTTTCTTCCGCCGGCATACAGACTCCCTGATCATCCATGCAGACGCTCCCGGTATTCACGAATGACGATTTCTCGGGTCATGCCCGCGAGGATGACCCGCTTCGAGATTTCCAAATCTTCCCATGCCGGCTGCCAGCCGATTTCCCGCGACGATTTTTCAGGGTGACGTTTGGCCGCGTCCTTGACCTTTTCGCCCATGTGGGTGTCGTCGCCCATGAAAATGAGTTTGCGCCGCCGCTCTGGTCCCAAGCATTGATTCGCCCGTCCCAAGGAAGTGATGAGAAATGGGGTGTATCGCTGGGACTGGGGATTCCATGTCTCGAAACCGTCCACATCGTAGTCGGCTAACAGGATGGGCCAAAACTGCTCGGGATGAGGAATGACAATGCCCGCCCCCAAGGACCTCGCTTCTTCGATGACCTCCGAGGTGCGGTAAAAGTACTGCAAAGGGAAACGCTCTTTGACCAATCGTTTGACATGGGAAAGAAAACTTTGCGCATGATCAATACGATCGTCATCTTCCTCTCCACGCAATGCATCGAAATAGTCGCGCAAAATTTTATTTTTTAGGGAATCTTGCGGGAGCTCGTCGTGCAAGGATTCAATCATCAATTGTATTTTACGAACGTGTTCTCGAACCCATTGAACGAGCTCTGCTGAAGCTCCTGTTTCCCGAGCTGCAAGAAAGAGGATCTCGCTTTCCGGATGCACGATGGCATGCATGAAATCGAAAAGCTGGCTTGCCCGGTAGCGTCGGGTGTGCTCGAGCATGGCGCGCAAGGTATGCGCCTGGCGTACCCGATCACTGCGAAAATGCAAAAGGAGTTGGACTTTTTGATCAAAGCCCCGGGAATAACAGTCAACCTCGACGCCGCTGTACGGACCCAATTCCAAAAGCTCGTTATGTTGCGTGGGAATGATGAGTGTCTCTTCGGCATTGGGAAACATGCGCTGGATGCGAGTGGCGATGACCTCCATGGGCACGAATTCCGGATGCCAATGCACGGCGAGCACTGCGCGCTGCAGCGGAAACACCCGCTCTGGTTGCGCCAGCGATTCGAGCTGTTCTGGTGTCAGCCGCGTTTCCGTGACCACCCGCAGGCGCTGCCAGTCTTTTTCTTGCGGCTCCACGGCATCGAGGCGCGGAAAGGAGAAAAAATGAGGAGTTTTCATTTACTTGGAGCGCCCGTGGCAGGCTTTCTTTTGGGCATCCAGGGCCTGGACCGCTGCTTGTATTTCCGCAACATCGCCTGCGGCAATGGCCTCTTCCAGACGTCGGCAGCTTTCGAGGAACACGGAGTAGTAGGGATCGCCGTATCCCGCAAAGGTGGTCATGCGCCGGGCATCCACAAGAAATACGGACAACAATTCCTGGGAGGGGATCTCTCCTTGCTCGGCGCTTTGCCGGATGCTGCGCCAGTACACCTGCATGCGCTTTTTGAGCTTCGAGTATCCTTCGTCGTCGTCCTCCCCGGTGGGGGCGAATCGACCGCTGAATTTGACCTCCAGGGTGTCGCCGGCCAACTGGGTAAACTTGAGCTTGAATTTGATGAGCTCTGCCAGCTGAATGCCAAACCCGTTGACCTCGCTTTCTCCTTCCTCGATGGCGGTAGCGAGTGCTCGCAGGAAACGGGCGGTCTCACCGCGGGAGAGTGTCCAAATGCTTTTGGTTTTCATGGCGCCTCCTCATGGGGAAAATCGATTTTTTTACTGCCATGGAACCGGCGAAAGTCAACGGCGAATATGTGACAATGTTGGAAGCTGGGCGTGGGAGTTCAGTCAAAATGGAAACGGATGGGTCTGGGGCATGGCAGACGGGGAAGGCGGGGGCGCAGGATGGTCCAGCATGCCTCTGTCTCGCTTGAGGGCAGCCCAGGCATTGGGCGAAGTCTTCAGAGGGGCGACTGGGTGAGAAACCTGCGGATGCGGCGTTCTTTGTACGGCGCGTGCCGCGATCTTTATGGCAGCTGGATTTTCGCGGGCGATGTATCGGAACCTACGGGAAACGGGAGACAAGGCGCCGGGATGCGACCGGGCGTGACCTAGGGACGTTTTTTCCAGGGCCGGAAATCTCGGGTGCGGAAGCGCACGATACGCTGGTAGGCCCAAATATAGAACAGGATAAAGGCCAGGGCGAAGAGGACGAGCACCGAGGTATGTCGCCAGAAGAGGACCGCCGGCACGATGGAGACCATGGCCAGACACCACAGATACGGGGCCGTGGCGGCGTTGCGCCGGGTCAGATCCCGGGCCGCTTCCTTGCCTGCGGCCCAACGCACCAGGCGGCGGAAGATGAGGGAGTGCAGATGCAAGGCGTCCGGAAGCCCGGTGCTTCGCCGTTGCAATACACGGCGGCGGTACATGGAAAACACGGTCTCGAATACCGGGTACAATCCCACCAGCAGGCCGAACCACGGCGAGACTTGGGGGTTGCGCGCCACGAGCAGCACGGCGGCCTCGGCAAACCAGAATCCGGCAAGATACGCTCCCCCATCGCCCAGGAAGATGAGACCGCGGGGATAGTTCCACAGCCAAAACCCCCATAAGGCGCCCATCCCTGCCAGGGTCATGTTCCACACCAGGGCGTCTTCCACGAGGTAGGCCACGTACCCCAGGGCCGCCAGCATCAAGGCCGCCACCATGGAGGCCAGGCCGTTGAAGCCGTCGATGATGTTCACGGCATGGGCCACTCCGGCCACGGCAAAGACCGTAAAGGTCGTGGCAGCGGGCCCCCAGCCAAGAAGGGCGTCCACGCCGGGCACGTCCAGCCGCGGGAGCACGGCTCCTGCCCACCAGGCACCCAGCCCCGCAGCCACCATGGTGGCCAGCAGGCGGGGGAGCGCTCCCACTTTTTTGGAGATGTCCTCGGCAAGGCCCATGAGGAAGGCGGGAAGCGCTGCCACAAGCAGCATCCCCATCAGGCTGGATTCGTTGCTTCCGCGCGCAAGGAGCACCATCCACGCCGCCACCATGCCGCCGAGCAGCCCCACGCCCCCCACTCGGGGGACGCTGCCCACGTGAAATTTTTGCACCCCCTGGGTGCTGTCCGCGGTAAGGCGGCCGTGGAGGTGGCGCAGACGCACGATCCATAGCGTGATGGTGAAGGCAACCAAGAAGGCAACGATCAATACCTGCACGGGTCATTCTCCCGGTATCAGTGCACGCACCAAGACCGCATTGGCCCGGCGCACGTCGAAGCGCTCCTCGGCCAGGCGGCGGCTTTCCCGGCCCATGGGCTCGATCCATTGAGGCCCCTCCACAAAGCGCAGCATGGCCTGCGCCAGAGCCTGCGTATCCCGCGGCGGCACCAAAAAGCCGTTGCCGCCATGGATCACCGTTTCGCGGCAGCCGGGGGCGTCGGTGGTGATGACCGGGCGGCCCATGGCCATGGCTTCCTGCGTGCTGCGCGGCACACCCTCGCGGTAGTACGATGGCAGCACAAACACGCTGGTCTGCGCCAGCCACGGCCGCACGTCCACCGATCCGGGCCACTCCACGGTGCCGTCCTGCACGTACGGCTGCAGGTCATGTTCGTTCAGCGCCCCTGGATTGTCATCCAGCGGGCCAAGGAGCCAAAAGCGCGTGGCCGGGTACTTCTTTTTTACCTGCCGCGCGGCGGCCAAAAATTCCAGCACCCCTTTTTCCCGCAGCAGCCGGGCCACCATCGTGAAGGTGATGGGCTGCGTGTGCGGCGGGTGCATCGGCCATTGGTCGAGGGGCACACCAATGGGGCCTAACAGCAATATGCTCTGCGGGGCCAGGCCACAGCGCTGCTGCAACTCTTGGGCATCATCTGCGTTCAGTACTATTACTCGATGGGCCGCTCGGAATGCAGTCCGATACAAGAGCGAGAGCATCCATCCGAGCAGCAGTTGCCGCACTGACCGCGTGTTTGGGCCACATTGGGTAAAAGCGTACCCCATGCCTTCCACCATGACCACCCGTCGGGGAATGCCCGCCCAAGCTGCCGCAAGCGTCCCCCACACATTGGGCTGCGCCGTAGAGGTGAGCAGCGCATCATAGGCGTTTTCCCGGAAAAGTTTTCTCAGGGCCAACAGTACCCGCAGATGGTGCATGGGATGCATGCTGCGGCGATCCAGCGGATAGGGAAGGCAGCGCGCGCTGAGCGCTTCCACGCGTGCGCGCTCCTCGGCCGACCAAGTAGGGGCCAAGACATCCACCGCACATCCCTGCCGAACCAGCTCCTCGATGAGCGGCAAGCGAAAGTGGATGACCGAATAGGCGGCGTTGCTCATGATCGCAACGCGGTATGGGGGTTTCATCGTCCTGACTCCAACCACGCCTCTGTACCGCCCTCAATTGATTGGACACCGATTTGCAGCTCATGCGGCCTTTCGGATGGCATGAGCCTGCCGGGCTTCTAGGGGGGACATGAATCCCAATTTTGCCAGACGCCAATGGCGATTGTAACGATCCCTGAACTCAGTAGCGGCCTGCCGCACCGCTTCGAGGTTGCGGAAGAGGCGGCCATGAATGGCCTGCTCCTTGAGCGTCCGATTGAAGCGCTCGACGCCTCCGTTGGTCTGAGGCTCGGCAACAAAGGCGAAGCTCTGATTGATCCCCCAGAACTCGATCTGCTTCAGGCGGTCCTCGGCCGTGTATTGCGTGCCGTGATCCATGCGCAGCTTGAGCCCCTTGCCGGCGTTGGCGCCGGTGCTGCCCAACTCGGAGTCAAGCCCCTGGGCGATCGGCTGCAATGCCGCAAAGCGATTGCCGATCTTCGCGACATGGATGCCGACACAGTAGGCATCGTAATGATCGACGGCAGAGAGCACCCATACCCAACCGTCTTCCACGGTCTGGATGCGAATCCCGTCGGTGCCCCACATCAGATTCGGCGCCGTGGCCTGAATCGAACCTTCGTGAGCAGAGGGCGCGCCCTGTCGCACCCGATGGGGCGAGAGCAAGCCGTTCTCTCGCATCAGACGGCAAACGCGATCCTTGGATACCCGGATACCAGAAAGGATACGCAGCCGCGCCCACGCCTTGCGATGGCCCTCACCGACGAAGGGCGAAGCCTTGAGGTCAGCATGGATGGCTGCCAGGAGATCGGCGTCGGAAATTTTTGGCTTCGGGCCGCGCCGCGCCGGATGCAGCGGGACCACCTTGGCGGTCTCCCTGGCCTGCTGGGCGTAAAGGGTCGAGCGGGGGAACCCCAGTACCCGGCAACCCCGCTCAAGGCCATAGGGCTTGCCGGTGCTTGGCGAGGTCTCGCGGCTCATCGCGACGACCTCCTGCCGGCTAAAGGGCGGCGCACCTCTCTTTTCTTGCGCAGCATCTTGAATTCCATCTCCAACTCGCCGATGCGCCGGTTGGCATCATCGAGTCGCTTCTCGATCGGGTCATTCTCCCGTTCCTTGAGACCGGCATCCATGCCGGCCAAAGCACGGTCGCGCCACTGCTCCAGTCGAAAGATCGGCATGCCCAGCTCCCGTGACAGAGCATCGACCGATTCGCCGCGCAACAGGCGCAGCACGACTTGCTTCTTGCGCTCCACTGACCAACGCTTGATCTCGGCCACCGCGCTGGGCGCGCTTGCAGTCGCGCGACGCGCACCAATCAGCGCACCCAGCGCAACCCCGCCATCCTTCATCTCATTCAGCATTTCTCGCTCCATTCTCAGACACGTCTATTTACCCCAATTTTGTGTCCAAAAGAATTGTGGACGGATCAGCAGATGAACAACTTTCAAAGTGCAATGTAATTATATTGTGCCAATAATTTGCACCAACGCCATAACCTTTTATAATGTTTAATAAACCGTAAAAACATCAAAAACGTCTGCAATATTAATCTACCTGAAACTTCAACCTGTACTCGATATAACTCTGTTATAGACCCCAAAGAATCTCGGCCACTAGTGCCGCCAATATCAAAAACACCTGCAACAAAATTCAGCTCATTTATCGTTGCACCGGTCCGTACTCCACGCAAAATAAAGAGCTGGTCAGCTGCGATAGGAAATCTCCTGGAATAATAGCCTACAGAATCATGTAAGGATTTTTTAATAAGTGTTCCAACAGTATGCCCGCTGACATAGGCGGATAGTCCATATAGCCATTCCCATCGCCTCCCTTTTGGCCTGGTTATACCACGCCCTATTTGGATTTTGGCTGTCACAAAATCGGCTTGACTTTCCGCCGCCGCCTCCTTGTAGCGCGCTATTGCATCGGGAAAAAGCACATCATCAGCACCAAGCACAATGTAGTATTCGCCTTGCGCCAATTTGACTGCGCGGTTGAGCGCGTCATAAATACCAAAATCCGGGCGCGAATCGACGACGACATTCTTGAGCCGCGCCTTGGCTTGCTCCAATAACGCCAGCGTGCCGTCGGTCGACGCGCCATCAGCCACTACCCACTCGAAATCAGCATCGGTTTGCGCGGCGAGCGCATCGATCAGACGCGGCAAGTGCGCTGCAGCGTTGTAGGTCGCAGTGACGACGGAAATGCTCACCTTATTCATAGCTGAAATACCTGGCATGGATTCTCCTCGCTTGCCTTGCCGTAAGCCACCGTTCTGGCTGGTTGTCCCCTAGTATTTCCTTTCTCACCACTCCCCGGCGTTGACGAATCTGGTTTTCCGATGGCTCGTTGTTTCCCTTTTCTTGCAACTGGCGTATCAGCAACGCCGTCTCCAATTCATAAAAAGCTTCCACAAACTTAGCCAGATCGATCACCGCCTTGCGATGCAGGGCGACAATCAAGACGCTCGCTCCACCAATCGCAGCTGCGAATACCGTTGCAGCGGCATTGATGATTGCGGCGAGAATATCAACATTTGTTGTCATTGTGCGCTCTCCTAACCATCTTTTTACTCAGTCTAGTGCGCAGGCACGCAAGTTGCCATATCCAAGGCTTTGCGTGCACAGTCCAGTACTTGTTCGACACTCACAGCGCTAATACACGGCACTGGGCCACCAGCATCGTGGGGCTGTGTGCAGCGCCAATTGCAGCCAAAGCATGACATCAACCGAGCCGCAACAACGGGCTTGATACCATCTAGTTGCTCAGGATAGGGCATAAATCGTCCATAATGCCCACCGCCCAGAATACATACCGCTGGCGTAGAAACTGCGGCTGCAATGTGTACAGCGGAAGTTTCATTGGCGATTAACAATCGAGCGTCACGAATCAAATCAGCCAGTTCGATTAAGTTTGTCCGACCAGCCAGGTTAAGCCCCCATCCAGAGATCCCATCCAAAATATTCTGGCAAACTGTCCATTCGTTTTTAGCCCCACACAAAACGACTTGCCAACCAAACTGAACGCACAGCGATTGAGCAACTTGAACAAAGTGCCTTGTTGGCCACATTCTGCCCTTCCATGATGCACCGGGAAACAAAATGAAATACGGTTTTCTAGGCTGGAGTTCGCTACGCAGGACCGCCTGGTAATTCCAACGCGGCAAACTGGCACTAAACGCCCGACCCGACAAATGTCTGATGAATTCGGCATTTCTATCTAACTCCATCAGCGGTTCTTTATTTGCGGGAAGCAATCTGGTGTACCAGCGATCACTTATTCTTTTGTCTTGGACGTCAATATTTGAGAGATCACCAATGGAGCCAATCCGATGATTCGCCCGACTTACCCGAACGATGCTATCCCCTATTAAGAAAACTCTCGAGAACGTAGGTTGGATGGCAATCTCAAAGTTTGCCTTACTCACTTTATGAATGAGGAAAAACCGATAAAACAGATTCCACACAAACGCCTTTACATCAACAGGCCATACCTCATCCCAATAGGGTAGAACTTGCGCCATTTCTGCCCAGGCTGCATTGGCAATCAACGTGATCCTTTGCTCAGGATAAATTCGACGAAATTCTTTAGCGCTGTCTAGGCAAATAATAAAATCGCCGATCGCATCCAATCGAATGAGAGCGACCCCAGACTTTGGACGGCTACAAGCCAGAGAGGATGCTACCTTGTCCAGGCCGGTGAACAGGCGTTTTCGGCATTTTTTCAATAATTGGATTAGTAACTTCACAATTCTTAAAATAAAGCGTATTGGCTAACCAGCGTTATTTACGAGCTATCACTTTTATCTCATAGGAGAATATCTGCGGAGTCGGCGCGTGGAAGGCGCTTCCAGTCACCTTATTCCAGAATGCGTAGTTGAAACGATAGATACTCAACAAAATCTTTCTCGCGACTCGGACCAGTGGTTTCACACCTAACGTGCAATCCACATCAAGAAATTCGACACTGGTATATCCCGCAGCACGCAGCACATAGTAAAGGCTGCCAGCAGTAAACAGTGTCTCATGCGTAAAGTCTTCGTATGCCCAATAACACCCTGTGTTTGACTGTGCATTCGGCACCATAATGATTACCCATCCCTGGGGTTTCAGCAGGTCACGTATCTTTTTTAGCAGAGAAATAATATCCTTCTTCGGGAAGTGTTCAAGTATATGGCTCATGATCACCAAGTCGTACTTGCTC
Source organism: Thermodesulfomicrobium sp. WS (assembly GCF_027925145.1). Lineage (GTDB taxonomy): Bacteria > Desulfobacterota > Desulfovibrionia > Desulfovibrionales > Desulfomicrobiaceae > Thermodesulfomicrobium. The sequence goes on from NZ_AP027130.1 coordinate 1,034,373, forward strand.
TTACTAGCTTCGTAAAAGACCGTTTCTACGGATAGATCATGTACAACGATGGAACGACTGCGTAAATGAGCGATCGCTGCTGGATTGATATCCGCTCCCTCGACATTTTCGTACCCGGCCTCTTTTAAGGCGATAAGCAATTGACCGAATCCACAGCCAAAATCAAGGATTGCCGCACCCTTATCGAATGATGCCAGTGTAGAGCTCAAATAAACAGGAAGTCTGTAATTTTCATACATTGACGGGGTTACATTTCGCCAAGCGAAGTAGTCGTTTTGTTCCATGGAAACCTCTTTTCACTTACGTTGGGCAACTTTGACTGCGACGCAGCATCAGGCGATGATCGTCCATCGTTTTCGAACCGAGACGGCGACGAATCCACCAAGGCGCAATACGCGATGCCCAGCGACTGGTGGCGCACTTCAATAAAGTTGCATTAATCAACTTTCTGGAAAGCACATGAAGGCCATTTGCGCTGGCGAAATGAAGACCCAAATGCCGCCCTAATATTTTAAGCGTGCGCCGCTGAAAAAAACCGATATGCTGGCCCGTTTCGAATGCATAGTACCACCACTCATCCGGCTTTGGCGGTGCGCCCTCGTAAAGCTCGGTTGTGAAAATCAACGTTTGTGCACCAGAAAACGCTAGCGTTTCTTCAATGAATGCAGCCGGATCGGTCAAATGCTCCATTACTTCTATCGCAGTAACCGCGGTACATGGCCCCAGCACCGGACTATACTCGAAGCCGCGAGCCAGCAGGTTGTCGCAGTATTTGTCGGCCCAGTAAAAGTCGAAACCTAAGTCGCGCATGAGGCGGGTCAGCATACCGTAGCCACCCGCGGCATCCAAGTAACGGCCCGTGCCACGTTCCTGCAGCACCCAATACAGCACCCCGGCCAATTTGGAGGCGATAGAAAGGTTTCTCATGACCAGCCCGGTGTCAGCAGCAGCGATGGCAGAGGTATAGGCTTCGTCTAGCCAATTTGGGTCGCGGGCACACAGGAAGCCACAGTTGTCGCAGACTTCGTAGCTAGCTTGATATTTGGACAGCACCGTCGCGGTGAAACTGAATTTCATCTCCCCTTCACAAACAGGACAACGCATATCTCGGAACCTCTTTACCAAATCTAACCTCGGATGATCCTGTCACCACCATGATGTCGCATCCCGGACGATCATATACTACCCTCGCACCTCGGTTACCTGCTCGCGCGCAGAGTTCTGGCCGAGCTGTCGGGTGCGCGCCACAGCAGCAAGGACGTCTTATACCGGGAGTCCAACGAATAATCACACGCCTGTACGAGTGCACCCACACCACACCGCACGTGCGCGCCGAAATTTCCGACAGAAACTACCCCATTGCCACGCTGGCGCAGCGCTAGAGTGTGTCGCCCATAACGGGTTTCAATTGGAGGCACCGCACCGACTTCGTGGACCGTCCTCACGCGGAGCACCGGCCTCAGACAACGCGCACGCCGGCGCAGGAGGCCATCGTCGTGGAACTGCGCAAGACCTTGTTGCTCTCGCTCGATGGCTTGCTGACCGTCATCCGCGAGTTCATCAATCCCGATGTGTCGCGCTCCGGGCTGGATCGCTGCTTGCGCCGCCATAGCTTGCGCAACCTCAGAACGCTGCGGCCGGAAGCGAGTATGCCTGCGCACTACCCGTTTGCGGCGAATAAGCCAGAGTTTGTGCACATCGATCTCAAGTACCTCCCCCCGATGACCGGTGAGTTCTCGCTCCGCTACCTGTTCGTGGCCATCGACCGTGCCACGCGCTGGGTGTTCGTGCAGGTCAAGCCCGCCAAGACCGCTCGTAAGGTACGGGCGTTTCTCGCTGCCCTCATCCGGGCCTGTCCCACCCGGATCCACATCATTCTCACCGACAACGGCAAGGCGTTCACAAACCGCTTTGTCACCACCGCCGAGCGAATGCCCAGCGGGCAGCACGTCTTTGATGCGTTGTGCGCGACCCTGGGCATCAAGCATCGGCTCACCCGGGTGCATAGGCACCAGACCAACGAGATGATGGAGCGCTTCAACGACAGCATCGAAGAAGTGCGGTGAAGCCGCCATTTCGTCAGCAGTGAGGATTTGAAGCAGACTCTGCTGCGCTTCGCTTGTCTGTATAACCACCATCTACCCCACGCCGCACTCGACGCCCGCACGCCGGTTTGAGCCATGAAGGACTGGCATCGCACGCATCCTCGTCTGTTTCACAAAAAGCCAAATGATCGGCCGGAACTTGACACATAGAGCAGAACAGGTGCAAACTTGTTAAGGACACTCTGCAAAACCCCTCCCCTCCGGCAAAATAGCAGCGGGAAGACGCGAGACACCACGGATGCTGCCATGATGAAGCAGATGAGCCTTGCCGGTGCTGGATTCGAACGCAAGACCAAACGCTCGCGCAAGCGCGGGTTCCTTGACCAGATGGAGCGTGTGATGCCGTGGGGTGAGCTTGAGGCGCTGATTGCGCCGTACATGCCTGCGCCTGGCCCCAATGGCGGACGCCCCCCGTATTCGGTGTCGGTGCTCTTGCGCATCCACTTTTTGCAGCAGTAGTTCAACCTCTCGGACCCGGCGATGGAAGAGACTCTCTATGACACGCCCATGTTTCGCGAGTTCGCGGGGCTCGACATCGGGAAAGATGCGCTGTCCGATGAAACCACCATCTTGCGTTTCCGACACCTGTTGGAGAAGCACGACCTGGCGCGCAAGATGCTCGACGTGGTCAACGCTGTGCTGCTCGAGCACGGGCTCATGCTGCGCCAAGGCACGGTGGTGGACGCCACCTTGATTGCGGCACCGAGCTCGACCAAGAACCGCACACGCAGCCGCGACCCCGAGATGCTCCAAACTAGAAAGGGCAACCAGTGGTACTTTGGCATGAAGGCCCACATCGGGGTGGATGCCGACTCGGGTCTGGTGCACACGGTGGTGGGCACTGCTGCCAACGTCAGCGACGTCACGCAAGCGAGCCAACTGCTCCACGGTCAGGAGTGTGACGTCTTTGCCGATGCGGGCTACCAGGGTGTGGACAAGCGCAAAGAGGTCCAGGGCAAACACGTCAACTGGCACGTGGCCATGCGTCTTGGCAAGCGCCGTGCGCTGGAAGCCAAGAGCCCGATGGGAGCGGTGCTCGCTGAGCTCGAGCGCATCAAGGCTTGCATTCGTGCCAAGGCCGAGCATCCCTTTCACATCGTCAAGAACCTCTTTGGCTACCGCAAGACGCACTATCGCGGGCTGGCCAAGAACAGCGCGCAGCTCATGACGCTGTTTGCCTTGGCCAACCTGTGGCTGGCGCGCAAGCGACTGCTCAACATGGTGCCCCAGGGATAAGTGCGCCCGCAGGGGGCCAAAAGTGGGCCCCAAAGGAGCCCGCTGGTCCCCCAAAGGCTGTCTCATACCCGGCTGTAGGGTTTCAAGTCGCCGCAATCGATCCCCAAATGCCATCATGTGAAACCTCGGCGACTCGCGGTGTCCGCAGCAGTTGTTGTGCAGATGTTTCTTAATAATATCGAAGGACATTAGTTGCTATCCAAAATATTTTGAATACACTCTTTTAATCTTCTATAATATAAATCTTGCGAATGATTTGTTTTTACAAATTGCAGATTATTATATTGCAATTCCTTAATTTTATTAGTCGACAAAAGCATAGAATGTTTGATTGCCTTATCAACACTTTCGTAATCAAAGCCCTCAATCCAAATTTCGTAACCTGTTTTTATAGTTGTTTCTTTAGTAATGATAGGAATCAGACCCCCGTTCCCCACAGCAGTCAATACAGATGGCGCCCCCCCCTCAGAGCATGAAGGAAAAATGACAAACGAACATAACGATAGAATATCATGAAACTCTTTATTTGTTATATCAATAAATCCATGGACTCTTACATTAGGCGACTCAAAAAGCTCTTTTTTATACGCATCTACAAACTCCTTCTCATTTCCGATCGGGCCACATACGTGAAGAATAATATCTTGATTTCGAGAAAAATAGTCGAGACAAAGATCTAAACCTTTGTGAATTAAACCCGAACTCCCAAACCATAAATAGTGCCGCCTCGAAGAATCTTTCCTGTTTCTTATTATATTTTCCCCATCTTGTGTTTCGTAAAAAGGAGCTGGAAGCGCATGGACTATACCATCGTAATATTTTCTATAGCTATTTGCACATACTTCATTGCCAAGCGCTATTATTCCATCAACCAGAACTGTTTGATGAGTCCAAGTCTTTTCCACAAACCTAGCCGACTTTCCAAGCCACACCCCTTTTTTTAAATAGACATCCTTTACGCGCTTTAATGAAATGTTATTTTGATGGCAAACATGCATTCCCGTCCCATAATATATGGTTCGAATCCTTCTATTACCACTTAATTCAAACACCCTCTGAAAAACATCTCCGAAACCACATATCAAATCATATTTAGCTAAATCAATTTTTTTTGTGCATCTATAATCTATAATATCTACATTAAATCCAAGATCGTCAAGAATTTTTGACCAACATTGAGCTTCAAAAAAATTTGTGTGCAAAAAAGGGTGTTTGTTTTTCTTAAACGGCGCTAAGATATAGGACAATAACGCATTTTTTTTGTGCGCCCTTTCCCAGTAATTCTTCACAATTCGATTATTGTTGTAACTCACAATAATTTCTTTTATTTTTTTAAGGATCAATTTTTTAACGTTTTCCATAGAATTTTTAAAGACAATGAATCAAGAATTAATTTCAGCATTCTTTTGTCGCGAAAACCAAATATGCAATATACAATCAACAAGGAACTCAATAACGCATAAATCGCTCCAGCCACTCCAAATTTATGTATTAGAAAATAATTAAAAATTATATTTAATAATGCCACACACCAATGAAATAACATGATTCGTTTAGCTTTGTTTTCTATTATCATCCAATAATTCCAAACGGAATTAAAAAAAATAAGCAAATTGACTGCTGCCATTGAACTCACTAATTGAGCAGCGTCTGCATACCTTTCGCTATACACCATTTGGATTATGACTTCACCGAGACTTACGTATATAAAAAAAATTGCTATTGCAAGCCAAACTAATAGAGTTGATACAAAAAGAAGAGCGTCGTAAAATAATTTCAAGTTTTGGTGTTTTTTTACCAACCAAGGCATCAAAGAATATAAAACCAATCCTGGCAAAAAATACCACAACGTCACCAGACGATAAGCTGAATTGTAGACACCAACACCAAAATCGCCTATTATTTCCTTAATCATTACACTATCGATGTTTGAAAATACGACGAACGAGAAACCCCCGAGCATTAAAGGCAATGCGTCTTTCAAAATTGCTCTAGCCGTATTCAGATTAAATCTCCAATTTCGGATACTTAGTTTTACATAGTTGCATGTATAAAACCAAACGTACCCTATTGCCAACAAAAAACCATCAAACACCACGGTCCATACAAAAGCTATTAAAGGCGCTTCAAAAAGTATAAGCGATACTTTTGTAGCGCTTGAGATCATAAGCGCGACTGCATTTGCGTATGTGATGTATTTTCCCATCACCTTACTCTGAAAGTACATATCAATAACATTAAAACTTTGAAATATTGTGCCCAATGCGATAATAAAAACCAAAGTGTTTGTGTCTGTGTCATTTGAAGTTAAGTTCACCGCTATAGAAAGCAAGATTAGCAGAGTAACAGCTCCGATGATTTTGAGCCAAAACGCCGTACCGAGAAGCTCGTCTCGTCTGCTCTCTTCTTTGACAAGCTCACGAACAACGATATTGTCAAGACCAAGAGAGGCAATTGGCGTAAAAAGCGCTACAAAACTTTGTGCATAGCTGAATAACCCATACCGCTCAGGACCAAGATATCGAGCCACCAAAACCCCTACAAAAAACCCTAATATCATTCGAAGAACTTTTTCTGCAAAAAGCCAGTTGGTATTAACAGCATAGCGGCGGAAATCTGGATGGGATGTAAATCGCGAGACATAAGAAGACAAACTTAAGAAACGATATCTGAGACGCAGAAAACCCTTACACAGCAAGTTTCTTGGCATCTGTCGCTGATGGGGCAGCAGTCCGTCACCACGCATTTTTATAAGCCTTGACAAGGCCAGCCGCTAAATCGTGTTTCGCCTGCCAGCCCATCGCAGTGATCCGCGAAACATCCAGCACCTTCCTTGGCGTGCCATCGGGCTTGCTTGCGTCGAACACGATTTCCCCCTCATAGCCCACCACCTGGCGCACGAGTTCGGCAAGTTCGCGGATGGTGATGTCCGTGCCAGTACCGATGTTTACCAAAGGGGCAAGGGGCAAAGTACAAGGTTCTAGGGAGGGGGCGGGCCTGAGGAGTTGGTCGAATTGGTCGTCTGGTAGATTCATGAGGTAGATGCAGGCGTCGGCCATGTCGTCGTTGTAGAGGAATTCGCGCCGGGGGGTTCCAGTTCCCCAAAGCACAACCCGTGGTGGTCTGCCTTCGAAACAAGTAGCATAGAGGTCGGGCTTGATGTCTTCCGGAATAGGACCGTGGCGACGCTCATCGGCTTCGATGGCCGGCCAGTTTTTTTCCATGGCGAGTTTGGCCAGGTGGAATTTGCGCAGCATGGCCGGGATGACGTGGCTGTTCATGAGGTCGTAGTTGTCGCCCGGGCCGTAGAGGTTGGTGGGCATGACGGCAAGGAAACGCGTCCCATACTGCCGGTTGTAGGCCCAGCACATTTCGATGCCGGCAATCTTGGCCACGGCGTAGGGCCGGTTGGTAGGCTCCAGCAGCCCGGTGAGAAGGTATTCCTCCTTGATCGGTTGCGGGCAGTCGCGCGGGTAGATGCAGGAGGAGCCCAGGAACAGCAGACGCTTGACGCCATATTGCCAGGCAGCGTGGATGACGTTGGTCTGGATGGCTAGGTTCTGGTGGATGAACTCCGCCGGATACGTGTTGTTGGCGTAAATGCCCCCCACTTTCGCCGCGGCTAAGAAGACATATTCCGGCCGCTCGGCGGCGAAGAAGGCTTCCACGTCCGCCTGGCGGGTGAGGTCAAGTTCCGCGTGGGTGCGGGTGAGCAGGTTCGTATAGCCCCGCGCTGTGAGCTGGCGCATGAGGGCGGAGCCCACCAGTCCGCGGTGGCCGGCCACATAGATACGCGCGTCAATGGGCATGGCGTTGTCGGTCTGCATGGAGCTCACTCCTGGCGGTTTGGCACCGTGTGGCCATGGGCGCGCATGAGCTGCTCACGCTGTGCCTCTTTCAGGTCCGCCTGCACCATTTCCCTGACCAACTCGTTGAATGTCACGCGCGGGTGCCATCCGAGTTTTTCCCGCGCCTTCCTGGCATCACCCAGCAATGTTTCGACCTCGGTGGGGCGGAAGTAGCGCGGATCCACGGCGACGATGCAGCGGCCTTGGGGGTCAATGCCTTTTTCCTCCACACCCTTGCCTTCCCAACGGATTTCAATACCCAGTTCTTGCGCGGCGGCGTTGACGAAGTCCCGCACGCTGTATTGCACCCCGGTGGCGATGACGAAGTCTTCCGGCTGCGGCTGCTGCAACATGAGCCACATGGCTTCAACGTAATCCCGGGCATGCCCCCAGTCCCGTTTGGCGTCGAGGTTGCCCAGGTAGAGGCAGTCCTGCAGCCCGAGTTTGATGCGTGCCAGCGCCCGGGTGATCTTGCGCGTGACGAAGGTTTCGCCGCGGATGGGCGATTCGTGGTTGAAGAGGATACCGTTACACGCGTAGATTCCGTAGGCTTCACGGTAATTGACGGTGATCCAGTAGGCGTAGAGCTTGGCGGCGGCGTAGGGACTACGCGGGTAGAAGGGCGTGGTCTCGCGCTGAGGGATTTCCTGCACCTTGCCGAAGAGCTCCGAGGTGGAAGCCTGGTAGAAGCGTGTCTTGTTTGTCAGCCCCAGGGTGCGGATGGCCTCCAGGATGCGCAGCGTGCCCAGGGCGTCGGCGTTGGCGGTGTATTCCGGCTCCTCGAAGGAGACGGCTACATGGCTTTGCGCGGCAAGGTTGTAGATTTCGTCCGGCTGTACCTTCTGGATGATGTGCATGAGGCTGGAGGAATCCGTCATGTCGCCGTGGTGCAGGAAAAAGCGCACACCCGGCTCGTGCGGGTCGCGGTAGAGGTGGTCGATGCGCTGGGTGTTGAAGAGGCTGGTGCGGCGCTTGATGCCGTGGACTTCATACCCTTTGGCGAGCAGGAATTCGGCGAGGTAGGCGCCATCCTGGCCGGTGATGCCGGTAATGAGCGCTTTTTTCACGCTATGTCTTCCTTCCATATTGGTCTTCGATACGGACGATATCGTCTTCACCAAGATATTCGCCACATTGCACTTCGATCATGATCAGCGGGATTGTACCGGGGTTCATAAGACGGTGCAATTGCCCGGCAGGAATATAGGTCGATTCGTTTGGCATTACGAAGAATTCTTGCGTGCCATTGATGACTTTTGCCATACCCGTGACGACAACCCAGTGTTCCGAGCGGTGGTGGTGTAATTGCAGGCTGAGGCTAGCATCCGGTTTGACCTCGATGCGTTTGATTTTGAAGCGCGGCCCTTCCTCAAGCACGGTATAGCTCCCCCACGGACGGAAAACGGTACGATGGACGCGGTACACGTGGTGGTTACGATACTTGAGGTATTGAACAATCCGTTTCACTTCCTGAGCTTTTTTCTTGTGTGCAACGAGCGTGGCATCTGGGGTATCGACAATGATGAGGTCTTCAACGCCCACGGCAGCGACGAGATGCGCTTCGCTTTGGACGAAGATATTGTGGCAGTCCAAAAGCACCGTCTCTCCGATGCTGCGGTTGCCCGCCTCGTCGGCTTGCGCTAGTATGGCCAATGCGTTCCAGGAGCCGATATCGCTCCAACCCAAGTCACAGGGAACCACCGCAACGTTTGCAGCCTTTTCCATCAGAGCATAGTCGATGGAGATGTCAGGCAATTCTCTAAACGGCGTTTTCGGGAGTTCAACCGGGTTTGCCGTTTTTTCGCTCTGCGCCCAAACGGTACGCGCAGCGGCAAGAAGTTCCGGACATGTCGTTTCCATCGCGGTAAGCAGCGCTTCCGCGGTAAAGCAGAACATGCCGGCATTCCAGTAGTAACGGCCAGCGGCGAGGTATTCGGCGGCGCGGGAAGCGTCCGGCTTTTCAACGAAGCGTAGCACCACCTTACCAGCGCCGTCATGCACGGGGAGGGAATCGCCCGCTTCGATGTAGCCAAAGCCGGTTTCTGGCGCGGGGAACTGTTGGACACCCACTTTATGCTCCTAAGGTTTCGATGGGAAAGAGGCAGGAGCATTGCAGCGCTTCTGTGGATTTCATGCCACCTCCCAGCCCACGATCTGGCGTCGGCTTGCGCTGAATTCCACGCCGACTTGCAGGAGCTGAGTGACTTCCGGTGCGGCCCGGTACTTGGCGGCATAGTCGCGGCCTATGAGCTGCGCCAGGGCTTCTCCGGTGGGGGCGTCGCCGTCCACCACCTTGAACTCGAAGAGCCATACGGTAGATCCGGCGCGTAGCATCAGGTCCAGCCGGCCCTGCAGCGAGGTGTCCTCCGCGGTCATGGGGAGCCCCAGGCTCGCCAGGTGGCTGTAGAACACGCTGGCGAAGTAGCCTTCGTACTGGGCGATGGGGCTTTTGCGGTACCAGTCCGTCGGGATGCTGGTATAGAGGCGCTGGAAGTGCTCGTGCAGGGCCGCTGCGTCGCCGGCGCGCAGGATGCGGAAGATCTCGCCCAGGCTTTGGCGGGGGCGCGAGGGAAGCCATGCCTGCTGGAGCGCCTCGTTGAGGGCCATGCGCACTTCGCGGTTGGGCACGCCCAATTGGTACTCTTTCACGCCGTCATAGTCGTGCACCCCGGTGAGGGTGAGGTACCCGGTCTGCCAGAGCAGGGCCTCGGGCTCGATGTGCTCCACATCGAAGGCGGAGAGCAGCTGCTCGCTGGCGTAGAGGCGCTCCAGCTGCGGGGTATAGAAGTGGTGGCGGGCCAGCCACTGCACAAGAAAGCGCGGGGTGGCGGTCTCGAACCACCAGGCACGGAACTCGCGCTCGGCAAAAAGGAGCAGCACATCGAAGGGGTTATACACCGATGTTTCGCTTCCCCAGCGGTAGCCGTTGTACCAGTCGCGCACCTGCTGGCGGGGAAGTGGAGTGCCTTCGGCCGCTGCCGCGGCGAATTCCGGGGCAAAGACCGTGTCCAGGTCGTCTTCGGTGTAACCGCAGATGGCGCTGAATTCTTCGGAAAGGGTGATATCGCGCAGGTTGTTGAGCCCGGAAAAGAGGCTCACCTTGCTGAATTTGGAGACCCCGGTCAAAAACACGAAGCGCAGATCCGCATCCCGGCCCTTGAGTACGGAGTAGAGATTGCGCAGACCCTCGCGCATCTCGGCGGCGATCTCCGGGTGGGTGAGGTTATCGAGGATGGGTTTGTCGTATTCGTCCACCAGGACCACGGTCCGCTCTCCAAAGCGTTCCGCCGCACCGATGATGATGTCCTCGAAAAAGCCGACGATGGTTTCCTTGGAAGAGGTCACCCCAAGCTGCGCCGCGGTATTGTGGAGTTGCTCCCAGATACGGGCCTCCAATTCCGCCCGGCTTTGGAGTTGGCCGGAGGCAAAGCTGATGCGCACCACCGGATGGCGCTTCTCCCAATCCCAATGATTTTCCAGGTACAGGCCGGTGAAGAGCGCGCGGTTTGCTGCAAAGGCCTCGGCCAGGGTGTCCAGGAACAGGGATTTGCCGAAGCGCCGGGGCCGGGAGAGGAAATAGTAGCCGCCATCCTCGGCCAGACGCGCCACGAACGGCGTTTTGTCCACGTAGTAGCAGTTTTCCTGGCGGATCTTGGCAAAGGTCTGGATGCCGATGGGCAGTTTCTTGCGCACCATAACCACCTCAGGCTCGCGTTCGGGGTCGGAAAGCTTGGGCATTTCCTGTACCTGCGCCCGATGGGGAAGTCAAAGTGGTTACCGACATCCAGTCGAAACTGGTGGATGTCTCTGAACAGACAGCTGGTGGTAGCGCCAAGCGGAGCGCCGTAGGGGTCGCTCCAAATCTCCGCTGCTGACGAAGTGGCGGCTTCTGGGCAAGTTCCCCTTGAGCATCCGCAACCCAGAAGGGCTGCAGGAAGTGGCCCGTATCCATGCCGAGGCGCTCAAGGCCGGGGTCCTGCGCTCGGGCTGGAGGCGCGAAGTTGGGAGACGAGAGAGAAGGGTTGTGCGGGGAGAGGGTTTTTGGATCAACGAGCAAGAACACGCCTTATCTTGTTATGTTTGTCCGGTACTCAGCGCCGAGGAATCCAGCGGCCAAGAGCAACTTTTCGCCAGAGCCCTTGACAGGGTTCCCGAATCTTCACTAGCCAGGTGGAAAGAAGTGGGAAAAAGTGGGAGGTACGGGTGTTTCGTGGCCATGCCCTACGAACTCAGGACGACAAAGGTCGCCTCATGCTGCCGCCGGAATTCCGGGACGAGGTGCTGCGGGTGTCGCCGGAGGGCGTGGTGGTGCTCACCAATTTCGACGATTGCGTGGCCGGATACCCCCTGCCGGAGTGGGAGGTCATTGAGCGCAGTTTTGCCCAGCTCAACATGGCCAACCGCCGTTTCCGCGACTTCCATCGGTTTTTTCTCTCCGGCGCGGTGCAGGTGACCTTGGACAAACAGGGCCGCCTCCTCATCCCACCGCATTTGCGCTCCTATGCAGGACTGCGCCGCGACATCGTCCTGGCCGGCGTGGGGCGCAAATTCGAGATCTGGGATCAGGAGCGCTTCGAGGCCCAGCGCCAGGCCATGCAGCAGGATTTCGACGCCGTCATGGATGAGCTTGCCCAGAATGGATTTCAACTGGCCCTCTAGGGCGATACGGGTGGACCATGGCCCCGTTTGGCGAGACTTCCCATATCCCAGTGCTCCCCAAGGAAGTGCTGCACTGGCTCGCTCCTCGTCCGGGAGGCCGCTATCTGGACGCCACGGTGGGCCTCGGCGGCCATAGCGCCGCCATTGTGGAACACACGGCAGGCCAGGCGGAGGTCCTTGGGCTCGACCGGGATGCCGACGCCCTTGCCGTGGCGCGCCAGCGTCTGCACTCCTGCTCCTGCGTCCATCTGTTTCAGAGTAATTTCGCGGATGCCGCCAGATGGGTACAGCAGCTGGGTTGGGAGCGTGTGGATGGCATCCTCGCGGACCTCGGGGTCTCGTCGTTGCAGCTGGATACTGCGGAGCGGGGCTTTTCCTTTCTCCATGACGGCCCCCTGGATATGCGCATGGATCAGCGTCTGCCCGAGACCGCAGGGAAATTGGTCAACGAAGCAAGCTACGTGCGCCTCAAAGGCATCATCCGTGATTTGGGCGAAGAGCCGCTGGCCGGGCGTATCGCCCGGGTCATCGTGGATGCCCGCGAAAAACAGCCCATCTCCTCCACGCTGGAATTGGCCCGTTTGGTGGCGTTGGCCTATCCGCCGGCGCGGCGCTACCAGGCCCGCAATCATCCGGCCACTCGTACGTTTCAGGCCCTGCGCATGGCGGTCAATGGGGAGCTGGAAGCGGTGGAGGCGTTTTTGCGCGTGGCTGTGGACCTTTTGGCCCCAGGGGGGCGCTTGGTGGTGATCTCCTTTCATTCCTTGGAAGACCGCTTGGTAAAGCGGTTTTTTCGCGCCGAGGCCGCTACCTGTGTGTGTCCGCCGCGCCAGCCGGTGTGTACCTGCGGCCACAGCCCGCGCCTGCGTATCCTTACCCGTAAGCCCATCACCCCCTCGGACGAGGAGCTGGCGAGCAATCCCCGGAGTCGCAGCGCCAAGTTGCGTGCCGCAGAACGTTTGCCTGGGGCACGTGGCCTTGAGGAGGAGCGATGAACCAAAGACCCCTGCTGTGGCTGACGGTGTTGTTGCTCGTGACCACTGCCGTGCTGGGGTTGGTGCTCGTGTGGGTGAATATCGAGCGGTTGGATCTTTCTTACGAGTGCAAAGGGCTGGAGCGGGAGCTTGCCCGGCGCATGGATCTCCATGAAAAATTGGTGGTGGAGCGCCAGTACTTGCTTTCTCCTGCGATCTTGGGTGCGCAGGCGCAGCGGTACGGCCTCAAGCCTCCTTCCCGGGAGCAGATACGGGTGGTGCCCTAATGGCCAAAGCAAAAACAGGTCCCAAGCGCGACTGGTTTCGCGTGAAGGCCCTTTTTGTCGCTGTCTTTTTCGCCAGTGTCCTCACGGCTGCTTGGGGCCGTGCCTATTGGCTGCAGGTGGTGCAGGGGCCGGAGCTCGCCCGCAAGGCACAGGCGCAGCATTGGACTTCGGAGCAGATTTCCGGCCGACGTGGGGCCATCATGGACCGCAATGGCGTGCTTTTGGCCACGTCGGTGAACGTGGCCTCGGTGTCGGCAAGGCCAGCGGAAGTGGCGGACCCGGCCCAGGCTGCCGTGCGTTTGGGCAAGATTCTGGGCATCTCGCCGGAGCACATTGCGCGTCAGCTGCGCTCGGGCCGCAAGTTCGTATGGATTGCGCGCAAGATTAGCGATGCCCAGGCACAGGCCGTCCGGGAGCTGGGTATTGCCGGGATTTTTTTGGAAAATGAAAGCGCTCGGCAGTATCCCCAAGGGGTGGTGGCCGGACAGCTTCTTGGTTTTGTGGATGTGGACGGAGTGGGCATCGAGGGGCTGGAGCGAGAGTTCGAGAGCGTGCTCAAGCCGTCGCAAGCCAAGTTCACGGTGCAGCGTGACGCCCAAGGCAATCGTTTGGGGCCGAGTCCTGCGGACTTGGAGGCCCTCAGTGGCCGTGCCCTGCAGCTTACCCTGGATGTCCAGGTGCAGGTGGCGGCAGAGGAGGCTTTGGAGCGGGCCGTTCTGGGCAGTCAGGCGAAAAGCGGCATGTGTATGGTGGTGGACGTGGCCACTGGCGAGATCTTGGCCTGGGCCAATTATCCATTCTTCAATCCGAATATGCGAAGCAAAGATCGCGGCCAGTGGCGCAATCGCATCGCTACGGACATTTTCGAGCCCGGATCCATCATGAAACCCTTCGTGATGGCCGCTGCCTTGGAAGAGCGGGTCTGTTCTCCGACTCAGAGCTATTTTTGCGAAAACGGTCAGTGGAGCGTGGCGGGAAAGCGCATCAAGGACACCCACGCCTATGGGTCGCTGCCCGTCAACAAGATTCTGCGCTATTCCAGTAACATCGGCATGGCAAAGATCGGCTTGGAGTTGGGTGGACCGCGCCTTCGCAAGTATCTGGACGCCTTGGGATTGGGGAAGCCCACGGGGCTGCCGCTGTCCGGCGAGGCCGCAGGCTTGGTGAAACCCCTGTCTAGCTGGCGCAAGGTGGAGCAGGCCAATATTTCCTTTGGCCAGGGCATCGGCGTCACCATGCCGCAGATGATGCAGGCCTACCTCACCCTGGCTCGGGAGGGGGAGCGCATCCCATTGCGTTTGGTGCGTGATGCCGAGAACGCCTCTCTGGGGGCGCCTGCCGAGCCGATACGGGTGTTTTCCCGTCAGACGGCGCGCACGGTGCTCAACATGCTCGCGGAAGTGGTGGAAGAAGACGGCACCGGCACCTTGGCCCGCATCCAAGGGGTGCGGGTGGGGGGCAAGACCGGTACCGCCCAAAAGGCTTCGGCCCAGGGCGGGTATGGGTCGGATTACTTGGCGTCCTTCTTTGCGGTGTTGCCCGTGGATCAGCCGCGGTATGTGGTGGGCATGGTGGTGGATACACCGCGCACCAGCCACTACGGCGGCGTGGTGGCTGCCCCGGAAGTGCGCAATGTGGGAGTGCGGCTGCTTACCTTGGCGGGCATGCTGCAGCCGATGGTAGACGGCAAGCTTTTGGCGGAAGCCGCCTCTTTGCAGTCGAAACCGGAATATATGCAGCGCACGAAGATCTCCGCAGCCGTGGTCAAACCGCAAGAAGGGACGCAAGAGAAGATTCCTTCGGGCAACGCCACGGAGGTGCCGGATGTGCGTGGCCTGACCGTGCGTGAGGCCCTGGAGGTGCTCGTTCCTTGTGGAGCGACCTTGAGCGTTGCCGGCAGTGGTTCGGTGGTGGAACGGCAGCTACCTGTGGCCGGCGGGTCGTGGCCGGAGGGCAAGGAAGTCCGGCTGTGGCTGGCGCGGGAGCCTGGTGATGGATAACTTGCGGCAGATAGAGGAATTGGTGCGCCGTGGTGCGCGTCTGTGCAGCCACTCCGGGCAGGTGACGGCTGGGGATGTCTTTGTCGCCCTGCCGGGGACCCATGTGGACGGGGCGCGCTTCGTGCCCGACGCCGTTTCCCGGGGGGCCGTGGCCGTGGTGACGGCCCGGGGGGTTGCGGTCCCTGCCGGGGTGCTCCACGCCGAGGTGGAGAATCCTGGGCAGACGTTGGGGGAGCTTGCGCGCATCGCCTATGGCGGGGCCGGGTATCCCTGTGTGGTGGGCATTACCGGGACCAACGGCAAAACCACCACCACCTATCTGGTGGAGGCCATCCTTGCTGCTTGCGGCCAGCGGGTCGGCGTGGTGGGCACCGTGGCCTGCCGGTGGCCGGGATACGCGATGCCTGCATCCATGACGACGCCTGATGTCCTCACCCTGCACCAGCTGCTCGGCCGCATGACGCGTGACGGGGTGGACACCGCGGTGCTCGAGGTCTCCTCCCATGCCCTGCACCAAAATCGTCTGGCCGGGATCGCGGTGGAAGTCGGGGTGTTCACGAACCTCACCCAGGATCACCTGGACTACCACCCCACCATGGAGGCGTATTTCGCGGCCAAGGCTCTGCTCTTTCACGCCCAGGGCAAGGCCTGCCGCCTGGCGGTCATCAACGTCGACGACCCATGGGGGCAGCGCCTGGGCCAAATCCGCCCAGACGCCCTGACCTTTGGACTCCGGCAACGGGCTGCGCTGCGCGGCTGCGTGCAGCGCATGGACCTCGCGGGCATGCGTCTGGCCATGACCTGGCAGGGAAAGCAGTGGGAAGTGACCTCCCCTTTGGTGGGAGCGTACAATGCCGAGAATCTGCTCGCTGCCCAGGCCGTGGGGCTGCTTTTGGGTCTCGACCCGAACACCTTTGCCGCGGCCTTGGAGCATGCGGGCGGCGCCCCGGGCCGCTTGGAGCGGGTGCCGCATCCGCGCGGCGTCCATGTGTTCGTGGACTACGCCCACACCCCCGATGCCTTGGACAAAGTGTGCGCCACCCTGCGGGCCATCGGGAAGGGCCGGCTCATCGTGGTCTTTGGTTGCGGCGGGGACCGGGACCCAGGCAAGCGACCGCTCATGGGCGAGGCCGTGGCGCGGCATGCCCACGTGGCGGTGGTGACCTCGGACAATCCTCGCTCCGAGGATCCCGAGGCCATCATCGACGCCATCATGCCAGGACTTGCCCAGGCGCCGCGGGTGCTGCGCGAACCGGACCGTCACGCTGCCATTGCCCTGGCCTTGGCCGAAGCCCGACCCGGAGACGCGGTGCTCATTGCCGGCAAAGGGCACGAGTCCGTGCAGATCATTGGGCAACGACGGCTGCCCTTTTCTGATGTGGCCGTTGCCCGGGAGCTTGCCGCATGCGCATGAGCATGGAAACCATCGCCCAGGCCGTGGGGGGGGCGTTTTCCGGGCAGAACGTGGAGGTGACCGGGGTTACCATGGACAGTCGCCGCGTCCGGCCGGGGGACCTCTTTGTGGCGGTGCCGGGTACCCGGGTGGATGGCCATGATTTTGCGAAAGACGCCATTGCTGCCGGTGCGGTGGCCGTGCTTGCGTTGCGTCCGCTGCCGGTGGCAGCCCCCATCTTGGTGGTGCCGGATACGGTGCGCGCCCTTGGGCTTCTCGCGCGGGCGTGGCGGGAGACGACCCGAGCCCGGGTGGTGGCGGTCACCGGGTCCGCGGGCAAGACCACGGTCAAGGAGGTCTTGGCCTTGGCGCTCTCCACGCAAGGGAAGGTGGGGAAAAATCCTGGGAATTTCAACAACCAGCTGGGGCTGCCGCTCTCCATCCTCGCCCTGGACGGGGATGAGGACTTCTGGGTCCTGGAAGTGGGCATCAGTCAGCCCCAGGATATGGACGAACTCGGGGCCATCCTGGCACCGGACGTGGCCTTGATCACCAATGCGGGCCTGGCCCATGCCGAAGCCTTGGGCGGGGTGGAGGGGGTGGCCCGGCACAAGGCGCGCCTTCTTGCCTGGCTTCGCCCCGGTGGGGTGGGGGTGTGGAACATGGGCTGCCCGGAACTGCACGCCGCATGTGCGCAGGCTGGCTGCCCGTCGCTGACCTTTGCCGGCCGCGCGGACGTGGATGCGGACGTGCGGGTCCTTGCGCGGCACAAGACCCCCACGGGATTTGCCTTTACTGTTGCTTGCGCCGACGACACGGTGCAGCTACAGGCCACGGCCGCCTGTGCGCACGCGGAGAACGTCGCTGCCGTGGTGGCGGTGGCCCGTGCTTTACGGGTGCCCATGACGGCGGTGGAGAGTGGGCTTTTGGCGTTTTCCCCGCAGGCGGGACGGTTTGTGTGCCGCGCGCGTGGCCCATGGGTGCTCATCGACGACACCTACAACGCCAATCCCTTGTCCATGGCCGCGGCCTTTGCCGAGGCCAGGCAGATGGCCGGCGCCCGTCCTTTGGTGGCGGTGCTCGGAGAAATGCGGGAGCTCGGCGTCCATGCCCCAGATGCCCATCGCCGTTTGGGCGAGCTGGCCCGTGCGGCTCAGTGTCCATTGGTGGTGTATCGAGGGGCGCATGCCGAGGCGGTGGCCGCGGGCCTTGGCCCAGGGGCTGTGTTGTGTGTCACGGACACCCCAAAGGAGGCATGGGAGGCCTTTGCTGCCCTTAGGCTGCCGAACGCCGTGCTTTTGTTCAAAGGCTCTCGGGGGAGCCGTATGGAAGAATTTTTGGCGTATTTTGAGGAGCGTCTTTCGTGATCTATCATCTGCTCTATCCGCTGAGTGATACCATCAGCGTTTTCAATGTCTTCCGCTACATCACCTTTCGCTCCGTGTACGCCATGGTCACGGCCCTTGTGTTGGCCATTATCGTCGGGCCGACATGCATTGAGTGGCTGCGTCGTCTCAAAGTGGGGCAATACATCAAGGAGTGCGGACCGGATCATCAGCAAAAGAGCGGCACTCCCACCATGGGTGGCTTGCTGTATGGGATGTGCCTGCTGGTGAGTGTCTTTTTGTGGGCGGATTTGACCAATCCGTTCATTTGGCTGTGTGTGTTCGTGTTCGTCGGCTTTGGTCTGGTGGGTTTGGCCGATGACTATCTCAAGGTGGTGCGTCGGCATAACGACGGCCTGTCCGCCCGGGGCAAGCTCTTGGGACAGATACTCGTGGCCTTGGGGGCCGTGAGTGTGCTCGTGGCCTTGCCGCAGTATTCCACCAAACTCATGGTGCCGTTTTTCAAACATCTGCATCCGGATCTCTCCTGGTTCTACATCCCCTTTGCGGTGTTCGTGCTTACCGGTTCTTCCAATGCCGTGAATCTCACCGACGGGCTCGACGGCTTGGCCATTGGTCCGGCGGTGGTGTGCGCCGCCTGCTTTGCGGTGTTCGTGTACGTGGCCGGGCACGTCAATTTGGCCAACTATCTCCAGGTGGCCTACATCCCTGGCGTGGGTGAGGTGGCGGTGTTTTGCGGGGCCATGGTGGGCGCGGGGCTCGGGTTTTTGTGGTTCAACGCCTATCCTGCCCAGGTATTCATGGGGGATGTGGGAAGCCTCAGTATCGGCGGGGCCTTGGGCTTCGTGGCCGTGCTCTGCAAGCAGGAGCTGATCCTGGCTGTGGTGGGCGGGCTTTTCGTGGTGGAGACCCTTTCGGTGATCCTGCAGGTGGGCTACTTCAAGGTAACCGGGGGGCGTCGCATTTTTCGCATGGCGCCGCTGCATCATCACTTTGAAAAATGCGGCCTGCACGAGTCGAAGATCATCGTACGGTTTTGGATTCTTTCCATTTTACTGGCGGTGCTCGCCCTGGGCACCCTCAAACTGCGGTAGGTTTCCATGCGGGCAATGATCCACTCCGACCAATTGCGTGGACACCAGGTGGCGGTGGTGGGCGCCGGGCGCTCGGGCATGGCGGCGGCGCGGCTGCTGCGCGCCTTGGGCGCCGAGGTGCAGGTGCATGACGTGCGCCCCGAGGGGCTTGCGGAGGCTGCGGCGCAAGGGTTTTCCGTGCGCGCGGGCGAACACCGGGCAGAGGATTTTGCCCCGTGTTCGATGGTGGTGCTCAGCCCAGGGATCCCGCGGGCGCGCATCGCCCCGCTGCTGGCCCCAGGCACGACCCTCATTGGTGAGCTGGAGCTGGGCAGCTGGTTCGTGGCCGAGCCCATGGTGGCGGTGACCGGCTCCAACGGCAAAACCACCACCACTTCCGTGATCGGCCATGTCTTGAAGAGCACGGGCCGCAGGGTCTTTGTGGGCGGCAATATCGGCACGCCGCTGTGCGAGTACGTGCTTTCCGGGGACCTGGCGGACGTTGTGGTGCTGGAAGTCTCCAGTTTTCAGCTCCAGACCGTCAATGCCTTCCATCCGCGCGTGGGGGTGCTGCTCAATATCTCTCCCAACCATTTGGATTACCACGCCGACATGGACGAATACCGCGCCGCCAAGATGCAGCTTTTCGCCCGCATGACCGAGGCGGACCTGGCGGTGCTTCCGTTGAGCCTCAAAGAGGATGTGGAACGCCAGGGACAGGTGCGGGCGCGGCGGGTATATGTCACGGCCGTGCAGCGCTTCTCCTGCCCCGGGCTTCCTGGGGCGCACAACCAAGCCAACCTGGAGGCCGCGTTTCATGCCTGCCGCTTTTTCGGCGTGGACGAGGCGGCCTTTGCCGCAGCGGTCAAGGATTTTCAGGGGCTTCCCCACCGCCAGGAAGTGGTGTTCGAAAAGGACGGGGTGCGTTTTGTGGATGATTCCAAGGCCACCACGCTCGAATCTCTGGCAGCGGCCTTGCGCGCCCAAGATCGGCCGGTACGGCTCTTGGCGGGAGGGGTGTTCAAGGGCGGGGATCCTGCAGAGCTCGCCCCGTTGATCCGGGAGCACTGCCGCAGCATTCATTTGTTTGGCCAAAGCCGGGAGGTGTTTGCCGCAGCCTGGGAACATTTGGGGCTGCCCCTTTCCTGGCACCCCACCCTGGAGGAGGCCGTGGCCGAGGCTGTGCGCATGGCTGTCCCCGGAGAGACGGTGCTCCTCTCTCCAGCCACGGCGAGCTTCGACCTTTTTGCCAACTACAAGGAACGTGGTGCGGTCTTTGCCGCAGCTGCCCGCCGCGCCATGGGGGTTGCGGGATGAGCGCGCCTCAAGGCCTGCGGAAGCCCTCGTGGGATGTGCCGCTTTTGGCCGCGGTGCTGTGTCTGACGGCCTTGGGACTCATCATGGTGTTTTCCGCCAGCGGCATCGTGGCGGAGAAGACCATGGGCAGCAAATATGTGCTGTTCCAAAAGCAGCTCTTTTTCGTGGGGCTGGGGTTGGCGGTCATGATGGCGGCCATGCGCATCCCCGTGGCCTTCTTCCAGCGTCATGTCTATTGGTGGGTGTTTTTTGCCTTGGTGCTGCTCATTTTGACCTTGGCCTCCCCCCTTGGCGTGCGCATCGGCGGGGCCAGACGCTGGCTGCACCTGGGCCCGCTTTCCTTCCAGCCCCTGGAAATGGCCAAGATCGCCCTGGTCTTGTATCTGGGGTACTTTTTCTCGCGCAAACAGGAGAAGGTGAAGACCTTTAGCGTGGGATTTTTGCCGCCGCTTTTGATGACCGCGCTTTTTTGCTTGCTCCTCATGCTCCAGCCGGACTTTGGCGGCTCGGTGTTTTTGGCCGCCATCTTGTTTCTGCTCTGCTTTGTGGGGGGCACGCGCCTCATCTTTTTGGGGGCGTCGGTGCTTTTGGCCGTGGTGGGGGGCATCCTTTTGGTGCTCCATTCGCCGTATCGCCTCAAGCGGGCCTTTGCCTTTCTCGATCCCTTTCAAGACGCCCAGAATACGGGGTATCAATTGGTGCAGTCCTTCTATGGGCTCGGCTCGGGCGGCTGGTGGGGCGTGGGGCTGGGGCAAGGGCGTCAGAAGCTCTTTTTTCTCCCCGAGGCCCACAATGACTTCATCTTGGCGGTCATGGGCGAGGAGCTCGGGTTCGTAGGGTTGTCGCTGGTTTTTGCGCTGGTGGCGGTCATTTTGTGGCGGGTGTTTGTCATCGCCTTGCGCCAGCGGGATCTGGAGCGCCGCATCGTCGCCTTGGGTATGGGCGCCATCATCCTTTTGGGGGCACTGCTCAATAGCGCGGTGGTGCTCGGCATGCTTCCTCCCAAGGGCGTGCCCATGCCGTTTGTGAGTTACGGCGGCAGCCACATCTTGGGCGGATTTTTCTGTGTGGGCATGCTTCTCAACCTTTCCCGGGAGAATGCGCCATGAATATCGTGCTGACCACAGGAGGTACGGGCGGCCATATCTTTCCTGCGCTCGCTGTGGCCGAGGCCCTGCGGCAGCTGGAGCCCACCGCGGCGGTGGTCTTCGTGGGCGGGACCTACGGCCCGGAAGGGCGCATGGCGCATGGGGCGGGTATCCCCTTCGTGGGCTTGCCGGTGCGTGGGGTCATTGGCCGGGGGCTGCGGGGCGCTGTCGCCGGGGCGCGGCTCGGGGCCAGTGTGCTCATGGCCGGAGGACTCTTGCGTTCCCTGCGGCCCGCAGTGGTGGTGGGCTTTGGCGGGTATGCCGGGTTTCCTGCCGTGGCCGCGGCCAAGGTGCTGCGCATCCCTTGTGGGATCCACGAGCAAAACAGCATCCCCGGTGCGGCCAATCGGTGGCTTGCGCGCTGGGTGGACCAGGTGTGGACCAGTTTTCCGGACATGGCGGACCCGCTTTTTTCAGGGCCGCGGGTGCGGTGCACGGGCAATCCGGTGCGCCAGGCGGTGTGCGCCGTGGCGGGCGTGCGTCCGCCGGCGGGCCGTAATCTTTTGGTCGTGGGGGGAAGCCAAGGGGCCCGTGCCCTCAATGATCTCATGCTGGCGCACGCTGCGCGTTTGCGCGCCGAGGGGATTCGCCTTTGGCATCAGACCGGCGCCGAAGATTTTGCGCGGGTGCAGGCAGCCTATGCCACCGCTTACCCCGAGGCCCGGGTGGCACCCTTCATCGACGCCATGGACGAGGCCTACGCCTTTGCCGACGTGGTGCTGTGCCGGGCCGGGGCGACGACCATCGCGGAG
This sequence comes from Thermodesulfomicrobium sp. WS, assembly GCF_027925145.1. Classification (GTDB taxonomy): domain Bacteria; phylum Desulfobacterota; class Desulfovibrionia; order Desulfovibrionales; family Desulfomicrobiaceae; genus Thermodesulfomicrobium. The sequence continues at coordinate 1,056,511 of NZ_AP027130.1, forward strand.
CTCACCGCCGCCGGCAAGCCGAGTATCTTGGTGCCGTTTCCGTACGCCACCCATGACCACCAAACCAAGAACGCCCAGGCCCTGGCGGCTCGCGGGGCGGCGGTGGTGCTCCCCCAGAGTGTCTTGCCGAGTGTGGATGTGGTGCGCATGCTCACCGACCTCTTTGCCGCTCCGGACCGTTTGGCGGCCATGGGCAAGGCCGCGGCGGCCTTGGGCCGCCCCCAGGCGGCGCGTACGCTCGCCGAAGACATCATACGCTTGGCGCAGAGGAAGTCATGAGATCGAAAATTCAGCGAATCCATATGATTGGTATCGGTGGCTCGGGCATGAGCGGCATTGCCGAGGTGCTGGCCACCTTGGGATATGCGGTGCGTGGATCCGACCTGGCGGAGTCCGCAGCGGTGCGGCGGTTGCGGGAACTCGGGATCACCGTGTTTTTGGGGCATGCCCGCGGTCAGGTGGGTGACGCGCAGGTGGTGGTGCGCTCGTCGGCGGTGCGCGACGACAACCCCGAGATCCTCGAGGCCCGGGAGCGGGGTATTCCCATCATCCCCCGGGCGGAGATGCTCGCCGAGCTCATGCGCCTCAAAATAGGGGTGGCGGTGGGCGGCACCCATGGCAAGACCACCACGACCTCGCTCATCGCCACGGTGTTCACCGAGGCAGGGCTGGATCCCACGGTGATCATCGGCGGCCGGCTCAATGCCTTGGGGTCCAACGCCCGTTTGGGGGCAGGGGAGTACCTGGTGGCCGAGGCCGACGAGTCCGACGGGTCGTTTTTGTGCTTGCTGCCGCAGGTGGCGGTGATCACCAACGTGGACGCCGATCACCTCGATTTTTATCCCAACCTTGCGGCCATCGAGACGGCGTTCGCACAGTTTGCCAATAACGTACCGTTCTACGGATTGGTGGTGGCCTGCGGCGACGACCCTGGGGTGCAGGCCATTTTGCCCCGTATCAAGCGGCCGGTGCAGACCTATGGGTTTGGTCCTGGCAACCATTGGCGGGCGGAAATCCTGGAGGTGGATCACGGGTCCCGGTTTCGGGTGTGGGAGGCGGGCGCCATGTGGGGCGAGGCGGTGGTGGCCCAACCGGGGCGGCATAATGTCTTGAACGCCCTCGCCGCGATCGCGGTGGCCCAGGAAGCCGGTGTCTCGTCAGAGGCCATCTGCCATGGTTTGGCGCATTTCGCGGGTGTGGGACGGCGTTTTGAGCGCAAAGGCGAGCGTAATGGGGTGCTGGTGGTGGACGACTATGGCCATCACCCCACGGAGATCGCCGCCACCCTGGCCACGGCCCGGCAGGTGTATCCGGGCCGCCGTCTCGTGGTGGCCTTTCAGCCGCATCGCTTCACCCGCACCAAGGCGCTTTTTGGCGAATTTGCCCGGGTGTTTTCCGGAGTGGACACCGTGCTCCTCACCGAGATTTATGCGGCAAGCGAAGACCCCATCCCTGGGGTGAGCGGGCAAAGCCTCGCCCATGCCATCCGCCAGGTGTCGGATACGCCGGTGCATTTTTTCGCGGACTTTGCTGCCCTCGAGGCTGCCTTGCCCCAGCACGTGCAGCCGGGCGACGTCCTGATCACCCTCGGGGCAGGAAGTATTTGGACGGTGGGGCAACGGTACCTTGAAGGCTAGGGAGCGACTGGCACGGCGGGTGGTGCTCACCCGGGGGCGTAAGCCGCGGAAGAATGTTTCCCGGGAGCCGCACCGCCCTGTTTCTTCCGGGGGTACCCCGTGGTGGGTCACTCTGGGGCGCGGGTTGCGCTGGACTGTGGGGATACTTTTGGGGTGCGTGCTCGTGGCGGGCATCAGCCTCGGTATCCTGTGGGGGTATCGGTGGGTCACCGGGCACGAGCTGTTCCAACTGCGGCAGCTCACGGTGCAGGGGACGCAGCGGTTTACCCCGGAGGAGGTGGCCGCTATGGGGGGGCTGCAGCTGGGGCAGAGCGTGCTCGATCTCAACATTGCCGAGGTTCGGGCCCGCATTGCCGCCAACCCGTGGATTCGCGAGGCCTCGGTGACGCGGGTCTTGCCGGATACGGTGATCATTGAAATCGGGGAGCGACGGCCGGTGTTTCTCGTACCCCGGGAAGGGACCTTTTTCTATGCCGATGCCGAGGGGCGACCCATTGCCCCGGTGACGCCGGAGCGCTTTGTGTCCTTGCCGGTGCTCGAAAAGGACGAAGCCGTCGATGTGAGCGCGGGGCTCAAGCAGGTGCTCGCCGCTATGGAACGCAATCAATTGCCTTTTGGTACGCACCAGGTGGCGTGGATCCGCCAGGAGAGCGCGGAGCAGTATAGTTTGATGATCGAAAAACCGCGGGTCTTGATCCAATTGGACGGCAGGGACGTCGCTTCCATGGTGGAAAGTCTTGGCCGTTTATGGCAGGATTTGACGCAGCGAGGGGAAATGGACAAGGTCGCCAGCGTGTTCGTCATGCCGGGCCGCGCTTGGGTTTCCCTGAAAAAGGACGCGAGCCGGTCGGGAAAGGAGTAGGTATGGCCAAATCGGAAATGATTGTGGGCTTGGATATCGGCACCACCAAGATCTGTGCCGTGGTCGGCGAGGTGGATGGCGAAGGGGTCAATATCGTGGGCATTGGCACCAGCCCATCCACCGGGTTGCGCAAAGGCGTGGTGGTGAACATCGAGCAGACCGTGCAGTCCATCAAGCGCGCTCTGGAAGAGGCCGAACTCATGGCGGGCTGCGAGATTCGTTCGGTGTACGCGGGCATTGCTGGAAGCCACATCAAAGGGTTCAACAGTCACGGGGTAATCGCCGTCAAAGGCGGCGAGGTCACGGCCCGGGACATCGAACGGGTGCTCGACGCCGCCAAGGCCGTGGCCATCCCTTTGGACCGGGAAGTGATCCACATCCTGCCCCAAGAATACATCGTGGACGACCAGACCGGCATCATCGATCCCCTCGGCATGGCGGGGGTGCGCCTGGAGGTGAAGGTGCACATCGTCACCGGCGCGGTGACCAGCGCCCAGAACATCGTCAAATCCTGCCACAAATCCGGCCTGGATGTGGAGGACATCGTCCTCGAGGCCCTGGCCTCCAGCAAGGCGGTGCTCACCGACGAAGAGCGGGAGATCGGGGTGGCCCTGGTGGACATCGGCGGCGGTACCTCGGACATCATCATTTTTCATGGCAATTCCATCAAGCATACCGGCGCGGTTCCCTTGGGCGGCGCCAATCTCACCAACGATATCGCCTTTGGTCTGCGCACCCCCACCCAGGCGGCGGAGCGCATCAAGGTGCGTTATGGCTGTGCCTTGGCCGAGTTGGTGCACGAAGACGACATCATCGAGGTCCCCAGCGTGGGCGGCCGTGAGCCGCGCAGACTCTCCCGGCAGGTGCTGGCGGAGATCTGCGAGCCGCGCATGGAGGAGATGCTCATGCTCGTGGATCAGGAATTGGTGCGCTCGGGCTACAAACATCTCATTGGGGCCGGGGTGGTGCTCACCGGCGGCGCTTCGCGCATCGAAGGCATCCAGGAGCTGAGCGAACGCATTTTCAATCTGCCCACGCGGACGGCCTCGCCCATGGGAGTGGGGGGGCTGCGGGACGTCGTGGACAATCCCATGTATGCCACCGCAGTGGGGCTGCTCCTCTATGGGGCGGAACAGCATGGTCAGGAACACCGCATCCGCATCCGGGACACCAATGTCTTTCACACCATCTTGTCGCGCATGAAGAAGTGGTTTGCAGATATTAGCTAACGAAGTCAGAAGTTGCAGTACAACCCTGTGGGGAGAGGGGGATGCTCCCCAAGAACGTGTGGGAGGGGAAGATGTTTACGCAGATCGAATCAGACAGCTTGGAGAGCCCGGCCATCATCAAAGTCATTGGCGTGGGCGGAGGCGGCGGCAATGCCATCAACAACATGATCGCCTCGCAGCTGCAGGGGGTGACCTTCATCGCCGCCAACACGGACGTGCAGGCCCTCAAGACGTCCAAGGCGGAGATCAAGGTCCAACTGGGTGAGAAACTCACCAAGGGACTCGGTGCCGGGGCCAATCCCGACGTGGGGCGGGATGCGGCCATGGAGAGCCAGGGCGTCATTCGCGATGCCTTGGGCGAGTGCGACATGGTGTTCGTCACTGCAGGCATGGGCGGCGGCACCGGCACCGGCGCAGCCCCGGTGGTGGCGCGGGTGGCCAAGGAAATGGGCGCCCTGACTGTGGCCGTGGTCACCAAGCCCTTTTTCTTCGAAGGCAAGCGGCGCATGCAGCAGGCGGAGCGGGGCATCAAGGAATTGCGGGAGATCGTGGACAGCATCATCGTGGTGCCCAATGATCGCCTGTTCGCCATCGCTCCCAAGAAGACCCCGGTGGTGGAGATGCTGGTCAAGGCGGATGAAGTGCTCCATCAGGCGGTCAAGGGCATCTCGGACCTCATCATGGTGCCGGGACTCATCAACCTGGATTTTGCCGACGTGAAGGCGGTCATGGAGCAGATGGGGCTCGCCATGATGGGCACGGGGGTCGCCACGGGCGAAGGCCGGGCGCGTGAGGCGGCCATGCGGGCCATCACCAGCCCGCTGCTCGATGACATCAGCATCGAGGGTGCGCGCGGCGTCATCCTCAATGTGACCGGCGGGTACGACATCTCCATGGATGAGCTCAACGAGGCGACTTCCATCATCCACGAGGCCGTACATCCGGATGCCCACGTGATCTTTGGCATGGCCTTTGATCCCGAGTGCACCGAGGAACTGCGGGTGACGGTCATCGCCACCGGCATTCAGGAGGCGCAAAGCGCCCCGGAAAAGACCAAGGCCGCGGCCGCTGCGCCCACTCCCAAGGCCAAGGACCGGCCGTATTTCGTCCCGCAGGGCATGGAAGGGCGTGAGAAGAACGACCTGTCGGTGCCCACCTACATGCGGCGCCAGCAGACCGCAGCGGCGGAGGAGCGCCCGCACCCCAAGGTGCGCCCCTTGCGTCCTGCGGAGGAACCGGAGTTTACCTTTGACGAGGAGGAGTTCGAGATCCCCTCGTTCATTCGGATGCAGGCTGACTGACTTCTGTGCGGCTGTCTTCCATCCTCCCTCGGGCGGCGCAGAGGCAATGGGGAGGAAGGTTGCCCGTGGCCGTGGTGTTTCCCGAGGCCCCAGAGGCAGCCTTGTCCACCTTGGGCTGGCAGGTGGTGTACCGCCTGCTGGCCGAAAATGACCTCTTCTGCGTGGAACCGGTCTTTGCCGACCCAGCATCCCCGCGGCCCAGATCCGTCCATACCGGCACGGATTTGGGCCGTTTTGCACTGGTGCTGGCAAGCCTCAACTTTGAGGGCGACTATCCGGCCTTGATGCGGCTCTTCATGGATGCCGGCATCCCTGTATCGGCCCAAGATCGTGGGGATTGGCCGCTCATTATGGCTGGCGGTCCGGTGGCGTTCCTCAATCCCTTTCCCGTGCTGCCAGCCCTGGACGCCCTCTGGTGCGGCGAGGCTGAGGCGGGTTTTCTCCGCGTGGCCGAGCGTATCGCCCGCACTTGGGTGCGCGGAGGCAGCAAGGCCCAAGCCTTGGAGTCCCTGGCCGCCCTCCCCGGATGCCTGGTCCCGGGGCGAAGCCCGCTTCCGGTCCAGCGCCAGGTGGTCGCAGACTTGCGCACCCCGGCGCATTCGGTCTTCGTCAGTCCCGAGGCCCGGTTTGCGGGGATGTTTCTTCTCGAAGTCAACCGTGGCTGTCCCTACGGGTGCCGTTTTTGCGCCGCAGGCTCCATCTACCGACCTGCCCGGCAGGCCTCCATGGAGGCCCTGCAGCGTATTGTGGAAGCGGCATCTCCGCGCAAGGTGGGGTTGGTCGGCACGGCCCTTACCGACTGGCCGGATCTCATGCCGTTTCTTTCCTGGTTGCGGGGTCGGCGGGCGCAGTTTGCCCTCTCTTCCGTGCGCGCCGATGGTCTGACCGAAGAGCTTTTGGCCTTTCTGCGCCACGCCGGGATACGCACCGTGACCTTGGCCCTGGAGGGCGCGAGTTCCCGGCTGCGGGCCGCCATGAACAAAGGCCTGGATGAGGATGCCGTGCTGCGGGTGGTGGCCACCATGAGCCGACTGCGTTTTGAGACCCTCAAGCTCTATCTCATCGTGGGTTGGCCTGGCGAGGAAGAAGCGGATTTCAAGGAATTGGAGGGGTTTTTGGAGCGCATCCAGCAGGCCCGGCGTGCCGGGCAGGCAGGCCGCGCTGCGGGTCTCAAGCTCATCCAGCTTTCTGCCAGCGCCCTGGTGCCCAAGCCCTGGACCGCCATGCAATGGGCCCCCATGGCCTCTCTGGAACGCATTGCGGCGGCCATGGTCCGGGTTCGGTCCATGGTCGCCCGGCATCGCGGCATGCGTTTTTCTGCGGAAAACGCCCGCCAGGCCTGTATCCAGGGGTATCTCGCCCGTGCGGACGAGTCGGCCTTTCCCGTGATCGTCGAGGCCGCCGAGCACGGGTGGGGGAAGGTGTGGCGTTGCCATGGGGCATATATCGAGGCCGAGGCAGGTCGGCCGCGTCCGGTGGCGGATCCGCTGCCGTGGGAGCGTTTGGACGTCGGGGTGCGGCGGGCGTATTTGCGTGGCCAATGGGAAGCCTTTGGCCGCAGTCGGCCCACGCTGGCATGCCCCCCGGGGTCGTGCAGCGCGTGCCGGCGCTGCGGCATGGAGCGTATCATGGAAACGATGTTCGAGAAGGAGGTGCCGCAACCATGAGGTATGTGATTCGTGTCCTGATCCTTTTTTGGGCGGCAATCCTGGCAGGGCTGGTGACTGTACTCGTGGAACCGGCGCTGGCGACGGCGGTGGGGATGCCGGCGCACCGGTGGGCGATGATTGCTTTGGCGGCCGGTGTCGGGGGCGGGGCGAGCGTTGCCATGGTGTGGACGGTTGGGGGGCGCATGGCCTGGGATCGTCTGATTGCCGTGGCCGTGGTGTGGGCGGCGCTGGCGGCGGCCTATCAGCCGGGGCTTGCGGTATGGACAGCGCCGCGGGCGTGGGGGGATGTGCTGCGCCTCTCGGAGGTGGCGGTGGTCTTGGCGGCCATGGTCCAGGGGTGGGTGGCGTTGGGGTGCGCCTTGTGGCGCAAGAGCCTGCCGCCGCTGCGGGCCTCTGTGGCCCTGCTGCTGATCGTGGCGGTGGGCAATATCCTTTTTATGCTCCAAAACCCCGTCATGCTCCAGGGCCTTGCCCGCACCCTGCCGCTTGCTGCGCGGGCACAGGAGCTGGCGGGCCGAGTGGTGGTGCTGGCTGCTGCCAATGTGGGGCTGGCCGCGGCCTTGAACCTCCTGTGCATGGGGCATGTGTTGGGCCTGGGGCGGCTGTGGGGGCTTTTGGTGCTTGCTGCGGCTGCTGCCGGGATTTCGCCTCTGTGGGCCGAGCTGGGGGCATCGCCCATGGCCGCGGCCCTGCCGGCCCCGCTTCCCCCTTTGGCGGCGGTGCTGGGGGTGGCCCTTGCCCAGGGCAGTCTCTGGGCGGAGGTGTTTTTGATGACCGGCCTGGTCATGGACGCCATGCACGGCCGCCGGCCCGCCTGGTATTGGGGATATCCTGCGTTTCGTGACGGCCTTGGCCGGGGCGCGGCTTACGGCACGCTCTTTTTGGGTCTGGTGCTGGTCGCGGACGCCGTGATCCATTGGCCATGGGTGGAGCGCGCCTTTGCCATGGCGCCGTCGCTTTCCTGGATGGCCCTGGGGATAACGGTCATGCCCCTGGCCGTGACCGTGCTGGAGTCTTTCGACGGCGGGCGGCCGTTCTTCCAGCGGCTGGGGGAGAACTATCGCCGCTGGCCGCTCTTTGTGCACGGCGCGGTGTTCGGCCTTGCCCTCTCGGCCTTGCAGCCGGTGGAGATCGTGCCGCTTCCCGCGGGGCAGCGGTTTCTGCTGGGCGCGCTCCTTGGGGTGATCGCCGGAGCGGGGGGGGCATTGGTGTGGGATTTGGGCGAAGTGGCTTGCGGCCTGCGCCGCCATCTGCGCTCGTGGCGGACCTATGGGGTGGCGGCGGGCCTGGGGATCTTTGTGGGCGGGGCCATGGCCTGGTATGTGGACCCTTCGCAGTCCGCCGTGATCGGCAACAAATTCCGCCAATATGCCACGCTGTTCGCCGAGGGCGGGGGGAGTTACGTCATCTACCCGCTCTTTAGCAAATGGGGGGCCATGGATTTGGGAGCGCGCGGCGGCGGGGCCCTGCTTTTGTTCCAGGAATCGGTGTCGGGAGTCATCAATTGGTCCCTGGCGGCGCCTCTGTTCAGTGTGAACTTTTTCCTGCTGACGGCCCTCTTCACCCGCTCCTGGGCACCGCTTCGGCTGCTCGCCAGCCGCGACGGGCTGGTTTTGATCGCCGAGGGCACGGTGCGCGTGCTGCGCTGGGGGCTGTGGATGGCGCCGGTCATCTATTCGTTTTTGCGCATTTCGCCCGAACCTACCTGGTACAACCAGGACGGCTTGGTGCGTACGCTTGCCGCCATCATTCAGGATTGGCGCTTGGACCCCTCCGCCTTTCGCTTGTGGAGCCGGGAGGTCTTTCTGGGTATTTTGGCGTATGACTGGTTTCGCATCCTCATCTGGTTCGATCACATGGGCCTGCGGGTGGCCACGCTGGTGAACCTGTCCTTTGTGGGGGGCGACCGGTTGGACGAATTTTTGGCCCGTTTCCTTGGGGCGCGGGTGCGGTCGCGCTGCATCCCTGAAGCGGTGCGGCGTTTTGCCACCTGGGCGCCGCTGCTCATCCCCTTTTATTTGCCCATGGGCGCGGACTGGGCCTACGTGTGGGACGGAGCCGAGGCCGTAAGCCGCACGGGTGCAGGGCAAATCGGTGTGCTCTTCCCGGTGATCGGGGCTTTTCTCATCGGCAGCGGCCTGATGGTGGCTGCGGCCTGCAGGAGAGAGTCTCGGGCATGCGCCGTGGGGGCAGCCGGGCGGTGCCCGGCGCAAGACATCGTGGTGCACAACGGCGTGTATGCCTCCATCTTTGGTCGGGATGGCCGTGGCTATGCCCGGGTGTTCCGCGCCGCACGGCATGGACACGAGATCGACCTGACCGCTCGGCCACTGTCCCGGGCCCACGACGTGGGCCGCATCGTGTACTTTCGTGCGGGTGAAGCCTTGTGGAGCCTCGGCTGCCGGCCCACGCGGCACCCCGAGGCGGTGCACACCGTGGTGCGCTTGGACGACCTCTCCGTGCGGCAGACCTGCTCGTGCCAGGGCATCGAGGCGCGCATGGACGCCGTGGTGGCGGAGGACGCGCCGGGTGAGGCGTGGATCGTCCACCTCACCAATGTCTCGGACGCACCGGTGCAGCTGGAGATCACCTCCTACCGGGAACTCACCCTGAACGACCCCTCGGCCCAGGCCCGGCATCCCTTTTACAATCGCCAGCACATCACCACCTGGTGCGTGGTGGAGGAGAGCCCGGCCCCGCGTTCGGCCGCCATCTTTGCCAATAACCGCCAACTCAAGGCTGGCGAGCCGCCGCGGCCAACGCGCGAGACCTACGTGCACTTGGTGGCCGGCTTGGAGGACGAGTCCCGGCTGGTGGGCTATGAAGACAGCCGGCTGCGCTTTTTAGGCCATGGCACGCTGCGTCGGCCGCAGGGGCTTTGGGGCGTACCGCAGCCCATCTCCGACCAGAGCCTCCACGTCACCTTCGATCCCATCGCGGCCTTTCGTCTGGCCGTGGATCTGGCGCCGGGAGATACCACGGCCTTTGTGCTCGTGGACGCGTACGGACCGAGCCCCGAGGCTGCCATGAACCTGGCCGCCCGCCTGGCAGGCATCGACCCCTTGCCTGCGCGGCCCAAGGGGCAGCCGACCTCCCTGCCCATGGTCGAGCCGGACCTTGCCGCGGCACTCACCCAACAGCAGGGGCCGTGGTTTGCCTTTCGGGACCAAGTCCCCAGCGTGCAGGTACCGGGGATCACCCCGCGGCGGTTTGCCCACCTCATGGTCAATCCCCTCGGCTATGGCGTGGTGGTGACCAATGACGGCGCCATCGCCTCGTTTTGGGGCAACTCCCAGCAGAACGCCCTGACGCCCTATAGCGCCGATGCCACGACGGTACAGGAACCCGGGCAGATGCTCTACGTGCGCGACCTGGAGAGCGGCCGGGTGACCTCGCCCTTGCTCGTCCCCTTCCGGGAGCCTGAGGCCGAATGCCGCGTGGAGTACGGCCTGGGCTGGTGCCGCTTCCACAAGGAGATGGACGGCCTTGCCATGGAGTGGACCATCGCCGTGCTCCCGGACCGGCCCATGGAACTGCGGCTGTTGCGCCTGCACAACCATGGCTCGGGGGAGCGCCGTCTGGCCCTGACCATGTATGCGCAGATGATTTTGGCCGAGATCCCCGAAGATAGCCGCGGCCAGGTGGAGGCTTGGGCGGATGCGCCGCGCTCCATGCTCCTCTTTACCCGGCCGGAAAACCGGTACCGCAAAGGCGTGGCCTACGTGGCCTGGAGCGTGGAGACCACGGCCTCGGAGACGGTCATGAGCCGGTTTTTGGGGGAAGGCCGGGACCTGAGTATGCCGTATTTCGTGGAGATGGGACATTCCGATACCACGCAGGAGGATGACGGCCTGCGCGTGGCCGCCATGAGCGGGGAAGTGCGGGTGCCTGCCGGTGGCACGGCTGTCGTGTGGATGGCGGTGGGCCAGGAGCCCAGCGCCGAGGACTGCCAGCGGCGAGTGGCAGCGATCCAGGCCGTGGAGGACGTGGAGCGGGAGATGGCGGCGGTCGAGACCTGGTGGCAGCGGCGTTTGGCCGGCGGAGTCCAGGTGGAGACCTCGGCCCCGGCCGTGGACCGGTTGGTGAACGTGTGGCTGCCGTACCAGATCCTGACCGCCCGGCTGTGGGGGCGCCTGGGGCCGCAGCAGCGCAGTGGGGCGTATGGATTCCGGGATCAGCTTCAGGACGTGCTCCCCTTGTGCGTGGGCATGCCCGCCTTGGCCCGGCGCCAGATCTTGCTCCATGCCAGTCAGCAATTCCTCGCGGGCGATGTGCTCCAATGGTGGCATCCTGCCCCGGACGGGGCCACCGGCTTCGGCATGCGCAACCGCGCCTCGGACCCGCATCTGTGGCTGCCGTATCTGGTGGCCCATTATGTGGAGACCACGGGGGATGACTCCATTTGGGACGAGCGCGTGCCCTTTATGGAGGGGCGACCCATTCCCCCGGGTGCCGAGGGCATTGCCTTTGCGCCGACGCCCTCCCGGGATCGGGCCACGGTGCTGGAGCATTGCCTGCGCGCCGTGGAGCGCACCTGGCGCCGTCGCGGGCGCCATGGGCTACCGCTCATGCTCGCCCATGATTGGAACGACGGTCTGTCGGCCGTGGGCGTGCGCGGCAAAGGCGAGAGCGTGTGGTTGGGGTTTTTCCTCCATCTCACCTTGCGTCAGGTGGCGGAGGCAGCCGCCAGCCGCGGCAAAAAGCGTCTGTCCCGCCAGCTGTTGCGGCGTGCGCAGACGCTGGGGAGCGCTCTGCAGACCGCCTGGCGCGATGATCACTTCGTGCGCGCCTTTACCGATGCGGGAGAGGAGCTCGACTATCTCGATGCCCTGACCGCGGCCTGGCCCATGCTTTCGGGGGCCGTGCACCTGCCGCAGGCAGAGGCGGCCCTGGTGCGCGGTGCGGCCTCCCTGGAAAAGCCCAACCTGGTGCAGCTTCTCGATCCGCCCTTTACCGAGCGCTCCACCCCTTACCCCGGGCGCATCGCCGACTATCCGCCGGGGGTGCGGGAAAACGGCGGCCAGTATTCCCACGGCTCGTCCTGGTTGGTGGACGCCCTGGTGGCCCTGGCCCGCCAGGTGTTGGCCCAGGGGGATGTGGAGCGCGCGGCGCAGCTCCGCCGCCAGGCCCTGCGTCTGTGGCTCAAGATCTCGCCGCTGACCCATACGCTTCCGGAAACCATGCCCGTGTACGGGCTTGCCCCCCACCAGCAGGCGGCGGACATCTCCTTTGGCCCGGGCTACGAGGGCCGGGGGGGATGGAGTTGGTACACCGGCGCTGCCGCCCGCATGCTCTGGGCCATGTACGGGATTTTGGGTCTGCGCTTTGAACGGGGCAAACCCACGGTGGACGCCCGTTTGGCGCGCCTGGGTGCGGAGTTTGCCGTGCACCGGATCGTGGTGGACGGCGCGTGTGTGTATCAAGCCCCGGACGCCACGTGTGGTGCGGACCTGGGAGGGCAGCAGTGAGGCGGGTGTGGGTGTTCGTCCCGCCCCGGCCGGTGGTGAGCGGCGGTATGCGGGTGCTGGTGCAGGTGGCCCGGCAGCTGCGGGCGTGGGGGGGCCTGGCTGGGGTGCTTTGCTGGGAAGAGCCGCTTGCCGAGGCTTCGGACCTGCCCTGGCAGGCGGCGCGCAGCGCCCCCCTTGCCGCAGGCGACGCCCTGCTGGTGCCGGAGGGCTGGCCGGGCGCCCTCACCTTGGGGGTCCGCGCAGGCTGCCGGTTGGTGGTCTACTGTCAGAACTGGGCCTATCTCTTCCATGGGCTCGCCGAAGGCGTGCGCTGGCAGGACCTGCCGGTGGAGTTTCTTGCAGTCTCTCAGCCGGTGGCCTGGTATATCGAGCAAGTGACCGGGAAAGCGCCTGCGGTGGTGCGGCCTGCCATTGATCGCTCTCTGTTCCATCCCCCTCCCGTTTCTCAGTCCCCGCGCCCGCTGCGCGTGGCCTTCATGCCGCGTAAAAACAAGGCCATGGCCGAAGGCGTGCGCCGCATCGTTGCCGAGCGCAATCCGCATCTGCCGTGGCAATGGGTCCCCATCCATGGCTTGGACCCGGCAGGTGTGGCCGAGCTATTGCGTTCTTGCGCCATTTTTCTTGCCACCGGGTTTCCTGAGGGCTGTCCGCTGCCGCCCCTGGAGGCCATGGCCTGCGGCTGCCTGGTAGTAGGGACCACGGGCTTTGGCGGTTGGGACTATGCCCGGCCGGTGGACTCCAAGGCCCCGCTTCCTTCGGGGATCCCTTTGCGCCCAGTGCCGTGGGGAGGCAATGGCTGGTGGGTGGCGGACGGCGACATGCTGGGTGCGGCCCTGGCCCTGGAGCGGGCGGCGGCGTGCCTGGAAATTGCGGATGCGTGCCAGCAGGTGCGCGCAGCAGCCTTTCGGACCGTGGCGGCGTACGATGCGGAGCACCAGGCTGCGGAGGTGGCGGCGTGGGTACAGGGCCTCTAGCCTGGCCTTTGGATTTTCGCTCCCACTTGGCCGTGGTGGTGCTCCACTATGGGGACCCCCGGCGCACCGCGCGTCTGGTGGCGCAGATGGAAGAGGGGCTTGCCCCGGGGGTGGTGCGGGTGCTCGACAACGCCGCCCCGATGCCCTTTGCCGGCGCCTGGGTGCGGCTTTCCCGGAACCTCTTTTGGGGCGGGGCCTTGGCCTGGAGTGTTGCGCGTGCGCGCCAGGAAGGTTTTTCCCACCTCTGGTTTCTCAACGACGACCTCACCTGGATGACTCCACGGCCCATTGCCCGGGCCTGGGCGCGGCTTGGGGAGATTTCCGCCGCCATCGGGCCAGTGGCAGTGTATAGTCCTGGGTTTACCGCCCATCCCTATCACCCGCAGATGGTGGCCCGGCGGGGGGGCGGTTTTCGTACCGTGCGCTTTTGCGACGGAGTGGCACCTCTCCTGCATTTGGATTTTTTGGCGAGCTGCGGGCTGCATTGGGAGGACAACCTCCCCGGCTACGGCGTGGATGTGGTGCTTTCCGCCCGGGCCGTGGATCTGGGCTGGCAGGTGGTGGTGGACCACCAACTGGTGGCGCGCCACGTGTTCCATGCCTCGGCCCGCCGTGATCCTGGGTTTTTGGAGCACGCCGCCCGCCTGGAGGCCGCCTTCCTTACCCGGCATCTGGGCCCGGATTTTCGGGAGCGCATCCAATGCTGGAGTAAAGAGGTGCACGAACATTCCTGCACGCGGTGACGCACGTTGGGAGCCGTTCGTCCGCGGCCTTGCCGTGGACCTCTGCATACTTCAAGGAGGAACGTGCATGGTGGACATCCGTCGGCTCTGGCCGAAGCTCCCCGTCGGGGCGCGGCGGGGGCTGCTTCAGGGAAGCGTGGGTCCGCTCCATCTCATGGGCTTGGCCACGGAGGTGCTGGAGGCCGGGGCGGCGCAGCCGGAGCTGCTGCCTTTGGGGGTGGACTTGCTGGTGGCGGCCTGGTGCAGCGGAAGTATGCTCGACGGCGCCGTGGCCGCCCAGGTGGCGGCCGTGGTCGAGCGCTCGCCGGGGGTCCCAGAGCCGGTGCGCCGCCTTGCCCGCATCGCGGCGGCTTCGTGGCGGCCGCCGGAAAAGACGCCTCTGGCACGCCTCGTGGCGCGTCGGGATCTTGCCCGCTTGGAGGCCCTGATCGCCCGGGAACTTGCCCGGGACCCGGGAAATCTCTTTTGGGTGCGGCAAGCAGTGTCCATCGGCCTGTTTGATGACCGGGACTGCCTGGTGGAGCAGGCGGTGTCCGCGCTCACGCAGGCCCTCCCTCCCCTTGCTTCGGCAGTGGTCATGGAGCTTGCCGCGGTGCGAGGAGATTGGGAAGGCGTGGCCGCCCTTGCCCCCCAGGTGCCTGGGCCCGTGGCCGCTTTTGCAGAGGCCGTGGCCGTAACGCACCTGGGCGGTGTGGAGGCCGCCCGTCCGGCATGGCGGCGCCTGCTGCGGCAATGGCCCTGGCTGCTGCAGGCCGTGCTCGTGCTCTTCGATCTTGTGGAAGGCGTCTTGACTGCCCGCTGCGCCCCGGAGACGCCTGGTGTGGTGGCCACCTATACCTTGGATAAGCCCGAGGACCTGGATCGCACCTTGGCGAGCCTTGCGGCCTCGCGTCTGCATGGGGCGCAGCTCTGGGTGCTCGACAACGGCTGCGCCGCGCCGGCCAAGGCGGTCATGGCGCGGTGGCAGGAGCAGCTTGGGTCGGCCATGCGCACCATCACCTTGCCGGTGAATATCGGCGCACCTGCGGCCCGCAATTGGATCCGCGCCGAGTTTCTGCAAAGCGGTCTTCCCTGGCTGGTGTACGTGGACGACGATGTGCAGGTCCCTGCAGACTGGCTGGAAGGGCTTTGGGCGGCGCGCACGCGCGTCCCGCAGGCCGGGGTCTGGGGGTGCCAGGTGGTGGACGCCACCCGGCCCTGGGTGCTGCAGAGTGTGGATCTGCACCTGACCCCGGCATCGGACGAAGGCCAGCGCTTCAAGGTGTCGGATTTGCACCATCAGGTCTTGAACTGGGGGGCCTTTGCGTATCTGCGTCCGTGCGCCTCGGTCACGGGCTGCTGCCACCTTTTGGATGCCCGGGCCGTGGCTGCGGAAGGGGAGTTCGACATCCGCTTTTCGCCTTCCCAGTACGATGACTTGGAACGCGACGTGCGCATGCTCACCGCCGGTCGCATGGCGGTGTATCAGGGGCATGTGGCCATCCGCCATTTCAAGCGCACGGGGCTGGCTGCGGCCACGAGCACCACGCAATGGGCCAATGCCGCGGCCAACTTGGAGAAACTGCAGAAAAAATACAGCCAAGAGACCTGGAAGGAGCTCATGGAGCGTGAGACCCAGGTCCTGGAAGACGATCTCTGGCCCAAGCTTGCCCGGGTGCGGGCTTGGCTTGCCGAGGAGGAGGAGGGATAATGGAACAGGTGCGGTATCTCATCATCGGCGCCGGTCCCACGGGCCTTGGGGCGGGCGTGCGCCTGCGGCAATTGGGCATCGAGGATTTTCTTCTCCTGGAGCGGCACGACTATGCCGGCGGCCTGTCGGCAAGCTTTCGCGACGCGGCGGGCTTTACCTGGGACATCGGCGGCCATGTGGTCTTTTCCCGCCTGGAGCCGTTTTTGCGCCTGCTGGATCAGGCCCTGGGCGAGGACGCCCTCACCCACCAGCGTCGTGCCCGGGTGCGCCTGGCGGACCGGTGGATCCCCTATCCCTTCCAAAACAACATCCGCCATTTGCCCAAGGAACTGGTGTGGGAATGCGTGCAGGGCCTTTTGGCTTCCCGCCTTGCGCCGCAGGAAGCGGCCCATTTCGGCCAGTGGATGGAGGCCGTGTTCGGGGCGGGCATTACCCGGCTTTTCATGCAGCCGTACAATTTCAAGGTCTGGGCCACCCCGGCCGAGGCCATGGACTTTCGCTGGATCGGCGAGCGCGTGGCCGTGGTGGACCTGGCCGACGTAGTGCGCCGCATCATCCTCGAAGAAGACGCCACCGATTGGGGCCCCAACGCGGTGTTTCGTTTCCCCAAGCATGGCGGTACCGGGGCCATTTTCCGCCGCATTGCTGAAAGCATTGCGGAGCACATCCGCTACCAGGCCCCAGTGCACCAGGTGGACTGGGAGAAAAAAATCGTCACGTACGGCGATGGGCACTGTGTTGGCTATGGGGATTTACTCTCCACTATGCCTCTGGACCTTTTTGTCTCGCAGGTTGTGAGTCCCAAAGACCCGCATATGGTGGAAGCCGCCTCCCTTTTGGAGCACAACGGGGTCTATGTCTCGGGCATTGGCATTGCCGGGCTGCGCGAGGACCCCACCTGCTGGATGTATTTTCCGGAATCCAATTGCCCCTTCTACCGGGTGACCAACTTCCACAACTATTCGCCCTTCAATGTGGCCGAGCCCGGGAAACAGATGGCCTTCATGAGCGAAACCTCCTTTTCGCGCCATAAGCCGGAAGACCTGGACGCCATGCAAGACGCCGTCACCCGAGGGCTTCAGAACGTGACCCTTATGCGCGCCGAAGACGCCATCGTGACCTGCTGGGAACACCGAGTGGACTACGGCTATCCCGTGCCCACCCTGAGCCGCGACCGCGCCCTGGCCACGATCCAGCCCTGGTTGGAGGCGCGGCACATCTTCTCTCGGGGCCGTTTTGGTGGCTGGAAATACGAAGTGGCCAACATGGACCACAGCGTAGTGCAGGGCATGCAGTGGGCCGAGCGGATGGTGCTCGGCACAGTGGAACGGATCTATCAGCTGCCGCAGTAAGGCTCGTTGCGGGAGCGAGCCTCTGCCCACTGGTCGTAGAGGGTGGCAAGCTCCATCTCGCCTTGGGCCGTAAACATTGCGCTCAAGTGTCGGGCCAAGCGGATCAGCTCGGAAGCGTGCTGATCCGCTTGGCGTTCCTCTTCTATGAGTTTGCCAGCGTAGCGGGTGAGGACCGTATCCCCAGCGCGGGTAGCGGTCTTGGCCAGGGCAAGGAATTGCTTCACACCCGGGAAGAACTGGGCGGCCAAAAACCGCAAGGGGACGGCTTCCTGCCAGGCCCCGCGTGTTTCGAGCCAATGGCCCAGACGCTCGTAGCCGGGCTGCCAGAGCGGCTCTTCGGTGATGGCGGCAAGCCAGGCCGCCGGGTCTGTGGTGTGGGCGAGGCGCGCCGCCATCGTTTTTTCCCGCTGGGGGGAGAGGAGCATGACCGGATGCAGGCTGGGCGAGAGCCCCATGCGGTAGCCTTCGGCCTGCAGATGGCGGTGGAAGTCTGGGCGGATGCGGCCGGCCCAGCGTTGGGAAAAGCGCCGGGCATTGGCGGTCTCAGCGGCAAAGCGGCCTGGGGTTTGGCTCGTGAAGTGGATGAGAGTGCTCTGGGGCTGGCATTGGATTGGTTCTCCCAGCCCTTGGGCGCGCAGGCAGAGATCCACGTCTTCGAGGCCATTGGTGTAGCCTTCATCGAAACCGCCAAGACGCTGAAAGAGTTCGCGCGCTAGGGCCAGGGCCGCGCCGGTGACCGCCTGCACGCGGCGCGGGCGGCTGACCGCCGGGTGGCTGGCGGGAAATTGTTCGAACACATGGCATACCTTGGGCCCTGGGGTAAAGGCCACCCCCACGTGCTGCACCCGTTCCGCCCCTGGGTAGAGGAGGCGGCTGCCGACGATGCCGCCTTGGGCGCGCAGCGCTGTCACGAGCGGGTCCGCAAATCCAGGCAGGGCCAGGGTGTCGTTATTGAGAAACAAGAGCAATGCACCCTGGGCGTGGGCCGCGCCGCTGTTGCAGCCCCGGGCGAATCCTAAATTGGCGGGATGCCGAACCAGCCGAAAGGCGGCGCCAAAGAGGGCGGTCCCCAGCTCGGGGAGCTCGTGGGCGGTTTCGTCTTCGGAGCCGTTATCCACCACGATGATCTCTACCGGCCAGGCCGGAAGCTCCTTGCGCAGGCTCTGGAGGCAGTCGCGCGTGAGCCGCCACTGGCCGTAGACCGGGATGATGATGCTGAGCACTGGGGGCATGGTGCAACCGTTGGGTCAGGAGCGCTGCGCGTGCTGCGGAGGCAGCTCTGGGACCAGATGCAGATTGTTCATCGTTTGCAGGGCTTGCTGATGGGGGAGAAAACGGTAGAAAAACTTGACGTCATTGCCCCGTACATTGCCGATTTTTGTCATATCGTGGGATGTTTGCCTGCCGACGCCGGACATTTGATAGTGGATACATTCCACCAGTCCACAGTACATGACCGTAAACCCGTGCAGGCAGAGATCGATGTCATGGGCGATGTCGTCCATTTGGGATGGGGAGAAGCGGATATCAAAGGAAGGGACAGTCTGGATGGCTTCGCGGGTCAGTACGTGGCAGCAGCCCATGACGTTTGTGGTTGGACGGATGAAATCATAGAATCCAGCGTCATAGTTCCATGTCGGCGTGTCGAGACTGATGCGCAGCAGATCTTCCCGGGCCACGGCAATATTGTGGTAGAGATATTGGAGCCGTTTGGGGGTGCCTGGAGCAAGGATCTTGGCTCCAGCCACTGCAGCCTTGGGGGTGCGGGAGAGGACTGTGAGCAAGGTAGTCAGCCAATGCGGGGGGATCTCCACGTCGTCGTCGAGAAAGGCCACATAGTCGGCGCGCTCTGCCGCCTCGGTGGTAAGCAGCCAATTGCGGGCCGCCGGGGCGCCGATGTTGGTCGGCAGCGCGATGACCTCGATGGCATTGGCAAAGTATCGTTCATTGATGGCCCGAACCGCAGCGGCGGAGTCGTCGGTGCAATGGTTGAGGAGCACACTGATGCGTGCATTGCCCAGGTGAGACTGGGCGAGGCTTCGCAGGGTCTTCTGGAGAAGTTCGCTCTTGTTGTACGAATAGAGGAAAATGGCGATGTTTTTTTCAAGGACGGATTTGTCCTCAGTAAATCCGTCTCGAATTTGCTGCATTCTGCATTGCATTGGAATTTGGAGAGGATCCAGAGCAATGGATTTTTCCAATGCCATGAGAGCCTTCTGCCTGTCTCCTAAACGCACATATGCTTCGGAGACAAAATTGAGGACCACTTCGTTATGTTCGATCTGGGGCCAGATATTTTCGGTAATGGAGGCAGCCCGTTGGTAGTCGCCTTGAATAACTGCATATTGCAAGATCTGGGCTTGAAGGAGCGGCTGGAGTGGAGCCGGGACCTTGGCAAGGTCGAGCCAATCTTGCCCCACCGGGATGTTTCGTTCCAGGTCCGTAAGTAAGAGGAGATCGATGAGGGCAGGGGAGTAGGGGTATTGGAGATATATCTTGGAAAGTATCGTGTGGCGAAGATGGATATCGTTTTGTGTGCAGAGATTCGTGATCTTTTGGGAGATGCGCGGAGGGATCTGGATCTTTTCGAGTATGGGAAGGAGCGGGTCGGCGGCACCGGTCATTTGCTCGGCAATGCGGCGGATTTCGCTGTGGAAGGGCTGCAGGTGGACGAGCTTGCGGATCAGATACCCAAACCAGGCGCGAATGCGAGGGCCCACTTCTTCTGGGGGCGTACGATTGAGTCGATTGGCGTATGCGGTCCCGGTAACCGCATCGAGGAGAAAATTCCCAAGGTAATTGCGGAGGTGATCGATGACTTCTGTAGAGGAGAGTGCGTCGAGTTCACCATACAGCCCATTGTCAATGATTCGGTACGTGATGTTCATGCGGGAACCCCCATCTGGGCTTTCCAGAAATGCCGAGTGTCTTCCGAAAAATCATCCCAGGCGCGGGCAAGCGCCGTGCGCCAGGCTTCCGCCTCGGCCTCCTGGACGCGGGCATGGATGCTGCGCAACTCTTGGCCGCGGAATTTGCCTTCCATCTTTTGGTGATTGCCCCATACATGGGCCCAGGCAGCCTCGCTTTTGGGTGCGGCGCTGCCTGCATCTTGCAAGTGGATGATACGCACCCGGCCGTCGTAGAGCACCATGCCGCCATGTTTCCAGATTTGGATATCCCGCTCCAGGTCGTCCACCTGAGAGGGGGAGAACCGGACATCGAAGTCAGGGACCCCGAGGCGCTCCATGCGGCGGCGGTGGAAGAGATGGCAGCAGCCCATGACGGAGAGGCACGGCCGCACCACGTCGTATTGTCCAAGGTCGAAGAACATGGGGGCATTGGGGGTAAAGCGGATGTGCTGTTCCCCGACTTCCTGGAAGTAGCGGTACACATACTGGATGGTGTGGAAGGCGTTGGGGTTCACCACCTTGCCGCCCACGGCGCAGTATTGGGGATGCGCTTCCAAATCGGCGAGAAAGCGGGAGAGCCAATGGCGCGGCAGCAGCACATCGTCGTCCAGGAAGGCTACGTAGCGGGCCTGCTGGACCTCCGGCAGATGCCAGAGCCAATTGCGTGCCGCGGGCGCACCGATATTGACCGGCAGATGGATGCAGCGCACCGGTCGGCCTTGGGCCACGCGGGCGACCCCGGCCTCGAGGTCTGCCGGGGAAAAGGCCGTGGATCCGTTATTGAGGAGGGTGATGGCCGCATCGCCAATGTCGGTGGCGAGTACA
The DNA here is from genome assembly GCF_027925145.1 of Thermodesulfomicrobium sp. WS. Taxonomy (GTDB): domain Bacteria; phylum Desulfobacterota; class Desulfovibrionia; order Desulfovibrionales; family Desulfomicrobiaceae; genus Thermodesulfomicrobium. Next base: position 1,077,171 of record NZ_AP027130.1, read on the forward strand.
CTTTCCAAGGTGCGGAGCGTGGTTTCCAGCTTGTTGAAGGTGTAGAAGAGGATATGCACGGTGGCATCGGCTTGAGGAAGCGCTGGAAGGCCTTCACCGAGCAAGGCCAGTTGCTCCACGGCGTGCGGCTGGGCGGGCTCAAGACGCAGGCTTGCCACGAGGTGGCGGCGCGCGGCTTCGGCGTCGCCGTGGAGCATGGCGATGGCGGCACGCAGGTTTTCCGCCCAGAAGCAGGTGGGGGCAGCGCGTTCCAAGAGCAGGTCCCGGAGTTCGGTGGCGCCTAAGCCGTGGGCGGCCCAGGCCAGGATTCCGAAGTTGGGATTGCTTGGTGCGGTGTGCGCCCAGGTGTGGGCCTCTGTTGCAACGACTTCAGGGTGCTGTCCCGTTGCCCAGAGGGAAAGCAGGATTCGGTGCCGGGCCGGGGCTGGAAGGTCGGTGCGGAGCAGGGCCAGGGGGTCGTCGCGGTGGCGCTCTATAATCGCGTCGATGGCGGCGCGGGCAGGGGCGTCCGGGAGCGGCACGGGGGCGCGTCCCATGGCCGCAGCCAAAGAGTTGGCCAGTGCCGCAAGTTCGCGGTTCCAGGGTTCCAGGGCTAGGGCATGGCGCAAGAGCGCGTGGGCGAACTCCATGTGCGCGGCAGACGGCGTGCCCTCAAGGAGCTGCTGTGCTGCCCAGATGGCCGGGGCTGTTTCCAGGGTGCCGCGGAAACGAAGGAAGAAGTGCATAAGGTTCGTTATCCAAGGATTTTTTTTGCCATGGTTTGGGTGGCGGCCAGCAGGTCCGCAGGAAGCGTGATTTCTGCTTGCGGGCGGCCTTCTTCAATGATCTGCAGAAACAGCGGCAACACTTTTTCCCAGGAAAAACACGCATTCCAAAGTTCGGTGCCCAGGACACCCAAAGCCTTGCGCAGGGCTGGACGCTCTAGAAGCCTGTGGATGGCGCGGGGGAATTGTTCCAGCGGGCAGACCACCCCGCCAGCGTCCCAGTGCACACTATTGCATTGTGGCGTGGCAATCCAGGGGGTGCCGTGGTGCATTGCCTGGAGGATGACCAGTGGCCGGCATTCGGCATGGGAGGAAAGGAGCAGGATGTCCGCCTCGGCGATGGCAGCGTCCGCTTCGTGCGCGGGAAGGGGCCCGAGGATGCGGATGCGGGGATCCTGGGCCGCCAGCTTCTTTACTGCGGCAAAATAGTGCTGCTCGTGGGGCCACGGGAGGGCGGCGCCGATGAAGACCATCTGCCAGGTGCCTGGGGTCTTGGAGAGGACCTCGATGAGTCCGAGCTGGTTCTTGACGGGCCAGAAATTGCCCACGTGGACGAGAAGGGGCAGGTCTGGAGAAAGCCCGTGGCGCTCTCGAAACCCAGGGTTGGGCGCATAGGGGGTGAGGGCGTGGGGAACGAATATGGGATGCACTCCGGCGGCACGCAAGAATTGCGCGTCGAGCCCCCCTGGGGTGAGGCACATGCACAAGCGGGCGCGATGGAGTACTGCTGCGATCAACGCCTCCTGCTGGTGCGCGATCCAGCCCTGCACGAGCTCCGGATTGATGACCGGGATGAGGTGGATCGGGGTTTGGGGAGAGGCAGAAAGCATGGGGGCATGCATCCAGGAGTCCGGCTGGCCGAGGAAGAACGCCGCATGGTAGTCGGCGTGTTCGAGAAAATGCGCATACGCCGCATATTGGTCCCCAAAGTGGCTGTCCTGGAAACGCCCACTGCAGTGCCACTGCAGGATGTGCATGCCGTGATGCTGGAAGGTTTGGCGCTCAGGGATCTGGCGGGTAGCCACATGGACTTCATAGCCTTCACGGACCAGTTGGGCGCCGAGGTCTTGGAGAAAGATTTCGCAGCCTCCCAATGATGGCCAGAAAAAGTCACTTCCCAAGAGGATACGCTTGCGATGCGGCTGCACTGCTACCACTGCAGGGGGCGGCGTGTAGGATTGGGGGTGGTGCACCAGGGGCATGCAGGTGGCTTCAATCTTGGCGAGGGCGCTCGCTTCTTGCGGAAGGTCCGGGTGCAGGCTCTGGATGATATGGATCGCAGACTGAATGGATGGATCTCGGAGTAGCTTGAGCAAAAGAAGATGTTGCTTCAGTTTTGCAAGGTAATATTGGGTGATGCTGCATGAATCATCAAAAAAATGTATCCGTTGACATGCATTTTGTAGAGATACCAGAAGAAACCCTATGATTTTGCTTAGATTGTCCTTTTGGTTTTCCTGTGCGCATCGCAGGGCAGTTATTGCGCACCCCAGGGCATGAGCAATCCATATTTGATAAGAATTTTGCGCAAATTCCCACTTTTGCATCACTTTGAATGTTCTATGATGCATGATGATGTCATGCTTGATCTGATTTTTTTTGTTGGCGCTCATGCTTTTTGCATGTTTTCTGTATACAACATATGTTTGAGCATGAGAGTAAAATTGCATACCGCGTACTGCGCAGCGAAACCAAAAATCATAATCTTCGCATGCGCGCAGTGTCGTATCGAAAAATCCGTTTTCCAGTGCGCGGTGACGACGGATGATATAGGCGTGTGGGGGGGCAATGTTGAAATGGCATAGATGCAGAGGAATCGAGTCTCGCACCAACCACCAGAACCCTATGGGCGCCAGCGGTCCGTCTGGCCCCATGGAGAGGACTTCGCGGGTTTGGCAGATGGCGATATCCACATCTGGCTGGGTTTCGAGGATGGATGTTTGTACGGGAATGGTATTGGGAGCCAAAAGGTCGTCCGCGTCGAGAAAGAGAAGGTATTTTCCCGTCGCGTGCCGCATGCCCGTGTTTCGTGCCGCAGAAAGACCTGCGTTCTCTTGATGGATGTAGGTGACGTGTTCTTGGAATTGTCGGGCGATCTCCGGTGTATTGTCTGTGGATCCGTCGTCGATGACGATGATCTCTTTGGGGATGTCTTGTGCGCTTGTCAGCACGCTTTGCAGGCATTGTTGCAGGTATGCCCCGTAATTGAAACATGGTATGATAACGGAGATCAGGGGATTTTTCATAAAAGACTATGAAGTGGTTGAGCGCAAAAGGTGCTGGTAACCCCTAAAATGGATCCCCATTGGGGTTGCCGCTGGACGCATTCTTCTGCTGCGTTGCGGGCAGCGGTGATGCGTCCTAGCGTGGTATTGACGCAGTAGAGGCGGTAGTAGGGTTGCCATTGGTTGTATGGCGCCAGGTTGGCTGCTCTGATGTAGTCAGCGATGGCCTCGGGGAGTCGGCCTGCTGCCTCTTGCCGCAGACCTCGCCAGAAGTACGGCATGGGGCGGTCTGGATGCTTGGCGATGGTCTCTTCGATACGCTTTGCAGCATCTGGATGCATATTGGCAATGACTTGATGCTCTTCGAGCAGACTACTTACAGGATACATGTGTGGATGCAGCGTATGCAGGCATGCCACCACTTCCGGCCAATGGGCCCTCATGATCGTAGACATGGATCCATGCCCATGGATTCGGTAATGGAAAAAACATTGTTGGATGCGGTACGGCTTTATGCCGAGTGGAGTACATTGTATCCAAAAGTTCCAGTCTTCTGCTCCCCACGGGATGCTGGGGTCGTAACCCTGGCCCATGGTCCATAAGTCTTTGCGGTACAGCGATGCATAAGGGAATGTGTTGCGCTCGAGGATTTCCGCCCAAGAGTATTCCGGTGGGGTCCAGACATTGTTGCGCGCCCCGAACTCCTGCACATTGGAAAAGATGAGATTGATTTCAGGATGGTTGGCAATGATGTCCGCAGCGTGGTGGAGAAAGCCCGGGGCAAAGCAGTCGTCGCAATCCAGGGGCAAAATCCAATCACCACGGGCGCGGGCGATTCCGGCATTGCGGGCATCGGCCATGCCGCCGTTGGGTTTGTCGATGACGTGGATGGGCAGAGGGGTGTGTGCGTGCGCCAAGCGGTGGGCCACGGCTGAGGAGTCGTCGGTGCTCCCATCGTTGACGATAATGATTTCCAGAGGCCCGTATCGCTGGGCTACCAGGCTTGCCACAGCCTGGGGCAGGAAGGCCGCGCCATTGAAGACAGGAATGACCGCTGTGATGGACGGAGGGGTGTTGCCTGGCTGGATTTGGATGCGGGTTGGGCGGAGATGGAGCGGGGCTTCGAAATGAACGGCATTGGGGACGAGAGAGGCATAGGCGTCGCTATCAATGCGTTGGCCTGCGTCAAAATATTGGGAGAGGGTTTCTGCATCGATGGAGTGTGCTGCAACACGGTTGTCATAAACTTGCTGTACTCGGTTGAGTGGATTGCAGAATCCAACGGATTGCGGATATATGATGCGCCATGGCATGTGGGCAACGAGATTGGTATGTTGACTGAGTGCTGCTTCGAGAGTGTTCGGGTTATCGAAAGCGATATTTTGCAGAAGGCTGATAATGGTCGACGCCCGGTAAAGAGAACCAGAAATTTCTAAAGGATATCCAAAATCATACTCCGCATTGTCCCAGCGAAAACGTAACATTGTAGATTTGGGTATAGGCTCGAGCAGAGGAATTTCCTGTGAGGCATTTTGTGGGTAACAATATACAGTATTTTTTCCTAAAAGAAGGTTCGCCGACAGCACCTCCGGACACATTTCCATGGATGTAATACATTCATGCAGGGAGAAAGGACGGTAAAAAAGGACGTCGTCTACGGCGAAGAGAATCCATGGCGCATCAGCGATAAGAGCGAGCAATTGATGGCGAAAATGGGTTTCCCGGATATATTGAACTTGAGGAAATTCCCGTTGGAGGCAATCATATTGGTGTTGATGATGTTTATTTGATGTATGATATAGTATTCGAATGGATATTTCTTCTGCTTCAATACAATTTTTAAAGAAAGACTGCAGGGCGCCGTGTAATTGTAACGCCCTGTCTTTGCTGAAAAATATTGCTTGAACGTTCATTTTTTGACTGCCTCTATAAAATATCCTGTTGTAAAATCTTCATTTTTAAAAATTTTGTCCATAGCATATAGATATTGTGGAAGATATTGGTGAAAGAGTTTTTTGATAGCCGAGGATCGGTCTCCATGATATTGGTGGTGCTGCTCAAATGTCCAGGAAACACGAGCACATTCTTGGGCAAGAAGCGCAAAAAAACCGCCGTTGGGAATAATTTCTACGATATGCATACCTAAACTTGGAAGAACGCGTTCGTAGAAGTAACGAGTAAAACCACCATAATAATGAAATGGTGCTTGGTGTACTCCGGATCCAAGAGGAGCGATCAACAAAAGTTTTCCACCTGGTTTGAGGATACGAATCATTTCTCGCAATGCACCTTGAGGATCTATGACGTGTTCTAATACTTCTGTGCACAGAATTACATCAAAAGATTTATCTTGAATAGGTATCGCAGTGATATCGCTTTCAATGTCGATATCCCCGTATTCTGTTTTCCCGCCAAGTTTAATGCCTTGGTATTTTTTGAAATCTTGGGAAAAATAGTGGCAGTGGGAAAAGAACTCTTTATAGGGGCAGGTCCCCGCTCCTACGTCGAGAACCATTGCTCCTGGGGAGATGGTGGCTGCCTTGGCCTGCACCCATTGATCCCGGCGGCGTTGATTGAAATCGTGGATTTCTTCAGTGGGAGGGGCGTCAGCAGGCAGGGGGAGAATCTGCTGGAGGGTATCGTCGATCGAGATACTTGGAGCATGGATGGGGTGGTGAGCGAGAAAATTGCGGAGCTGGGTTTTCCATATCTCATACATTGGCATCTCGGAGGGCGCAACTATACTCAGCCAGAGTAGTTCGTCGGCGGCCTGGAGAAGTTTCTCTTCTGGGATATCGTGGGTTTTTATGGCGATGGCTGTGACATTGGCTAAGTAGGGGGGATGATCCCAGGTGCTTTGAGAGATAGTAATGTCCTCAAACCCTAAGTGGGACAAGGTTGCTGCGAAGCGTTCAGGAAACCAATGGTCTACGTGGTATGCCCAGTGGTCTGTTTGGTCTCCTGCCAAGTGGCGTGCGGCTGCTGTTTTGTGCTTGAAGGGCGCGTTGGAAAGGATCGTCTTTGCGCTACCTTCGAGATCTGGGGTTTCTATGTGGATTTTACCCCCTACGCGAAGCCAGCGATGCCAACGGATAAGTAATCCTAACGCTTCTACACGACTGAAGTGCTCAAAGACGTGATGGAGACGAATTTCATCGACCGTGTTGTCCGGGAATTGGAGTTGAGTGATATCGGCAAATATATCCGCTTTTGGTCGCATAACAGCATGTTCTTTTGGCGGATAATCTATATTGATATATCCATCTAAATATTTTTCTCCGCATCCAAGATGGAGTTTTAAAGGATTTCCTGGTGAATACAATTTGTCTTTATACATTTTATATATAATATATTCTTTATTAATTTGATTTTTAACTTCTAATATTCTATTAACTTTGTCTATTTCGTAATAGATTTTCGACCATTTTCTTTTATATAAAGCAATATCTTTTTCGGATATATTTATATTTTGTTTTTTTGTCATATCAATTATATCATCGTGGAAAACTTTAGCATCTATACATGGGATAATGCGAAATCCTGCGCGAAGAATACGAAGACAGAGATCTCCATCCGCGCAATAAAAATTATATGCTGTGTCAAACCCCCCTAATGATTTTGCTATATTGGTATTAATGAGTCCGTAATTAATGAGGATTTGATCACCCAGTGTTAAATCAATTCCATATTGAGACCATGGTGAATCTAGTGGAGCGCTTGCGTTGCGATATGCCATAGCAACGCCTCCGGCTAATCCTGAGTATTTCTGTGCCATATCGAGGGCATAAACAAAAGCATTTGGCATGAATACAATGTCGTCTGATGCATACATAAACCATGGAGAATTTGTTTTTTTTAATAAAAATTGCATCATCTCTGGCCAAGACGGCTTTCTCTTTGGAAAAAATTTATTTTCGTCTAAAATTATGGTTTGTGGAAAAATCGTTGGTATTTTTTGAGCATTATCATCAATATCTGCATACAAAACGAGTGCTTGCCACTGTATCCGGCCTGCTGCTTGAAGTACAGATTCAAGCATGCGTATGAGCATCGCGTATCTATTCTTTGTTGGAATAAGAAGGGTAATAATTGGTTTTTTCATATTATACGCATTCTAGTGCATACGGATAGCAAAGGCCACACCATATCCAAGTTCTGTGAATTCAAAACAGCTCATATTAGGACGAGATTGTACTTCCTGTTGCCAAACATTAATAAGTTGTGGATGGGATGGGTGGGCTATGTCATCGAAAACAATTGCACCTCCGATGCGAAGCCGAGGCAAGACGTTACGAATATCCATAGTTGCTCCTTCAGGAGAGTGATCACCGTCTACGGTGATGAGGTCAAATGTTTGCTGAGGGTTGGCTGCAAAATATGCAGGCACTGTTTCTTGAGAGTTTCCACTGACGAGGTTAAGTTTTCCCTTATGGTTAAGGCGAAGTAGTTGATCGCGAACGAACTCTGGACCTGGATTTTCCATTCCTGCATAGTCTTGAATCCACATATCAAATCCAACGATATCTACTTCTGGACAGCAAGAAGCAACCATTGCCATGCTTCTTCCTTGGCGAACTCCTATCTCCAGGTAATTTTTTACATCAAGAGATTTTGATAAATGGTATAAAACAGTACATATGTCTGCATATCTCCAATTTTCTTTGAAATTTTCAATTCCTTTTTTTATAAATTCATTTAAAAAAATTATATAATCATCTTTTTGTATTTTATTTAATATATTACATACATTTTTATATATATTTATATCAAATAGCCCAGATGCGAATGTTTGTGATCCTGCAATGGCTGGATGGTACCATTGTTTTTGTGCAAAAAATGTATTTTTTATGTTGTATATTGCTTTTATTTTGATATCTTTATTTTTTTTACCTATAATATTTACTATTTTTGATATATCTAATCCAAATTTTATTCTTGCTTCACGATTTTTTGCAATAGCATCTAATTCTCGTTGAGTTCCTATCGTTGAATTCAACTTGTCAAGATTTGCTTCTATTGCTTGTGCAAGAGCAAAAGGGTTGCCCGCCTGAAAGGAAATTCCGTATGGAGGATTTTGTTCCTTATGTACCGGTATATCCGAGTAGATAATAGTCTTTCCAAACATTCGTGCGTCTTCAACGACAGTGCTCCAACCTTCAAAAAGAGATGGTTGAACAACAGCCATAGATGCTCGAAGAAGTTGTATTTGATCTGTCCTATCGATGAGCCCGAGAATTTGAATTTGTTGAGAAAGATTATTTTGCTCTATATATTCTTTTAATGAATTAAAGTAATTGAGGTCTCGATGATCTTCGGTTGATCCTGTGCATACGAGATTTATATAAATATTTTTCTTTTTAAGAATATTTATAGCTTTAAATAGTGATAGATGATCTTTGTGTTTCCAAAACTGGTTGCAACAAATAATGTATTTGTTATTGATATGAAATTTTTTTAAAGTAGAAGAAGCATCCATTTGAATCCATTTATCATCTAATGATGATACGAATCTAAGTATATATGTAGGACATTGTGGGAAAAAAAATTTTTGAAAATCGTTGAGTGCAGATTGGCTGCTTAAAATAACTGCATTTTTTTGACATGCTAAATATGAAAAATATTTTTCTCTCCATTGAATATCTTCATTTGAGAAAAAATGAGGAAGGTATTTGTGTTGGAAATCTGGTATCCAGAATGCTCGCGCTGGATTTGCAGATACTCCTGGATCTTCTGCAGGGAAAGGATATAGAACATCAACATCATCCATGGATACACCAGGGACAAAAGGACGGATGTCATCTGCAAGATGAAGTATGCTTTGATACTGTCCAAGATGATCGATTTGCTCTGGGAGGACAAAAAAGACCATACGCAGACGGTGGGAAGGAGGAAGTGTTCCTATGGCAAGGACGATGTTTTTGAGATAATTGGGGCCACCAGTCCAGCCATCGCTGCCCCATTGAATGATTAATCCGAGAGTAGTGGACATTTCCATCTCCTTTGCATGGGTATTTACCCTGCGGTATATATTCCATTATCGCTGCGCACACTCCATGAGATACCACTGGGCGAATCTGCCCACCCCTTGTTCAAGCGATAATTTGGGAAAGAAACCTTGAGTCCGCAACAGTGAAATATCTGCTTCCATGTATTGGGGATCTCCTTCTCGAATCTTTCCATTGAAGCGCAGAGAAATATTTTTTCCAAGTTGTTTGATAAGTAATTGAGCAAGATATCGGACAGATATTTGTTTCCCTGAGGCTACATTTATGGCGATATTTTTGACTTCGTTCGTAATCAATATTTTTACTGCTTGTGCAAGATCGTATATATGGATAAAGTCTCGCGTTTCATCTCCGGTTCCGAAGAGCTCTATAGTTTCAGATTGCGATTTCTGCGCTATATCCCATAAAAGTTGTTTGCGAATTCCTTCGCCGTAACATGAAAAAATACGTAGAATTAAGTAATTCTGACTATATAATTCATGATACTGACGAATGATATTTTCGCTGTGCATTTTATGGTATCCATAGGGAGAAATGGGACGGAGCGGAGTTGCCTCAGTGATGGGAAGGCATTGTGCGTTTCCATATACAGCTGCGCTGGACGGAAAAATGAAGTCTGCTTTGATACCAGATGTCCGTATAGCATCAAGCACATGAGCTACCAATCTGGGGCCAGCATCAAAATCTGCTGTAGGGTTTTCTGTAGAAAATGGAACAGACCCGTATCCAGCGCAGTGTACTACAACATTAGGTTTCCATTTTTTTAGTATTTTATTAAAATTGATGTCAGGTAGTTCTAGCTTTTTATAGTCTTCAAGTGTGTTTTTAGTTTTACTAGATCTGCCTATGCCAAAAACACGAAATGAAGATATTAGCATTTTTGCTATATTAGATCCTATAAATCCGTTAACTCCAGTTATCAATATGGATTTTTTCATCATAACTCCATCAGTATTTTTCGACATATTTTCGATTTATATTTTATTTTTATATGGAATATCCGCCGCCAACAATTGGGTTGACTTTTTTAGTTTTTGCATTTTTCTTGAGTATAAGAGCGTATTCTTCGCGGGAGGGAACTGTATGCTTATCTCTTGATTCGAGTAATTCTTGAATGTGTTCTTTTCCATGAACCTTAATCCATGTGTTCGATGCAAAGTCAAATATCTTTATGATGTGTGCTGGAGCGCCTGCGACAACGCAAAATGGAGGGATGCTATGAGTGACAACGGAATTAGCTCCTATAACACACCCCCTCCCTACGACGACATTCCCAGAAATAACAGTATTTATTCCTAGCCAACAGTTTTCCTCTATCACGAGCTTTCCGGCTGTTGCCCCTTGATCCATGTATGGCATTATGATGTCACTATATACATGATCTGCGTCAGATACAAAAACTCGTGGTGCGAATAAGCAGTAATCACCTATTTCTACATATCCTCCGGAAGAGATCATGGAATTGCGTCCAATGAGAACACAAGATCCAATATGGATATGTTTTTTATCGTCACGATGACAAACATTGATCCATGTACTTTCTCCTATGCAAGACCCTTGTCCTATAGTAATGTTTTTTATGCCGATAATTTGAATTCCATTTCCAAAACTTACTCCAGGAAATATACTTGTGAAATTTATATGCATAATTTTAATATATTATAAATTTCATATATGTTTTGTGATATAGCTTTTTCAATATGGAAAACACGTACAGTCATATCTTGGAAGAGCAAACGGTGACGCCATATCTTTTGTTGAGACGTCTCGGTGCTCCACTGAGAGACAGTAGTGAATTCCATATTCTTGAAGTAGAGCAATGGTGGTTTCGCTGTAGCTTATGGCTCCACCATCCTCTTCTATGGTCCATGCCACCAGTGTCTTGCCGCCTACATTCCGTAGATTTTTTCCGGGGATTCTCTTGGATCCCCCTCGTGCAGTGATCAGGCCCAATAATCGCACTCTAGCTTTCCTTTGGGACAATTTGGATAAGAGTAAATAAGATTCAGCAATGCCTATGTCATGGCTCTCCTCACCCCCGCCGCGCCCCCCTGTCAGGCAATCCTCTCGCCAAGTCGGCAGGACCGAAGTCGGCTGACCTGTCTCCCGGCTCAGTGCATCCAGGCTCTCGCCGTACGCAGCCGTAGGACCACTTCCTGCTTCCGTTTTGCTGACCAACGTTTGGGCAACTTCTTCTCGTTCATGGACACCTCCTGTCGCACTTATTCCGCAACCAATTATGTGTCCAGTTTATTCGGGAGACTACCCATTGAGTTCTTATTGAAATTTCGATCAGGATCCATATTCTGGTCCTTCAAGGAAATGTGCTTGCGAATGATCCGGTCTAGTTCCTCAACTCTACGTTCCATGGAATGGTCTTTTAAGCATCTTTCCTGCCCTTTGGCAGCAATTTCTTCTCTTTTTTTAGGATTTGCTAGATAATAATCTAATTTATCAATTAGCTCTTTGCGATCATTGAATGTTTCAACTTCTTTACCGATGTCAAAATATTTCGAAATGTTTACAAAATGTTCCGTCAGCAAAAAAACACCACTGCCGGTTGCCTCGAAAATTCGCATGTTAGCGGTATCTTTGCCTCCAATATCAATTTTAGAATTCTTTTCAGGATCAACAATATAATGGTCCGCTCTGGAGTCAAAGGCAATTCTACCTTGACGCAAGGCTTTGTACATTTCGATGCCGTAAACCGGCGGAGCAAGATGCTGTTTTAGAACAACGGGAATCTGGTTCTGCTCTCCTGTCAGATGCAGTGCGCATTTAAATCCTTTGGTATTTGCCGTCTTGGCGATTTGCCGGAGATAATATCCTCGCTTGGCATGCTGGTTTAGGGTATACTGGCCAATAAAAACAATGTCCTTTGATGGCTTAATATCTTTGATTCGATCGGCAATGGATGTAGGAAAGCCAGGGATAAACAACTCACCGTGCTTGGCCCCCCGTTGCACAGCCAAATCCAGGAGAGGTCTTAGGCTGGACAGCATGACGTCGAAGCCGGACCAGTCGATATTGTGCGGAAATGTAGCCGCTCTCCAGCCAAGGATCAGATTAGGCTTATGACTCAGTTTGCGGACAAACGTGCCGCTAAACCCAATAGGATCATTCAAATAGAGGATATCCGGCTCATACTCCTCAATCTGCTTTCTTGTAATTTCCTCAATCCAATTATCTGTCTGTAATGTGTAACTGCTATTTTCCTTAAGCCATTGAAATTGTGCTTGAGGACAATTAGCAATGACAAGGCGAGATTCATAGCCTACTTGATGCATGTAAGGCGCAAACATATGCACTGCGCCAAATGCATCGGTAATTAATACATCTATCTGATCTTGAAAAGATGCTTTGTGAAGTAATTTGAATCTTGAATAAATAGATTTAATATGTTGTGGGTAAAATGTATGGATTTGAAGAAAACGCATATTATTTTCTCGTGTCCAGATTCAACACTTTTTAAAATTGGAGTTAGGAATCATGAGCGACTTCACGGAGGCAATCCAACAATTAATTCGCAATCACGCATAAAGGTTCACGTTGCGGAAGCAATCTCAAGATAGACTTTTGCTAGATCATGACGGCATTTGGATTTCATTCTTTTGGACTGAGTCATAAGCCAGTCACGTCGGGTATTCCTTGCTTCGTCGGTCTGCCAAGAAGATTTACCCGGATTCGCACATCTCAACTCTCCTCCACGGGAAATCAACCACTTTGCCGCATTCACATAGCAAGTATCGTCAACAGTTCCCGCCATGGCCCTGTTCCTGAGTGCCTCAACACCTCTCCATGCCCCCTCTCTGCCGCCCCTGCAGTGATCATACCCATGGTCCTGGTGTACTGCCGTGATGAAGGCTGTTCCGTCAATGATCGGAATTTCGTCTTCAAAAGGTCTTTTTACTAGCCAGTTGTCCCAGGCCGTGCGTCCCAGGGCGAAGGGGGGCATACCACGCCAAAGGCCGCGGGGGTGGATGAAGTAGTCCAGGCCTGTTTCGGGGTGCAGGAAGCCATTTTCCTGGATATCTTTGCTGAGCGTCTCCATCCACTCAGGTGAATGGAAATCAATCTCCTCCCAGACAGGCAAGTCCCATCTCCGGCCGATGACCAAAAATTCGGGAAACTGCTCGACCACTTTTTGAGCAGCTGCCTGGAAGTTATTCATCAGGATGATGTCGGCGTTGACATAGGCCAGGATGTCGTTTTCTGCTGCGTCCCATGCCTTTCTGAAGATATCATCTACCAGAGGCGTGCCGAATTCGTTGGTGGCAATATCCGGGATATGCCGTGCTCCCACCTCCAGGGCCATTTCCCGGACCCCAAAATCATTGCCCATCAGGATGATCTCCGGCTTCGGGTCAAGGCAGGCCCAGCTGCGAATGGCGTTTTTCTGAATTACGGCCTCGTGTCCCTTGAACGCCTTGGGCACGGCAAATATGGTCAGGCCCTTGCGGCCGGTCATCCGGACCTTGGGGCGGCCCACCCTCTGTTCCAGGTCATCCGCCAGACGATTGGCGCGCCAGCCCTCTTTGCCTCCCTGCCGGGCCAGTTGCGCCAATTTATACGCGTCATCTAGTTGCCCGAGCCGGGCCTGGCACACAGCCAGGGCAAAGCAAGCGGACTGGCTGGGTTCCTTGTTGATCAGGTCGACCAGGATTCGGACGCATTCCTGGAGTTGCCCTTGCTGATAAAGCCTGGCCACCTTGGGCAGGATGTGGGAGGCTAGGGGTTCATTGGCTCTCAATGCCAGGGGGTTGTATTCGATAACGCCGTATTCTCGTTCATTATGGTCACACCGGGCTGGCTGTTGATTATTATGCTGTTCTTTGTCCCAGGGAAACCATACATGCTTGCCCCCAGGAACAAAACCGAGATCAATGCCGCGGGAGTTGACGAACTCCATCAGCGGCCAAACCTCTCGAAATCCCATGAAGGAGCCCCCCTTGTGATACGGGGCGTAGTGACCCGTGAAGCACTGGAGCTCATCGATTTGGCCGAGGAGGAACTTGTCGAAATATTCTTCCACATTGTTCGGCCCAAGCCGCTCCTGGGAAAACCAGATGTCGTCAACAACCACAAGGCTGTCTTTGGGTAGGTGGGGGAGCGCGTTTTTCAGCACGTGCCGCATGATGGGAACATTGGCCAGGTCGTGGGCGTCAACGAAAAACAGGACGCGATCCCTGTCGGACCAGAGGGTCTTGAAATCCATGGATAGGATGTTCTGCTCATGGAAGGTGATGCGGGATGTAACCACCGGGAAGTGCTCATTGGCTTTCCAAAAAGCTTTGAATGAGAGATCCACGGCGTGTATTCGAGCATTGGGCACGGCCAATGTCCATGCCCTGGTGGACATGCCGCAGAGAGTGCCGAGTTCGACGATGATCGTGGGGGCGACTCCCCGGGCAAGCGCGGTCAAGGACTCCAAAGATTCGGCTGATTGATCGCGATAGTAGAGCCTGTTCTCAATGATGGAAATGAGGCTTATCCAATGGGAATACGGCAATGGTGCAGGAATGCTTCCGATAGGCTTTGAAATCGAACTTTTCAAAGTCATGTCTGGCGTGGTTCCAGGGTAGTTCATTTCGACAGGGTCGATGCTTTCAGCCTTGGTGTCCGATTTCTTCGGGATCTGTCCATTATTTTTTTTGTAGAAGAAGGCATCACTTTCGGATATTTTTCTAAACTCATACCCCCAAGACGTAAGTAATTTAACAATTTCATCGGTATGATATCCGAATTGGGCGGTATTTCGTTCATCGAATTCTAGTAGAATCCGGGGAAAAGTGCTGCGTATAAGCTCCTCGCCGCCAAGCAAAACCGGCAATTCACAACCCTCTGTATCGATTTTTATCAGATCAACGTGAGAAATTTTTTTCCATTTTGCAACGTTGTCTAACGTATCCATCGGAACTGATATTTCATGCCAACTCCCAAATCGTTGCGGTAGCCCAATGCATGACAGCCCAGAATCCGTCCCCGTTGTAGGGATTTTAAGTTTCACCGTACCAGTTCTGTCGGAAAGCGCTATAGGAATTGTCTGAATATTATTCTGTAGTGCATTGAGTGCAATGTTGTTTTTTAATATCCGGTAAGCTTCAGGGTTTGGTTCAAAGGCGTAACCTTTTATCGATCTGTTAAGTACTGGAAGCAGGCAATAGAGGCCCGTATTCGCTCCGATGTCGAGTATGACTGGGCTTTTAATACTTTTAGCCTGATCATAAAAGAACTTTAGCGTTTCGGGATCCCATGGTCGAGGCATGCCTGTGTCAGGATCCTTGCCTTGCCATGCCCCTCCTATTTTGGTGGCAGTTAGATCGATTTTCACTTTTGCACCTAATAACAAATGCGCTTCGATTATTTGTATCTGTGGATGAGTCGAAGTTTGCATGATAGCGTGCTCCGTGTGACGTAGTGATTGAATGAAGATTATTCTTTGTCAAGCTTTGCATTTATACACATGTGCCAGCCAGCTGTTTTTTCCAATATGCGGAATACAAGTTTTGGCAGAACGGCGAAGTACCAGACTTTTTTATATTTATGTTGTTTGTACTGCTGAATAGAGTATGGAAATATATGGTCCACAATTATTCTTGTGACTGTAAACCCATGCAAGAGATCCTTCACGCTCTTGCGTGAGTAGGTATAGGTCACTGGGCATCCGGTTTGAGCCTCGGAGTATTTGGCCACCAGCTCATCAAGCTTCCAGAATGCGCCCTTGCCATATTTCAACAATATCCACAGTACCTTCCATGAGTATCGGTTGTAGACCATTATTTTGAGTTCGCTTTGCGAGCCCATGTACTTGTGGATTTCACGGATCACGTTTTCGGGATGGGGCGTATGGTGGATGACGCCGAAGGAATAGACGAGGTCGTAGGTCTCTACTGGTACGTATTCGGAGAGGCGTTCGGCGTTGGCCTGGATAAAGGTGATGCTGCTCTGCAGTCCGAGGACTTCGGCCCGTTTGCGCGCCACTTGTAACGATTCGTCCGACAGATCCACCGCCGTCACCATGGCCCCGGCCCGGGCGAAGTTCATGGTGTCCGTGCCGATGCCGCAGCCGATCTCCAGCACCTTTTTGCCCTTCCAGCGTTCGAATTCCGCGAAGCGTGGAATGTGCGGCTCGACAAAATACTTTCTGGATTCCACTTCATCGAAATATTCCCGAGTCCCCAAAGGCTTGGTGGAGTGCCGGATATTGCAGGGTCGGGCATTCCAGTAGGCGCGGACGTCTTCAATGCTTTTTCCCGCGAATTGGCGCAAAGCAGATTCCATTTATGTTCCTCCTAAATCCGTGGCTCCCAGGCCCAAGGCCAGATACGAGAACCGATGAAGAAGCGTTCCTCGTGCAATACGCCAGCAATCTAGTAGCCAAGGGTCCGGACCTGCCGCCTGCTCTAGACGCGACCAATCCAGAGATGCGTATTCCGGCCATTGCGTCATCATGGCCACGATTCTGGCACCTTCGACTGCCTGATATGGTGACGCGCAAAGCTTGCCAAGCTCGGCCAGTTCCTGACTGGAAAGCTTCACGGCCAAGGGATCGTGCAGTCGCAGTACATAACCGACCTCTGCCAGGCGATGGGCCAAAATGACTGCCGGCGATTCCTCGACAATATGGGTGCCCGGCTTGTAGGCTAGCCCCAGCAGGGCCACGGGCCCTGGCTGGGCCACAAGTTTCGTGATTGTGGCGAACAGACGGTCGACAACATCGTCATTGACCTGTGTTACGGCGGGGCTCAAACGTAGGGCAAGGCCTTTGGATGCGGCATAGTGTTGTAGGGCTCTGTTGTCCCGGGGGAAGCATGGTCCGCCGAAACCCAGCCCCCCCTTGAGGTATTTCGGGCCGATGCGGCTGTCTGCGCCAAGAGCGGCGGTCACCGTATCCACATCTGCTCCTGGAGTTGCGCCACAAAGCGCGGCCAGCTCATTGGCAAAGCTGATCTTCATGGTCACGAAGCAATTCAAGGAGATCTTGGCGATTTCCGCATTGATCAGGTTCATGACCGCGTATTGAGGTGAACTCTCGACCATGGATGCGTACAGATCGCGGACTGTGTTTCCGGAATATACATCCGATGCGCCGATCAAGACCATGTCCGGATGCAGGAAATCACGAATCACGGAACCCAGGGAAATAAATTCCGGGTTGTAGACCAGTCCGAAATCCTTGCCGCAGGTTTTTCCGGTCAGGCCCTCCAAGAGGGGACGAAAAACCCTATCGCAAGTGCCGGGCATGACTGTGGAGACAATATCTATGATGTGAAAGCCGTCCTTTTCCTTGAGCGTCGGCCCCAGCTCCTTCAGGACAGCTTCAAGATAGACGTTGGAAAAAGCGCCGTCCGAGTTGCTGGGCGTGGGGACGATGATCAGTGTCACCTCTGCTTCATGGATGGCTTTGGCGTAGTCCGTCGTGAAAATCATGTTCGCCTGGGCAGTATCTAGCAGTTCAGGTAGTCCGGATTCCGCAATGGGACATGTGCCGGCATGGAGTTCGGCAATGTGGCCGGGATTGTTGTCCACTCCGACAACCCGGTGCCCTTTCGCGGCAAAACAGGCCGCCGTACACAGCCCGAGTTTTCCAAGACCAATGACCGAGATGTTCATGAAATACACTGCCCCGTATGTTAAAAAGTTCTGATAAAATGGAGGATTATCAGATCCTTCTAGATGAATTTGTAGGTCATACTGTCATTCAGGATGACCTGCTCGTAGATCTGGTTGTGTGGCTGATATGTGCAGCGCGGACATTCTGTCTCCACATCAACGAGATCGTGAATCCTCCAGTGATCCTTGTTACCCCAGACCTGGTCGATCCTGGAAACATCCTCGCAATCCGTCAGCAGCTCCAGCTTGCTGTCTCCCCTGCGGTCGCAACACAAGCTCATGACGTAACTGTCCGCGGGTGAATCTTTGCGGGAGGGGGGAGAGATGACTGCGGTCATGAACACGGCATGGCACTTGTGGAAACAGTTTGATCGCTCGAACTGATCGTTGAACTTGTGGGTAATGCCGTAGACGCCGAAGGTGTCGTCATCCAGTTCCTGGGCCTTGGCCAACTGCTCATTGAACAGGGCCACGTCGTCATCGGAAAAGCGGATTTTCTCGTTGGTTCCAATCTTGTCCCAGGGGGTTCCTGCAGGGCGGATATGGATATTCTTACAGCCGATCTCCTTGGCCAGCTTGGCCGCCTCAAAGAGCTCGCCGATATTGTCCTTGTAGAGGAGATATTTGAAGCTGACCCCATAGGAGGGATGCTTCATGCCCAACTTGGTGTTGTGCCGTCTGGAATAGTCCGTCAGCAGGGCGATATTCTCGATGACCTTTTCGAACACCTGTTTGTTCGGGTTCAGCCCCTTCAAGGCATGAAACGTCTTGGACGACCCGGCATCCACGGATACCCCCACCCAGGTGCATTGAGACAGGGGATCAATAGCATCCATGATCTGCGACCCATTGGTGACGATCCCAACCTCGACGCCATTGGAAATCACTTTGTCGATGAACGCAGGTGTCTCCGGATTAAGCAGTGGCTCTCCGCCTCCGGCAATGCAGATGGCCTTGACTCCACAATTATCAAAATGTCTCTCTCCCCAGCGGGGCAGAAAATCGGCAAGTTCCGAGAGCACTTTCCCGGAAAGCTTGCAATTGCGGTGCGTGCGGATATATTCGGCATTGCACCATACGCAATTGAAATTGCAGATATTGGTGGGATCAACCGTGATCAGGACAGGAGGGGGAATAGGCCGGCCTCGCTTGATCTGCCGCCACCGTTCCACATGGACCAACAGTTTGTAGCTGTTAAACGGATTCCACCGCTTCTGCGCGGTCCACTCCTTAATCTTGCAGGGCTGGGACTTTTTCACGAAGTCTAGGATGTTAGGTGCTGATTGGAGCATGTTGAGCCTCACAGGGTTGTCTTGTCATAGGCGCATGCAGTTTATGATCACGTAGAAATAACCCTTTCTTGAGCTCTTGACATGATGGGATCGGTCCAGTTTGTTGAATTTTCAATCCGTTGCGGGTCAAACGCGACATGTGAACCTAATAAATCCATTTCGCCTGTATCGTTTTTTGGTAAGTTCCGCTATTTTACCAGTTTTTGCGTGTGACGCAATTTGGCTAGGTGGCACACAGTCATTTCTCCCTATGCTCACACCGTGCCCCGCCCCAGCACAGAACAACATTTTGACATCCCTGGGCGGCGATCGAAACTGGCAGATATACTTGATCATTTTTAGGGCATGGATTGCCTGGTTTGAGGTTTTTCAATAATTTTTGCAAATTTCGGGCCGAAATGAGTTGCTCTCGGTTGCCCAAAATACATTTCTCAAACTGCTTTTGTTTGTGCAGAAGCGGATTATCCAGGGCACCCTGGATCCGTGAAGTTGTTGTATTGGTAACAAGGTGAATAAGGCCTTCTTGCGCATGGGAATGCTTGTCCACAATATGTGCTCAAGGTCATTTCCCAGGATACGGTCATGGAGATGGCTCTGGGATTGAAGAAAGCCGCTCGGCGCAGGATCAAGACGGCGATGATTTCCGTGATCTTGATGTCATGCCAGTTGGTTAGTCACGCTCGGGGATTGGTCGTGCAGCTGGGGGATTCTGATGCCTAGCATCGCTGTTTTGGTGGGTTGTTTCAACGGCTCAATCTAGGGTAGCTCCAGCAATATAGAAATTTTGATCAGCAAAGTTGTCTTGGTATTTCATTGAGTTACCCCCGCCACGCCCCTTGATGGGTCACGAACCACGCGTAGGTCTTTTGGAGTCCTTCCTCAAAGCCAATGACAGGACGCCAGCCTAGGGCGGTGATGCGCGAAATATCGAGGAGTTTGCGCGGGGTGCCGTCTGGCTTGGAGGTGTCAAAAATCAGACGGCCATCAAATCCGGTGATGCGGGCCAGCATTTGCGCCAACTCCTGGATGGGGCAATCTTTGCCGGTCCCCACGTTGAGATGGCATTTTCCGGGCGGGATATGGGCCTGCCAGGTGGCTGCCGGCAGTTCCATGACAAAGCGGCAGGCGGCGGCCAGGTCGTCCACGTGGAGAAATTCCCGTCGCGGGGTCCCGCTTCCCCAGATGGTCACCGTGGGGGTTCCGGCGCGTGCGGCCTCGTGGAAGCGGCGCATGAGGGCGGGGATGACGTGGGCGTCTTGGGGATGGAAATTGTCTCCTGGCCCGTAGAGGTTGGTGGGCATGAGGCAGCGGTAATCCCGGCCGTACTGACGGTTATAGCTTTCGCAGAGCGTGATGCCTGCGATCTTGGCCACGGCGTAGGGTTCGTTGGTGGCTTCCAGGGGGCCGGAGAGGAGCGCTTCTTCGGGGATGGGTTGGGGGGCGAACTTCGGGTAGATGCACGAAGATCCCAAAAAAAGGAGCTGTTGCACGTCGGCCATGTGGGCGGCATGGATGACGTTGCATTGGATCATCAGATTTTCATAGATGAACTGTGCCGGGTACGTACTATTGGCGAGGATGCCTCCCACCTTGGCTGCAGCGAGATAGATCTGGTCAATGCGCTCGTGGGCAAAAAAGGCGCGGACTGCATGCTGGTCTGTAAGATCGAGCTCGGCATGGGTGCGGGTGATGATCTCGCAATCTCCATGGGACTCAAGCTCGCGAACGATGGCTGCGCCGACCATCCCCCGATGTCCGGCTACGTAGATGCGTTGGCTACTCATGGCGGCAGAACACCTGAAAACCTGAATCCATGCACAGTTTGTCCTTGAGGGCGAGCTCCAGATCCGCCTGCACCATCTCGGTGACCAATTCCTCGAAGGAGATTTGCGGGGTCCAGCCGAGTTGCTCTTTGGCCTTGGAAGGGTCGCCGAGCAGGGTATCCACCTCGGTGGGCCGGAAATAGCGTGGATCCACGGCCACCACACAAGTCCCTACGGCGGGACGGAGCCCGTGCCATGGGGCATCGATGGGGTGCAGGCGGGCGATGATGCCTTGCTCGTCGATACCGCTTCCTTGCCAGTGAATCTCCATGCCCAATACCGCAAAGGCCCGTTCTGCGAACTCCCGCACCGAGTGCTGCTCTCCAGTGGCGATGATGTAGTCGTCGGGCTGTTCTTGCTGGAGCATCATCCATTGCATGCGCACGAAGTCTTTGGCGTGCCCCCAGTCGCGACGGGCATCGAGGTTCCCCAAATAGAGACAGTCTTGCAGCCCCAAGGCGATGCGGGTGGCGGCGCGGGTGATTTTGCGGGTGACGAAGGTTTCGCCGCGGATGGGGGACTCGTGGTTGAAGAGGATGCCGTTGACGGCATACATGCCATAGGCCTCGCGGTAATTGACGGTGATCCAGTAGGCGTAGAGCTTGGCCACACCGTAGGGGCTGCGCGGATAGAACGGGGTGGTTTCCGTTTGCGGGGTCTGGCGCACCTTGCCAAAGAGCTCGCTGGTGGACGCCTGGTAGAAGCGGGTGTGGTCCTTGAGATTCAGGATGCGCAGCGCTTCCAGCAGTCGGAGGGTACCCAGCGCATCGGCATTGGCCGTGTATTCCGGGGTCTCGAAGGATACCTGGACGTGCGACTGGGCACCGAGGTTGTAGATTTCGTGCGGTTGGACCTCTTGAATGACGCGGATGAGGTTGGTGGCGTCGGTGAGGTCGCCGTAGTGGAGGATGAAGCGGCGATCCGGGGCGTGGGGGTCCTGGTAGAGATGGTCCACGCGGTCGGTGTTGAAGAGGGATGCCCGGCGCTTGATGCCGTGGACCTCGTAGCCTTTTTCCAGCAAAAACTCGGCGAGATAGGCGCCGTCTTGGCCGGTGATGCCGGTGATGAGTGCTCGTTTCATGATCCCTTCCTTAGGTTCGCAGCCCTCTCTGCAAATGGCGAGCCACGTTCAGGGTCACAGGCCGTTTTCGTCCCAGATCCCTCCGTATACTTCCACAGTGGAAGTCACCTGGGGGATGAGGTCCAGGAGGAGGCTGGGATCGAAGCCTTTGGGCAGCGGCGTGGTCCAGAAGTCCGGGGGAGCGTCGGGAAAGAAGCTCATGCCTGCCTGGATGGCCATGTAGGTGCCGAGGCGCAGGAGCATGCGCACGTGGTCTGCGTCCGGCGGTGGGGAGAGGAGGTTTTCCGTGCAGTGCACGGCGAGTTCGGGAAAGTACCAGGCCCGCAGGAGGTTTGCCCCGGCCAGGGTGTGATCCCATCCGCCAAAGAGCTGCTGCTGGCGCTCCATGAGTTCGGGCATGGAGGCGGGCGGCGGGGTGAGCATCTGGCCGAAGGCGTCGGGAAAATTGTGCAGCAGGACGAGAAAGCCGATGGTATGGAGCGCCGCCAGCGGCGTCAGTACGGCGAATTCCTCTTGGGTGAGGCGGAAGTATGGGCCAAGGTGCATCTGCAGCAGTTCCACCGCCACGGATGTCCCCAGGCTTTGGGCCCACAGCTGGCGGAGGATGGTTTCGTGCTCGGGGTTTGGACTTGAGAAGGCGTCGTGCAGCACCGTAAAGTAGAAAATCTTTTGGAATTCTTTGCGTCCCATGCGGATGATGGCGTCCTGCACATCGGTGATGGGGCGCAGGGGCATGAGGAACGGGGAGTTGGCATAGGCGAGCACGCGGCCGGTGAGCACCGGGTCGAGGCGGACGATGGCGGCGATCTCCGCGATTTCACTCTCCTCGCGGCCCAGGGCCTGGATGAGTTCCAGGGCTGTTGGGCGCATGGCCGGCAGGTGCAAATCCAGGGCGGCAGGGATGAGGATGCTCATGGCCGTGCTCCAAGGCTGATGAACCAGGCGTTCCCCTGTTGCCAGAGGGGCATACGTCCGCTTTGGCGACGGTGCCGGGTGAAGTCTTGGCGGCAATTGCGGGAAAAATCAATGCTGCGCTGCAGGGGGATGGAACCGCGGGCGCCGTGCCAGAAGTGTGGCCCCCACCAGGGCGGTGCACGGGGCCACGAGCACCATGCCAAAGCTCCCAACCACGGTGCGCAGGACCTCGGCCGCCACGTAGGTGCTGTTCATGATGACTGCAAGGGGGATGCCCTGGGCCATGAGCAGCATGAGCAGGGCCGTGGCCGTGCCGGAATAGGCAAGAAGCAGGGTGGTGGTCATGGTCCCCACCACGGCTTGGCCCACGCGCAGCCCGGAACGCAAGAGCTGGCCGAAGGTGAGGGCGGGGTTGGCGGCAGCCACCTCGGCCATGCTGGTGGCCACGTCCATGGCCAGGTCCATGACCGCGCCGGAGCAGGCCAGAAAGATGGCGGCAAGGAAGATTTGGGTCAGGTCGAGGTGCCCCAAGCCCATGTGGAGCAAGGTCTCGGAGAAAGGAAGCACGCTGCCGTGCACCCGGAAGGCGGCGCCAAAAAGGAGCGCCATGGCGCAGGTGGTCAGGATCCCCAAAAGCGATCCCAGAAAGGCTACGGCCCCCCGGCGGGAAAGCCCGGCCACGAGGAAGATGATGGCCGCCAGGAGTACCGTGGTGACCAGGAGGGTCACGAAAATGGGGTCCCAGCCGGAAAGCAGTGCCGGCACCAGGAGTTTCCAGAGGGCATAGGCGGAAAACACGAAAGAAAGGAGCGCCTTGGCCCCGGTCCAGCCGGCAAAGACAATGAGCGCCAGGGCAAAGAGGCCAAAGAGCGCAAGCTCCACGTCGAGGCGGTAGAAGTCGTGGGCCACGGCCACACTGATGTCGCCCTGGTCATCGAGGGTGAGCACCGTCAGGACGCGGTCACCCACGTGGAAGCGCTTGTCGAGCTCGAGCTTGCCGAGGATTTCGTTATGGGCGGTGACTGTTCGGCCGGCAAAGGGGCCGTCGAGAAGCTCCACGGTCACGGACTGGATGCCTGTGGTCACGGGCCCGAGAGTGCGGACCCGGCTGTCATCGGTGGCAATGACCTTGCCCTGGCTGCGGAGGCTTCGGGCCGGGCCGCGGGAGTCGAACCCCGTGGGCAGGAGGTGGAGCACCAGGGTTGCCAGGGTGATGACCAGACAGAAGAGGGAGTCACGGCGGGTGGAGCGCATGGGATGGCAGGCGGGCCCGGAACGGACGGGGTGCCGGGCCCGCGGGTAAGGATGTTAGCGGGTAGCCACGGCCTTGGAGAGGCCAAGGGCGCGGGTGAATTTGTCGAAGAAGGCGGTATTGTCGTAGTAGCCGGCAAAAGCCTCGGCGCCGACGCCCGTGGCGGTGGTGATGACCGGCACCCCGGTGTGCGAATACGAGGTCCAGCCGATGCCGGCCTTGGCGTTGAGGATATGGGTGAGGGTCACGGTGAAGGGCTCATAGCTGCCGTAGAGCAGGTAGTCGCGGGAACCCTCGTCGATCTTGCCGTTCTGCATGCTGCGGGCAAAGGCGGCCTTGAGGTCGGCGAGTTCGTAATCCTTGAGGAAGAGGTCGTACTTGCCTTGGACCTGCTTGGCGTATTCCTTGTCCGAGGCCGCCTTGGCCATGTCCGCCATCTCTTCGGCCGTGGGCACCTTGAGACCGAAGTGGGCGGTGATGAGCTCCGCTGCTTCCTCGAAGCTCCCTTGGGGATGCGCCTTGCGCCAGGCGTCGAAAATTTCGTCGAAGGCCACGTACGAGACCTTCTGCTGGGTGAGGTTCTTGAGATAGGTGGCGTACTTGGTGCCCGCAAAGCCAATGGACATGCCGCCGGTCTCGTGGTCGCCGGTGACCACGATGAGGGTTTCCTTGGGGTGCTTGGCGGCGAACTCCAGGGCCTTGCCCACGGCCTTCTCCAAGGCGAGCATGTCGTGGATGGCGCTGGCGGCGTCGTTGGCATGGCAGGCCCAGTCCACCTTGCCGCTTTCCACCA
The DNA here is from genome assembly GCF_027925145.1 of Thermodesulfomicrobium sp. WS. Classification (GTDB taxonomy): domain Bacteria; phylum Desulfobacterota; class Desulfovibrionia; order Desulfovibrionales; family Desulfomicrobiaceae; genus Thermodesulfomicrobium. The sequence continues at coordinate 1,101,934 of NZ_AP027130.1, forward strand.
TCAGAAAAAAGCCCTTGGGATTGTCGAGCATCTCGATCCCCTTGGCGGTGAGATCCGCCAGGGTGAGGTCTTCGGGGGTCGTGTCGATGCTGTAGGGCATGGCCGCCTCGTCCTGCAGGCGCGGTGCGATCACCACCGCCTTGGTGCCGGGCGTGAGGGACGCAAATCCCTGCCGGTCACGTACGAGGGTGTATCCCGCCTTGGTGATGGCCTCGAAGACGTTTTCTTTGGGGCCGTCGCCCTTGGCCTTCTTGCCTTCGGGGTCCAGCAGGCCGCCGCCGGCAAAGTAGTCGAAGCCGCTCTGGGCGAGTTCCAGGCCGATTTCGTAATAGTTCTTGCGGCTTGGCTGATGGGCGTAGAAGGCGGCTGGAGTCGCGTGATCCAGGGAGACGGTGGTAACGATCCCTACCTTGAAGCCGGCCGCCTTGGCCATCTCGGCGAAGGTACGCACAGGCTTGCCCTCCGAGTCCACCCCGAGGCCGGCATTGTAGGTTTTCACGCCACAGGCCATGGCCGTGGCCGCAGCCGCGGAGTCGGTGATGAGGCTCTCGCTGGAGTAGGTGGTGGTCAGTCCCTGTGCGGGGAACTGGGTGAAGTTGAGCTGCTCGATGCCGGGTTGCGCGGTTTTTCCCGCGAGCAGGGCCTTATAGGCCTCGGTGACGTTGATTTGCGAGGCGCTCATGCCATCGCCGATGAAAAGGAACACATACTTGGCCTGGCCCGCCATGGCTGCGGTGCACACCAGCACCTGGAGCAGCAGGGCACAGAAGAGGCGGGCGGCTGCCTGGGACCAGATGGAAGAACGCATGGAAACCTCCTGGAAAAAATGGTGGCAACAACGCCGCCCCTTAAAGGGCAGGCCTGTGGCGCCTGAGCGGCGGTTTGGAGACGTTCGTGCAACAAAAAACCCGGCCTTGGGCCGGGCTCGGGGGCGCGCTAGGATTTGCGCACGCTCTTGTTGATGGTTTCCATGAGCTGGGCCACCAGCTCGGGGTGCTGCTGCTCACCGCCGGCGGCCTTGGGCCAGCGCAGGCGATGGTAGGAGATGGTCGCCTTGGCGGCCAATTGGTGGACACGGGAGATGAGGACCTCTATGGTCTCTTCCGACAGGAAGACATGGCCGCAGGCTGCACACTGCAGGGCCGGGACTTCCTCGAAGCAGAAAAGCTGGTTGCGGCATTCCATCTGATGATTGACCAAGGCTTCGTGCATTTCCTGGCCGCATTTGACGCATTGCATGGCGTTTCCTCCTGGGCGAAAATGGGAAGTGACTTTGTAATGCCGGCGGTAGGCCTTGGCAAGCGCTCCGCTTGCGGGAAACAATAAAATTCAATATATTTGGAGGTATTATGCGCGTTGGTTGGATTGGCGCCGGTGTCATGGGGAGTTCCATGTGCGGGCATGTGCTCCGGGCCGGGCACGAGGTGTACGTGTATACCCGCACCAAGGCGTCGGCTGACGGCTTGCTGGCCGCGGGCGCGCATTGGTGTGCCTCTCCGGCTGAGGTGGCCCAAAAGAGCGAGGTGGTGGTCAGCATCGTGGGCTACCCCCATGATGTGCGCGCCATTTACCTGGAAGACGGGGGCGTTGTGGCCAGCGCCGCGCCGGGGACCGTGCTGGTGGACATGACGACATCGAGTCCGTCCTTGGCGCAGGAGATCGCGGCCGCGGCTGCCGCCCGTGGCATCGACGCCCTGGACGCCCCGGTGTCCGGGGGCGATGTGGGGGCGCGCAACGCCACGCTCTCCATCATGGTGGGCGGCGAGGCCCAGGCCCTGGAGCGGGTGCGGCCTGTCTTGTCCTGCATGGGTTCCACCATCCGCCACATGGGGCCGGCAGGGGCGGGGCAGCACACCAAGGTGTGCAATCAGATGCTCATCGCCGGGACCATGATCGGCATGGTGGAGTCGCTCCTCTATGCCGTATCCGCCGGGCTTTCCATGGAGGATGTCATTGCCGTCATCGGCAGTGGCGCCGCGGGCTGCTGGTCCGTGAACAACCTCGGGCCGCGCATTGCCCGGGGGGACTTCGATCCCGGGTTTTTCGTCAAGCATTTTGTCAAGGACATGGGCATTGCCCTGGAGGAATGCCGACGCATGGGGCTTTTCGTCCCGGGGCTTGCCCTGGTGGAACAGCTCTATCAGGCCGCCATGGCGCAAGGATATGCCCATCTGGGGACCCAGTCGCTGTACAAGGTGCTGTGCGCCATGAGCGGCCGCCGGGAAGACGGCAGCAAATAAGAGGACGCCGATGCGTTGGCTATGGATCGTTGTGCTGCTTCTTGGCAGTGTCCCGGCACGCGCCAGTGATATTCGCAATATCCTGTTTCTCAATTCCTACCACAGTGGATACACGTGGTCGGACACCATCATGGACGGCGCCCGGCAGACGCTTCTGGCAGCGCGCAAGGATGTCTATATCCAGATGGAGTTCATGGATACCAAACGCTTTGCCGATGCCCGGCATCTGGAAGAGCTGTACCAATATTACCGCTCCAAGTTCGCGGGGATCACGTTTGATGTGATCCTCGCTTCCGACAATGCGGCCTACGATTTTGTCCAGCGCTACGGCGATGAACTCTTCCCCGGGACACCGGTGGTCTTTTGCGGGGTGAACGATGTCGCCCCCAGGGAGGTCCTGCATCGGGAGCGCACCACGGGCGTGCTCGAAGAATTCGACATGGAGGCCAATGTGCGCCTCATGCGGGAGTTTTTCCCCAACCGGCATCGCTTGGTGGTCATTGGCGACCAAAGTGTCACCGGTGTGGCCATTGCCAACCAGGTCCGGGCGGCTCTTGCCCGCAATGCCATCCCCATGGAGGTGGAGTTCTGGGCGGAATATACCCTGGAGGATCTGCTGGCGCGCATCCGCCTGCGCGCCGCAGACAGTGTGTTCTTTTTTATCCCATTCTACAAAGTCATTGGAAATTCCGTATATTCTGCCCAGGATCTTTTGCGTATCGTGTGGCAGCAGACACGGGCCCCCTTTTTCAGCGCCTGGAATTTTCTCCTGGGTCATGGCCTTGTGGGCGGAAAGCTTTTGGACGGCTTTGCCCATGGGGCCCAGGCCGCCCAGATGGTCCTGCGGATCTTGGAGGGCGAGAGCCCGGCGCGCATCCCGGTCGTTTCCGGCGCCACGGACCGCTACCGCTTCGACTACCGCATCCTTCAAGAGCTGGCCATCGGCACGGACCGCTTGCCTGCGGGAAGCGAGCTCATCAACGAGCCGCCGGCCTTCTACTCCATTGATCGCCGCCAATTTTGGACCATCATCGTCTCCTTGGTGGTGCTCCTCTGCATCCTGGTGCTGTTGGTGGTCAATATCCTCGAGCGCCGCCAGGCGGAGCGGCGGCTGCGCGAGCAGGTGGCCTTTCTCGGCACCCTCATGCGGGCCCTGCCGCTTCCCATCTACATCACCGACGCCCGGGGCGCCATTCAGGCGGTCAATCCGGCCTTTGAAACCTGGTTCGGGGTGGATGCGGCAAATCTCGATGCCTTGCGCCCGGACGTGCGTGAGCAGCTGACGCAGCCGCGTTTTGCACCCTACGAAACCGAGCTCCCCTACCATGACGGCTCTGCGCGCTCGGTGGTGCTCCACAAGGCTGCGGCGGCCACGGCCAACCTGGGGATTGTGGGCGCGATTCACGACATCACCGAGCGCAAACGCGCGGAAAACGACCTGCGTCTGGCGGAGGAAAAGTACCGCGGCATCTTCGAGAACTCGGCCCTGGGCATCTTCCGCACCACCCCCGACGGCCGCTGGCTGGACGCCAACCCAGCCTTGGCGCGGATGCTCGGCTACGCGTCGGCGGCAGATCTCATGCTCGCCCATCCCAACATCGCCTCCCTCTATTTGGCCGAGGAGGACCGCCGGCGCATCGTGGAACTCTACCAGCGCTCCCACGGCTTGGTGGAGGCGGAGATCCAGTTCCGCCACCGTCATGGCGAGGTCATCATCGCCAACCTCAATGCCCGGTCCGTGCGCCACGAGGATGGCTCCATTTCCCACTTTGAAGGCTTCCTCGAGGACGTCACCGCCAAGAAGGCCGCAGAGCGTGCCCTGGCCGCCTCGGAGGAGATGCTCCAGCTGGTGCTCAATACCATCCCCCAATTGGTGGACTGGAAGGACCGGTCGCTGCGCTTTTTGGGCGCCAACCGCCGGTTTCTCCAATTTATGGGGCTTTCCGAGGTGGGCGAACTCGTGGGCCGCACGTACCGGCAAGTGGCCACGGATCCTTCCTGGGTGGAGGTGGTGGACGAGCTCGACCGCCAGGTCATGGAATCGGGCGAGCCCCTCTATGGCGTGCGACGGCAGACCAGAAACGCCGCCGGCGAGGAAGTGGTCCTGTTGGTGAGCAAGGTGCCGCTGCACGATGCCCGGGGCCAGACCGTGGGAGTGCTCAGCACGGCGGAAGACGTCACCGCCGTGGCCCGGCTGGAGCGCCAGCTCATGCAATCCCAGAAAATGGAGGCCATTGGCACGCTCGCCGGTGGTATTGCCCATGATTTCAATAACATTCTTACCTCCATCATGAACTCCACCGAGCTTGCCTTGGAAGACGTGCCTGCCGGTTCCTTGGTTTCCCAAGATCTAGAGCGGAGCCTGCGCGCCGCGCAGCGGGGCAGCCGGCTGGTCAAGCAGCTTTTGGCCTTCAGCCGGCCGTCCAAGGAGGGGTTTGAGCCCACGGACGTGCGCGAGGTGGTGGCGGAATGCGTGGCCTTGGTGCGGGCGTCGGTGCCGCGCACCATCACGGTGGAATCGCATCTTGAAGAGGACGTCCCCTTGTGTTTGGCTGACCCCACCGGCGTGCATCAGGTGGCCATGAATCTTTTGACCAACGCCTACCAGGCCATTGGCGCTCGGACGGGGCATATCGCCGTGGGGGTGCGGCGCTGTTTTCTCGACGCCACGGCCGCGGCCCCGTTGGGCGTGGAGGAAGGCTCCTACGTGGTGCTCTGGGTGCGCGACGATGGTCCGGGGCTTGCGCCGGAGATCGTGGACAAGATCTTCGACCCCTTCTTCACCACCAAAGGCAAAGGCGAGGGCACCGGGCTTGGGCTCGCGGTCGTGCATGGCATTGTGCACAACCACCGCGGTGGTATCCAGGTGCAGAGCACTCCGTATGTGGCCACGGAGTTTGCGGTGTTCTTCCCTTCCCTTGGGGATGTGTGTCTTTTGGAGAGCGCGCGGCCGTCTCAGGAAATCCAGGGCTCGGAGATCGTGGTCTTTGTGGAGGATGACGAAGACCAGCTGGAGACCATCCCGCGCATGCTCCGGCAATTGGGATACACCGTGCACGCCTTCGCCGACGGGGCGAGTGCCCTTGCCGCCTTGCGCCAGGGGCTTTCCGCTCAGGTGGTGGTGACGGACTTCGACATGCCGCAGATGACGGGGGTGGAACTGGCGCGCTCGCTTTTCGAGGCAGGGCTGCGGCTTCCGGTCATCTTGATTTCCGGGCGCATTCAAGAAAAACACCCGGCCTTTACGCACGTCGAAACCGTACTTCCCAAACCGTACAACCGTGAACAATTGGCCGGGGCCATCCGGCGCGCTGTGGAGCGAGAGACGTCATGGCGGTAGTGCTGATCGTCGACGATGACATCCAGGTGCGTGAGACCCTCGACAGCCTGGCGCGGCGCATGGGGCACCAATGCTTCCATGCCGCCACCTTGGCCGAAGGACGGCAGGCGTTGCAAGACCATCCGGTGGACGTGGTGTTTCTCGATGTGTGCCTGCCCGATGGCAATGGCTTGGATATCTTGGCGCATGTGCGCGCCGCGTCGCAACCACCCGAGGTCATCATCCTCACCGGCCAAGGCGACCCGGACGGCGCGGAGCTGGCCATTCAGAGCGGGGTGTGGGACTACCTCATCAAGCCCTCGCCGCTCAAGCAGATCCGCCTCTCCCTCAACCGCGCCTTGGCGTACCGGGAAGAGAAGATCGCCAAGGCGGCGCCGCAGCTGGACCTTTCGGGCCTGGTGGGCGAAAGCCTCTTGGTGCGGGAAAGCTGCGCCTGCGTCGCCCAGGCCAGCCGCACCGATGCCACGGTGCTCATTACCGGCGAGACCGGCACCGGCAAGGAGCTCCTTGCCCGCATCATCCACCGCAACAGCCTGCGCGCCAGCGGCCAGTTCGTGGTGGTGGACTGCGCCGCGCTTACGGAAACGCTTCTCGAAAGCATCCTCTTTGGCCACGCCAAGGGGGCCTTTACCGGCGCGGAGCGGGATCGGGTGGGCCTGGTGCAGCTGGCGGACAAGGGGACGCTGTTTCTGGATGAGATCGGCGAGCTTCCCCTGTCGGCCCAGAAGGTCTTTTTGCGGGTGCTCCAGGAGCGCACCTTCCGGCCGGTGGGTTCGACCCAGGAGATGCGCAGTGACTTTCGTCTCATCTGCGCCACCAACCGCAATCTGGAGACCATGGTGGCGCGGGGGCAGTTCCGGCAGGACCTCTTCTACCGCATCAATACCGTGCATGTGAGTTTGCCGCCGCTGCGCCACCGCGGCGAGGACGTGATCATCCTCGCCCAGTACCACCTGGAGCGCCTGTGTCGGCAGCGCAACATTCCCGTCAAGACCATGGACGCGAGCTTCGTGGACATGCTGCTGCGCTACGATTGGCCCGGTAACGTGCGCGAGCTCTTCAATACCGTGGAGCAGTCCTTTGTGATGGCCGGGGCTGAGTCCGTGGTGTACGCCCGCCACCTGCCGGCGGCAGTGCGTATCCGCGTGACGCGCTCCCGCATCCAGGAGCGCGCGGCCGAGGAGGATGCGCCCCCTTCGCGGACCGGGCAGGGGCTGCCTTCCCTCAGGGAATGGAAGCGCCGCGCCGAGCGCGACTATTTGGTGCGCCTGCTTGAGGCCCATGGCCGGGATATCGGCCGGCTCCAGGCCGTCTCGGGGCTGTCGCGCTCCCACCTCTATGCGGTGCTGAAGAAGCACAACCTGGATTTGCCGCCCGCTTAAGCCGCGCGGCCGCGGCGTTTACCGTTTACAACCGCGGCCCTCTTGCCTACAAACCCCCATCCCGTGCGGGGCACCCCGGACGGAGAATGCGTCACTATCGTTGAGGATGCCATTATGCGACGGACTATTGAACACGTCGGCTGGGGACAGCTGACGTATGAAATTCGGGCCATCGTGGCCGTAGCCCAGGAACTGCGGGCCATGGGGGTCCCCATTACGTGGGAAAATATTGGGGATCCCATTGAAAAGGGGGAAAAGCTGCCCGAGTGGATGAAGACCATCATCGCGGACTTGACCTTGGAGGATCGCTCCTATGGCTACTGCGCCACCCAAGGCGTGCTGGAGACACGGGAATTTCTCGCCCAAATGGTCAACGAGCGCGGCAGCTACCAGGTCACGGCCGACGATATCATCCTGTTCAATGGTTTGGGCGACGCCGTGGCCAAGATTTTTGGGTTTTTGCGCCGCGAGGCGCGGGTCATCGGCCCGTCGCCGGCATACTCCACCCATTCCTCGGCCGAGGCTGCTCATTCGGGCTACGATCACCTTACTTACGAGCTCGATCCGGACAACGGCTGGATGCCGGACTTGCAGGATTTGGAGAACAAGGTCCGCTATAACGACTCCATTGCCGGGATCCTGTTCATCAACCCCGACAATCCCACGGGCGCGGTGTATCCGTGTTCGGTCATCGAACACATCGTGGATATTGCCCGGCGCTATGACATCTTCGTCATTGCCGATGAGATCTACGCCAATATCGTCTACGAGGGAGAGGAAACCTGTGCCCTTTCCCAAGCCATTGGCGAGGTGCCGGGCATGGCGCTGCGGGGGATCTCCAAGGAATATCCGTGGCCTGGGGCGCGTTGCGGCTGGATCGAGGTCTACAACAAGGACAAGAATCCGGAGTTCAAGGCCTATATCCGCAGCCTGCTCAATGCGAAGATGCTGGAAGTGTGTTCCACCACGCTGCCGCAGCTCTCCATCCCCAAGATCATGGGGGATCCGCGCTATCCTGCCCATCTGGAAGCCCGCCGCCGCATGTTTGCACAGCGGGCGCAGGAAGCGTGGGAGGCATTTCAGAACATCCCTGGGGTGCGGGTCATCAAGCCGCAAGGAGCGTTCTACATGTCCGTGCTGTTTGACGATGGTGTGCTCAACGATCGTCAAACTCTCCCCATTGCCAATGCAGAGGCGCGCAAGTACGTGGAGCGTATTGTGCAGGGGGTGCCTGCGGACAAGCGCTTCGTCTATTATCTCTTGGGTGCGACCGGCATCTGTGTGGTGCCGCTGACCGGGTTTTGCTGTAACCGCAAAGGCTTTCGCGTGACCTTGTTGGAATGTGACGACGCCAAGCGGCGTTGGACATGGCAATCCATCGCGCAATCCATCACGCAGTACTTGGCTTCGGCCTGATACGGGATCCCCATGACGGATCTACCCATTGGGGTGTTCGACTCCGGCATCGGCGGGCTGACGGTGTTGCGCGCCTTGCGGAAGGCTTTGCCTTCCGAGACGTTCCTGTACCTTGGAGATACGGCGCGGCTGCCTTATGGCACCAAGAGCCGGGAGACTGTGGTGCGCTATGCGGTGCAAAGCACCCGTGCCCTGTGGGAGCGCGGAATCAAGCTCCTGGTGGTGGCCTGCAATACCGCCTCGGCAGCGGCCTTGGACGCCCTGCGCGCCGCCTATCCCGGGCTTCCTGTGGTGGGCGTGGTGGGGCCAGGGGCGGAGGCTGCCTGCCAGGCAAGCCGCACCGGACACATCGCGGTCCTCGCCACCGAAGGCACGGTCCGGGGAAAGAGCTATGAGCGGGAGATCCTTGCCCGTCGGCCTGAGGCCAGGGTGTATGGTCAGCCCTGCCAGCTCTTTGTGGCCCTGGCGGAGGAAGGGTGGTTTGACGGCGAGGTGACCCGGCGCACCGCCGAGGCGTACATCCGGCCGCTCCTTGCCCAAGCGCCGGTGGATACCATTGTTTTGGGGTGCACGCATTTTCCGGTACTTGCACACGCCATTGCCGCCGCGGCCGGGCCCAAAGTGACCTTGGTGGACTCGGCCCAGATCACGGCGCGGTTCGTGACCCGGATTTTGGAAGAAGACAGGCTTGCCACGTCCAGGACCACTCCAGGCGCTGTGGCCTTTTTTGCCACGGACAGCGCCGAGCGTTTCGCCCGGGTGGGGAGCCTTTTTCTGGGAGAGCCTATCGACCCAAACGACGTGACCATCCTGGATCTGTGATGCTTTTGGCCGTGGACATCGGTGTGCGTACCGGGCTTGCCCGGCTGAGCCCCCACGGAGAGGTCCTGTGGTGCCGATCCCATAATTTGGGGAACGTGACCCGCCTCAAGCGGGCGGTGCACGCCATCCTGACCCAGGAGACAGGCCTCGAGTGGCTGGCGCTCGAAGGCGGAGGCCGGTTGGCGGAAATCTGGGCGCATGCCGGGCGCGCCCGGGGGCTGCATGTCCTGCAATGCCATGCCCAGGATTGGCGGGCGGACATGCTCCTGCCCCGGCAGTGCCGGGATGGCCGTCAGGCCAAAGCCGCTGCTCGTCGTTTGGCGGAGGCGGCCCTGGCGCGCATGGGGCGGCCGCACCGCACCGCGCTCGATAGTGATGCCGCAGAGGCCGTGCTCCTTGGGATTTGGGCCATGCGCCATTTGGGGATTGCCCCAACGGAGGAAAAACCCATGTATTTTGGAAAACGCCATCTGGAAACGTCCATACCGTGCCGCGACTGTGGGGGGCACCTCACCGTGCAGCGGCTTTGCCGCGAAGTGCGACTGGTGTGCCCCAAATGCCACAAGGCATTTTCTTTGGCGGAATATTATCACGTCCTGGACGAAACTGTTGAGGAATTTCTTGCCAATACCTATGCTGATCGAATCTGAGAGTCCCACACAACCGCGGATCATTCCCCGAAGCGAACATCCCATCTCCCGCAAAAACATCCATCCCGACGCCCTCAAAGTGATGTACCGTCTGGTGCATCATGGATTCCTCGCCTATTTGGTGGGCGGGAGCGTGCGGGACTTGATCTTGGGGCGCACCCCCAAAGACTTCGATGTGGGCACCAATGCCACGCCCAATCAGGTCAAGCGGCTGTTCAAGAACTGTTTTCTGGTGGGGCGGCGGTTTCGGCTCGCGCACATCCGTTTTGGCGAGCATGTGGTGGAGACCGCTACCTTTCGGCGTACTCCAGATGTGGATGAAGACGGGGACGTGTGCCTGGTGGAGGACAATTGCTTCGGCACCCCGGAAGAAGACGCCTTGCGCCGGGACTTCACCATCAATGCGCTTTTTTACAACATCAAGGATTTCAGCGTCATCGACCACGTGGGCGGGCTGGAGGACCTCCACGCCCGGGTGGTGCGCGCCATTGGGGACCCTAACCTGCGTTTTCAGGAAGACCCGGTGCGGATGCTGCGGGCCGTGCGCTTTGCCTCGCGGCTCGGCTTTCATATCGAGCCCGCCACCTACCACGCCATCCTGACGCATCACCGGCAGATCCTTCGGGCGCCGGTGCCGCGGCTCTTCGATGAGCTCTTGCGGCTTTTTGCCTATGGCAGCGCCGAGGCGGCCTTCCGCCTGCTCTATAAGACCGGGCTGCTCCATGACCTCATTCCGGAGATCGCGGACTTTCTCGATCACGACCACGGTCAGGATTCGCGCCTGTGGGCATGGCTTGCCGCACTGGATAGCATGGCGGCCGCATCCCCCGAGCGCGGCACCCCGGCCGTCAACTTGGCGGTGCTTTTGGCGCCGGCCATCGCCTGGGTGGAAGAGCGCTATCGTCGCGCTGCAGAGACCGTCCAGCATGCGGCCTTGGTGCGCGATTTGGCCACTCCGGTGCTGGTGCGTCTGGGCGCGCCGCGGTGGCTTCAGGATCGGGTGATCCTGACGCTCCAGTACCAGAAGCGCTTCGATCCCCTGGCGCGCAAACGCTTCTCCAAGCGCGGCTTTTTGGCTCAAGCCGTTTTCCCGGAGACCTTGGCCGTCTTTGAGGTCGCCTCCCGGTGCGGGCACGGGGACGAGGACGTGCTCCGCTCCTGGCAGGAGCTGGCCCAAAGTGCGCCCTTGCCCGCCCCGCGTCCGGAGAAGCCCGCCCGGCAGGGGCGTCGGGTGCGTCGTCCTCGCCGGGCAGGGGTGCGTCCGGCTTAGGAGCGGTCTTCGTCGGGGTCGGGGCGCAGCCAGCCGGTGCGCTCCACCAGAGCAAAGGCCATGACGCCCAGGACCACGCCGCCCACGGCCTGGATGAGGTTGGGGATGACTTCCGCCAGCGCCCCTTGGAGCCCGATGCTGGGCATCAAGGCTTCTCCCGCAAAATAGGCCGCCACCATGGCGCCGCCGCCCAGGCTCGCCCAGAGCCAGCGCAGGCGTCCGCTCTGCTGGGCGGCCAGGGCGGCCAGCGCTCCTTCCAGCCCCTTGGCGATCAGGGTGAGGGGCGCAAACAGGGCAAAGCCGCCGAACACGTCGGCCGCGGCCGATCCGAGTCCTGCGGCCAGCGCCCCCCACCACAGCGGCCGCCGTCGGGCCACGGTTCCCAAGACGAATCCGGCGAAGATCACCGCCACGTCGCCCACGTTGAAGTATCCGCGGCTGGGCAGCGGCACCCGCACGAAGAGCGTGGTCAAGCACACGAGGATCGTCAGGGTGAGGGTGAGAATACGGGCATTGGTCATGGGTCTTCCTCCTCCAAAAAGGCCATGCGGGCATCGTAGACGCGCATGGTGGTTTCGGTTTGTTGGTACATGGCGGCCAGCGCCGCCACCAGAAGGACCATAAGGCGTCGCGCTTGGCGCACGGCCCAGTGCCCTTGGGCCAGATGCGGATCGTGGCGGGTCAGCCACCACAGCCGCTCCAGGGTGGGGCGGCTTTTGTGGAAAAGGGCATGGCCGATGATGAGAAGGCGACGCCAGCGCTTGGGGATCGGCAAGGCCACCAGGTCGCGCAGATTGATGGCCGCAGCCGCTGCCTGCACACTCCAAAACGAGTTGGGAAACACCACCGCCTTGCGCAGGGAATCGAGGGTCCAGTCCGTGCGCCCGCCGACGCCCAGGGCATCCAAGATCAGACCCATGAGCACGAGCATCCCCACAAAGGGGATCAGAAAGCGTGCGTCCGCCCCCAGGCCCGCCCAGCCGCCGCTTCGCAGGCGCAGGCCCGCAAGCAGCACAAGCACCGTGGTTTGGAAGGCAAGATGGTCATACCACGGCCCAAATACCCCCGCGGCAAAGTACGCCGCCACCAGCGCAGCAAGGATCGTCACCTTGGCGCCGCCCTTCATGGTCGGACCTCCTCGATGCGGACATCGCGGCCACGTCGGGTCACCTTGAGGCAATGGGTCCTCGGCCAGGGCCGCGGCTGATGGGAGACCAGGAAGGCTGCGGCCACCGGCAGGGCGAGCAGCCGCTGCATCTCTTCGGGAGTCAGATGGCGGTCGGTTTCATCGAGAACCAGGACATCGTCTGCGCCTGCGTCGGCGGCCCATGCGGCTCCCAGGGCCCCTTGCGCGCGCGGCGCCGGCATCCCCTGGGCCGCCAGGGTTGCGGCAAGGACGTGGGCCTGGAGGGCAAGATCCTGGGCCACGAAAAATACCCGCCGTCCCTGTTCCTCAAGGCGGGGCAGGAGCACGCGTTCCAAAAACACGGTCTTGCCCGCGCCGTTGTCGCCCATCACCTGGACGGTGCTGCCCGCAGGCAGGGCGATGGCGGGGACGTGGAAGGTGAAGCCTGGCGGATCCACGTATGCTTCCCAGGGCCCGAGGTTCATGGGGCTTCCTCCATGAGGATGGTGGCCTGGGGCAGGGTTTCGGCCAAAGCGGTCTGCAGCCGGGCGCGGTTGGTGGCGGACAGGGCGGCTTGGGCGCGGCGCAGGTCAAAAACGAAGGGCGGGCGCTTGCGGCAGATTTCCGCCCAGAGCCCTGCGGCCAAGAGCACCTGTTCTCCGCCGGAGTAGCTGTGCACCGCGCGCTCCAAGTCCACCTCGATGCCAAAGCGCTTTCCCCATTGGACAAGCGCCGCGGCAGCGGCCTTAGGGGTTTGGGCAAAGAGCAGAATTTCGTTGCTGAGCGTGGTCGTCACCCATAAGGTGTCGGCGTCCAAGGAAAGTACAGGCAGGGAGGTGGGCATGGATGGTCGCGTCAAATACAGTATTGAATGTTGGCTCTATCATCCCCGTTCGGGCCGGTTCTTGCTGCTCTTGTGCCCTGCCACCTCCGTGCACGGCGAGTACTGGCAGCCGGTCACCGGAGGCAGGCTCCCCCATGAAGATCCCCGGGCCGCCTGCGTGCGGGAGGTGGAGGAGGAGACCGGAGTGGTTTTGTCTCCGGAGTCTCTGCACGAGGTGCTCGAAGAATTTTGCTTCTGCATCCCGGAAACCCAGGTAGAGCTGCGCAAGCCCGTGTACCTCGCGGCCGTGGAGAGCACTGCAGTGCGCGTCTCGTCCGAACACCTGGACGCCGCCTGGTTTGCGCCGGACGAGGTGCCTCGGCTTTTGGGCTGGGATTCTTACCGCCAGACCTTTGCCGTGGTGCGCGAGGCGGCGGCGCAGCGCTTGGCCGACACGCCTTAGGGCATGCGGGCCACGGCGGCGAGCATCTGGCGCACCTCCGGATGGTTCCAGTCCGCGCCGCCGACGTGCGCGTACACGATGCGGCCTTTGCTATCCAAAATATAGGTCAGCGGCAGGGTTGTGGCCTTGAGCGGCTCCGGCACGTTCCCCAAAAAGGCGTACAGGGGCATGCGCAGGTTCTTGGCCACAGGATGGCGGGCGATGTCTGCCGGGTCCTCTTCGCTCACACAGTAGACCGCAACGTCACCGTCCTTCCAGAGTGCCTCGAGGGAGGGCATTTCCTCGCGGCAGGGCGGGCACCATGTGGCAAAGAGGTTGAGCACGGTGACCTTCCCGCGCAGGTCGGCGCAGGAGATGGTTTTCCCGGCAAGATCTTGGAATTGGCAGGCAAGGTCCGCCACATTGAGGCCGATGACCCCGCGGGCGGCTGCTTCCGAGCGCTTGAGGGCCGCGGCCTGGCGGGCGGCCTCCTGGGCCGTTTCTCGCCGGGCTTCAGTATCGCTTCGCAGCATCTGGGCGGACCAGGAGCCGGCTATAAGCTCAATGAGCATCACGGTGATGGCGCCGACCAAAAAACCGGCAACCGAATGTTTGGTGATGATGGCCATTACTTCCTCGTGGAACTGTTGGGTGAGACCAGGGCAGCGATTTCGTCGGCACTCAAATGGCGCCAGGAGCCGGGCGGTAAGTCCCCGAGGCGCACGGCGTCTACTCCTACTCGCCGAAGGCGCAGGATGACAAGCCCAAGGTCTCGGCACATGCGGCGGATCTGGCGGTTGACCCCCTGGCGCAGGGTCATGGTGAGGAGGGTATTGGGGCCTTGGCGTTGGGCAGAGACCTCCACCGGACGCAGGCGCTCTCCCTCGGCCAGGCGCATGCCGTGGCGCATGGTCTCCAGGGCGGCGGCAGGGACCTTGCCGCGCACCAGCACTTGGTAGCGTTTGGAATGCTCGAAGCGGGGGTGGGTGAGGCGCAGGGCAAGATCACCGTCGGTGGTGAGCAGCAGCAGCCCCTCGGACATGACGTCCAGTCGGCCCACGGGAAAGAGGCGGCGGGAGGTGAGCTCCGGCGGCAGAAGATCGAGGACCGTGGGCCGACCCTGGGGATCGCGGGCTGTGGTGACCACCCCCACGGGCTTGTGGAGTACGATGACCACGTGCTGTTGCGGCAGCTCCAACGGCCGACCATCAAGGGTGACGGTGTCGGCGGGCAAAACCCGCCGGCCCGGCTCGCGGCAGACGTCGCCGTTGACCATCACCCGGCCGGCAAAGATGAGCTCGTCCGCCCCCCTGCGGGAAGCTGCCCCGGCGGCGGCCAAGAAACGGTTGAGGCGCAGTGCTTCCATGACCGAAGCCATAGAGCGCAGCGGCATGGGGGGCAAGTGGAGGCGTGGCGTCTTGCCTTGATTTTTCCCCCCCCTGCCGGTAGGCGTGGACGGCTTGCGCGGCGATCGCTCCGCGCCATCCGACGACCAGTGGCGGGCGCGTATTGGTGCTCGTGATCCTGGTTCCATCAAGGAGAATGACCTCATGTCCACCACAGAGCTTGCCAAGGGCTACGAGCCTGCTGGCGTGGAAGCGCGCTGGCGCGCCTTTTGGGAGGAGTCGCGCGCCTTTACTCCAGACGTGGAGCGCGCGTGCTCCGCGAAAGCATCCAATTATTCCATCGTCATCCCGCCGCCCAACGTCACGGGGGCCCTGCATATGGGCCATGCCCTCAATATCACGCTGCAGGACATCCTCTGCCGCCACATGCGTCAGCGAGGAAAAAACGTGCTCTGGATTCCCGGCACGGACCACGCCGGCATCGCCACGCAGAACGTGGTGGAGCGGCGTCTGCTCGCTGAAGGCGTGCGCCGCGAAGACCTGGGACGGGAGGAATTCGTGCGCCGGGTGTGGCAGTGGAAGGAGGAGTACGGCGGCCGTATCCTCAACCAGATCCGTCGCCTTGGCGCGAGCGTGGACTGGACGCGGGAGCGCTTCACCATGGACGAGGGGCTTTCCCAGGCCGTGCGCGAGGTCTTCGTGCGCCTCTACGAGGAAGGTCTGGTGTATCGAGGCAAATATTTGGTCAATTGGTGTCCGCGCTGCCATACCGCCCTGGCCGATGACGAAGTGGAATACGCGCCAGCCCGGTCCACCCTGTACCATCTCCGCTATCCCTTGGCTGAAGGCGACGGCTTTGTGACCATCGCCACGGTGCGGCCGGAGACCATGCTCGGCGACACGGCCGTGGCCGTGCACCCAGAGGATGAACGCTACCAGCACCTGATCGGCAAAAAGGTGCGCCTGCCGCTGGTGGACCGCCTGATCCCCATCATCGCCGACGCCTACGTGGACCCGGAATTCGGGACCGGGTGCCTCAAGGTCACACCAGGCCATGACATGAACGACTGGGAACTCGGCCGCAAGCACGGCCTGGAGATCGTGAGCGTCATCGACGATCATGGCCGCATGAACGCTAGTGTCCCTGAGGCCTATCAGGGGCTTTCCGCCCAGGAGTGCCGGGCGCGGGTGGTGGAAGACTTGCGGGCCATGGGCCTGGTGGCCGCCCAAGAGCCTTACGAAAACAAGGTGTCGCAATGCTATCGGTGCAAGACGGTCATTGAGCCGTACGTGTCCGAGCAATGGTTCGTGGCGGTGAAGCCGCTTGCCGCCAAGGCGCGGGCCGCGGTGGAAGACGGCCGCACCCAGATCTTTCCCGAGTCCTGGACCAAGACGTATTTCCATTGGCTGGACAATATTCGCGATTGGTGCATCTCGCGCCAATTGTGGTGGGGACACCGCATCCCGGTATGGACGTGCGCGGCGTGCGGCGAGGTCATCGTATCCCGGGAAGACCCCACGGCCTGCCGCTGCGGCAGCACGGACTTGCAGCAGGACGAGGACGTGCTCGACACCTGGTTCTCTTCGGCTTTGTGGCCGTTTTCCACCATGGGCTGGCCGGAGAAGACCCCGGAGCTTACCGCGTTCTACCCCACCTCCATTTTGGTCACTGGCTTTGACATCCTCTTTTTCTGGGTGGCGCGGATGATGATGATGGGACTGCACTTCATGAATGAAGTGCCGTTCCATGACGTCTATATCCATGCCTTGGTGCGCGATGAGCATGGCAAGAAGATGTCTAAGTCCACGGGCAATGTCATCGATCCCTTGGAGATGATCGACAAATACGGGTGCGACGCCCTGCGGTTCACCTTGGCGTCTTTTGCGGCCATGGGGCGTGACATCAAGCTTTCCGAAGCGCGCATCGAAGGCTACCGGCACTTCATCAATAAAATATGGAACGCCGCCCGGTTCACCTTGATGCATGTGGACGGGACGGAGCCAGAATTTGCCCCGGACAAGTCACTTTCTTTGCCGCATCGATGGATTTTGCATCGACTGGAGATACTCAAGAAAGAGTTTTGCGAGCATATCGATGCATACCGGTTCAATGATGCGGCCCAGAGCATCTACACGTTTATCTGGCATGAGTTCTGTGATTGGTACCTGGAGCTCATCAAGCCGGAGTTGCAATCCGACGACGCGCAAGTTCGCGGCATGGCCCGTTCCTGCCTGCGGCAGGTGCTTGCTGAGACCCTGATGGTGGCGCATCCGCTCATCCCCTTTGTCACCCAGGAGATCTGGAGCGCTCTGCCTGTGTTCGACATGGAAGACTTGGCCCTGCGTCCCTATCCCGAGGCTCGGCCGCAGTGTCTGGACTCAGAGGCGCAGGCGCAGATGACCCTGGTGCAAGGGGTGATTACTGCGGTGCGCACCATCCGGGCCGAGCTCGGCATTGCGCCGGCGGCCTGGCTTTCGGTGTTGGTGCGGGCTGAGGGCGCGGATGCGGCGCTCATTGAGGCGCAGGAGCGCGCCATCCAGACCTTGGCCCGGGTACGAGACGTGACCGTGGACGCCGCTGTGGTCCCGCCCAAGGTGTGCGCCTCGGCGGTGGTGGCGGGGTGTGAGGTCTTCGTGCCTTTGTCCGGGGTGGTGGACTTTGCCGCGGAAATCGCTCGTCTGACCAAGGAACTCGCCAAGCTGGAAAAAGAGCTCGCTGCCGTGACCAAGAAACTTGCCAACGCGGCGTTTCGGGCCAACGCCCCGGCAGAGGTGGTGGCCAAGGAAGAAGCCAAGGCCGCGGAATGGAGCGCCAAGCAGGAAGCCCTGCTGGCCATGCGGCAGCGTCTGGAAACTTTTGCCCAGGAGGAAGGCTGATGGCCAAGGCGTATCTCATCGGCGCGGGTCCAGGGGACCCGGGCCTGATTACGGTCAAGGGGCAGCGGCTGCTCGCCGAGGCGGACGTGGTCATCTACGACTATCTCGCCAGTCCCGAGCTCTTGGCCGTGTGCCGCGAGGATGCCGAGCGCATCTACGTGGGCAAGAAGGGCGGGGATCACACCCTGCCGCAGGAGGAGATCAATGCCCTCATCGTGGCCAAGGTGCGGGAAGGCAAGAACGTCGCCCGGCTGAAAGGCGGAGACCCGTACATTTTTGGCCGCGGCGCGGAAGAGGCGGAGGAGCTCTTGGCCGCAGGCCTTGAGTTCGAGGTGGTGCCTGGGGTGACGTCTGCCGTGGCGGGGCCTGCGTATGCGGGCATTCCGCTCACGCATCGCAAGTACGCCTCCTCGGTGTCCTTCATCACGGGGCACGAAGACCCCACCAAGCCGGATTCGGCCCACAACTGGCAGGCCTTGGCCACGGGGACCAGCACCCTATGCTTTTTCATGGGCGTCAAAAATTTGCCCTATATCACCGAACAGCTCATGAAGCATGGCATGCGTCCGGACATGCCGGCAGCCTTGGTGCGTTGGGGCACCACGCCGCGGCATCGCTCCTGGGTATCCACGGTGGCCAAGATCGCCGAAGTGGCGGCACGGGAGAAGATCCAAGCCCCATCCATGCTGGTGGTGGGGGAAGTCGTGCGCCTGCGGGACACCCTCAATTGGTTCGAGCGCCAGCCCTTGTTGGGCAAGGGGGTGGTCATCACCCGGGCGCGGGAGCAGGCCAGCGATCTCAAGGAGCAATTACAGCGGCAGGGGGCTTTTTGCCACGAGTTTCCCACCATCGCGGTGCGCCCGTGCTGGGATACCCCGCAGACCCGGGAGACCATCGCCCATCTGGCGGACTTTGGCTGGGTGGTGTTCACCTCGGTCAACGGCGTGCGCGCCTTTTGGGACGCCTTGGCTGCATGCGGCCGCGATAGCCGCGTCTTGGCAGGATGCCAGGTGGCGGCCATCGGTCCGGCCACGGCGCAGGAACTGACGCAGCGGGGGATTGTCCCGGATTTCGTGCCCGAGCGTTTTGTGGCGGAATCGGCCCTGGAAGGGCTTTTGGCCCGCGGCGCGGGCTCTGGGGCGGTGCTCATCCCCCGGGCGCGGGTGGCGCGGGACGTGCTTCCACAGGGCCTCTCTCAGGCCGGGGCGCGGGTGGAAGTGCTCCCCATGTACGAGACCCATTTGGCTGAGGCGGATGCGGCCTCCACGCTGGAACTCTTGCGCGAAGGCATGCTCCATTACGTGACCTTCACCAGCTCTTCCACGGTAGAGAACTTTTTCGCTCTCCTGGCGCCGGAAGTGCTGCGGCCGTTCGTGGATCAAGGCTTGCGGCTGGCGTGTATCGGGCCGGTGACCGCGGCCACCTTGGAGCGGTTTGGATTTTCCGCCCATGTGCAGCCGCGCGACTACACCATCCCGGCCCTGGTGCAGGCATTGCTGGAGGACGCCGCGTGAGGCTCGGGGTTTTGGTTTCCGGCTCCGGCTCCAACCTGCAGGCCATCCTCGACCGGGTGCAGGCAGGCCATGTGCCCGGGACCACGGTGGCATTGGTGCTTGCCAACGACCCGGCGGCATACGGATTGACGCGGGCGCGGAACGCCGGAGTGCCCACGGCCTGTGTGGACCACCGCGGATTTTCCTCGCGGCAGGACTTTGATGCGGAGCTGGTGCGTCGCCTGGTGGACGCTGGCGTGGATACCGTGGCCCTGGCCGGGTTTATGCGCATCCTCACTCCGGTCTTTTTGGAGGCCTTTGCGGGTCGGGTGCTCAATATCCATCCTGCCATCCTGCCGGCCTTTCCTGGGGTCCACGCCCAAGGCCAGCAGGCGGACTACGGCGTGCGCCTGGCGGGGTGCACGGTGCATTTCGTGGATGAACACATGGACCACGGCCCCATCATCATTCAGGCCGCAGTACCGGCCACCCCGCAGGATACGGCCCAGAGCCTTGGGGAGCGGATCCTGGCCTTGGAGCATCGTATTTATCCGCAAGCATTGGCCTGGCTGGCTTCGGGCCGCATCACGGTGCGTGGCCGCCAGGTGGAGGTCGCCGGGGCAGACTACGCTGGAGGCGGGCGGTACTGGACGGTTCCGGCCTTGGAGCCGCCCTTTGACGAGCAATTGCGCGCAGTGCCGTGACCTCTTCGGCGTGGCGCGGCCTATGCGGTGACGGAGGAATGCCATGGGATTTCATCTGCAAATCACGGATGCGGAAAAGGCGGCGTGTAAGGCGTTGGCGCGCCATGCCATTGCCCAGCGGCTGGGGCGGGACGCACCCCGGCCCGACACCAGTTCGCCGCTTTTTTCCCAACACTACGGGGCATTTGTGACCTTGAAGCGCCATGGCCAATTGCGTGGCTGCATCGGCAACGTGAGCGCCGCAGGCCCCCTGGCCGAGACCATCGAACGCATGGCCCAGGCCGCGGCCTTCGAGGACCCGCGCTTTGCGCCGGTGGAGGCCGCGGAATGGGAGTCTTTGGAGATCGAAATCTCCATCCTCGGGCCCGTCACCCTGTGCCCGGATCCCAACTTGGTGGAAGTGGGGCGCCACGGTCTCATCGTGCGCCGAGGTTTCCATTCGGGATTGCTTCTGCCGCAGGTGGCGGTGGAATGGGGGTGGGACCGGGAGACCTTTTTGGATCACACCTGCCTCAAGGCCGGGCTTCCGCGCGGGTGCTGGAAAAAGCCGAAAGTGGAGCTCTGGTGGTTCGAGGCCGTGGTCTTTTGACCGTGTCGGTGCCTCTGGCCGAGAAAGTCGCGCCCGCTGTCATGGCGGGCGCGCTGTTTTGGGGAAGGCCGGGGGGTGCTTTAGTGCGTGGCGGCAGGCTTTTTCCAGATGATCCCTGCTTGCCGGCCCGTGGTGGGGGCGCGCCGGTAGGAGAAGAAGAGAGGTGAGGAGGCGGTGCAGAGATCAATGCTGAAGATCTGCCGTCCCGGGACGCCGGCGGCCATGAGCTGGTCGCGGGTGAGCTGCCAGAGGTTGACCCGGCAGGTGGCAGGATCGAAATAGCGGCGGAACATAGGGTCCCATTCCTTTTCGAAGTGGACGAATTCGCTGGCCCCGGGCCCAAGGCTTGGGCCGCGTACGGCCAGGACCTCGCTGGGGTCGAGGCCGTAGGTGCTGCAAAAGGCGCGCACCCCGTGCAGGGGAAAGGCCGCGACGTTCCCCCGCCAGCCGCAGTGCAGGGCGGCGAGGAAGCGGCCTTGGGTGTCGGTCATCAGGATGGGCTGGCAGTCTGCGGTCTTGATGACCAGGGCCACGCCCTCCTCGTCGGTCATGAGCCCGTCGGCTTCGCGGCTGCTCCCGGTTTCCGTGGCGTCCGTGCCGTCATCGGACACAACGGCGATGCCGTGTACCTGCCGGAGCTCCTGCCAGCGGGAAAAGCCCAAGGCATGGCGCAGCGCCCAGCGGTTGGCGCGTACACTTTGGGCGTCGTCGCCCACGTCGAACGAGAGATTGGCCTCGGCATAGGGCGAACGGCTTACTCCTCCACGGCAGGTGGTGAAGGCGACGCCGATGTGGGGCAGTCCTGGGAAGTGGAAGTCGAGGAAGACTGGGGGCATGGGAAGATCTCCACGGTGCGGGTGGGGGTGAGGATGCAGCGCACGGGCTGATCCCAGGGTTCTGTGGGAAGAAGATCCACAAGCTGAAAGTCATAGGCAAGGCCCATGCTGCAGACTTGAGGATGCGCGGCCAGGTAGCGATCGTAAAAGCCGCCGCCGTAGCCCAGACGAAAGCCCCGAATATCGAAGGCCAGTCCAGGGACCAGCACCCAGTCCGGGACATCGGAGGCTGGCGCGGCGCGGCCGGGGTCTGGCTCGAGGATGCCGAAGCTCCCGGGGACGAGGTCTTCGGCGGCAGTCACATGAAACCAGTCCATGGCCCCGGGGCATTGGGCGCGGCAGCGGGGGGCGAGGACCTGGACGCCACGCTGCCAGAGGGCGTGGATGATGGGCCAGGTGTCCAGCTCGCCGCGAAACGGGATGTACACGGCGACTGCGCCCGGCAGGGGCTGCGCGAGGAGGCGTGTGCACAGATCCCTGCCCGCCTGGTGGCGCTCGGCTTCGGAAAGGGCGAGGCGCCGTGCGTGCATGGCGTGGCGTATCTGGGTGCGCAGGCTTGCGTTTTCCGGACCGGACATGCAAAGATCCTCAAAAATTCGTCGTGCGGACTCCGGATAGGAAGACAGCCTTCCCCTGTCCAGTGCGAGCCGCTGTGGAGGATGCATGGAAAAGCTTTGGTGGATTGTGGTCGGCGACGTGCATGAAAATCTGGCCGTGGTGGATGCCATCCCGGAATTGGATCAGGCGGCGGCGGTCATCATCAGCGGGGATTTGACCAACATGGGCGGCAAGGAAGCCGGCCGCCGGGTGTTGGACGCCTTCTTGCGTCGGAACCCCCATGTCTTGGCGCAGATCGGCAATATGGACACCGCCCAGGTGGCTACCGAGCTCGACAGCCGGGGGATCAACATCCACCGCCAGGTACGGGAGCTTGCCCCGGGCGTGGGGCTTGCGGCGGTGGGGTACTCTACCCGCACTCCGTTTGGCACTCCCTCGGAGGTGGATGAAGCGACCATGGCGGCGTGGGCCCGGGAAGCCCTGGAAGCCGCGGCAGCGCGTTTTGCCCACGTACTCTTCGTGGTCCACACCCCGCCGCATGCCACGGTCACCGATCGTCTTGCCAGTGGAGTTTCGGTGGGCAGCCCCGGGGTGCGCGCCGCCATCGAGGCCTTTGCCCCGGAGGTGGTGGTAACCGGCCATATCCACGAGGGCCGAGGAGAAGACTGGATTGGTCCCAGCCATATCCTCAACCCCGGTGCCTTTGGCCAGGGCGGCTACGTGCGGGTATGGCTTACCCCAGAGGGGCTTCGGGCCTCCTTGGGACAGGCAGGGAGGCGGCCATGAACCTCAAGTTTTATTCCTGGAACGTCAATGGCTTTCGCTCCGTCATCACCAAGGGATTTTGGGACTGGTTCGCCCAAGCGGACGCGGACGTGGTCTTTTTGCAAGAGGTCAAGGCCGATCCAACGCAGGTGCTCGATGCTGAACGACAGGTTTCCGGCTACCAATGCATTTGGAATGCCGCAGCCCGGAAGGGGTATTCGGGGACTGCGTGCTATACCCGCATGGAACCGCAAGCGGTGCGTTTGGACCTGCCTGACCCCAGGTTTCGCGACGAAGGGCGTCTCATCGAGTTGGAGTTTCCCTGGTTCACGCTTTTCGGGGTGTACTTTCCCAACGGCCAGATGAGTCCGGAACGCCTGCAGTACAAACTCGACTACTACGATGCCTTCTTGGCGTACGTCGAGGAGGTGCGGGCGAAAAAGCCGGTCATCGTCTGCGGGGACTTCAATACCGCGCACCAGGAGATCGATCTCAAGAACCCCAAACAAAACGAGAACCGTTCCGGGTTTTTGCCCGTGGAGCGCGCCTGGATCGATCGCTTCATCGCCCACGGTTACGTGGACACCTTCCGCGCCCTGCATCCTGATGCCCGCGACGCCTATTCCTGGTGGAGCTTCCGTTTCGGTGCCCGTCGTCGCAACGCAGGGTGGCGTATCGACTATTTCTTCGTGTCCGAAGAACTGATGCCCATGGTGCGCCGTGCCTGGATCGAGCCGGAGGTCATGGGTTCGGACCATTGTCCGGTGGGCCTGGAGGTCGAGGTGTCATGAGCGCGTCGCGGATGCCGGATTCCCCCATGGAGGGCACGGCGCGCAAACGGGCCATCATCCGCGCTGCCCAGCGTCTCTTTGCGCGGCATGGCTACGCGAGGACCACCATCCGCATGATCTCCCGCGAGGCGCAGGTGGCCTTTGGCCTGGTGGCCCATCATTTCGGCAATAAGGAAAACGTCTTTCTTGCCGCCGGGGCCGCGCTCATCGACGAGGTGCTTGCCTTCATCCGCGCGCGCTCGCCTGAAGTTGCCACCGGCGCCAAGGCGCTGGAGTGCTTTGTGGGACTGTACTTCACGTTTACCCAAGAGCACCGCGACATCTTCCCCACGCTCATCCGCTGCTCTCCCTTTAGTGACGACAACCCAGGGCTTGATCGCCAGCGCATTGGCCGCAAGTTTCAGGAGCTCATCGCCGAGATCGAGTCCTTGGTGCGCCGGGGGCAGGCCGATGGGAGCCTGATGGTGGATGCCGATCCCCACGCCATGGCGCTTTTCGTGTACGCGGCCATGGTGGGGGCGGTGCGTACCGTGTTCTTGGCCGGGTTTGCCGACGCCACCTTTTTTGACGCGGCCCGAAGTTTCATCCTGCGCGCCGCCGGTGCTCGTGAGGACATCTGATATGGGCCGGCGCCGTCGTACGTCGCAAAAGGCTGGCAAACCTCGCCCCAGCAAAGCGCCCTCCCAGCCGTGGGTCCCGCATGCGGCCCCGTGGAGCGCTGTGGGCCGTGACCTCGACCCCGAGGCCGTGGCCCAGATGGAGGCGGCCTGCACGCTGCCCGTGGCGGTGCGGGGCGCGCTTCTGCCCGATGCCCACGTGGGGTACGGGCTTCCCATCGGCGGGGTGCTGGCGGTGCGCGGGGCGGTGATCCCCTATGGCGTGGGGATGGATATCGCCTGCCGCATGCGTCTCTCGGTGCTGGACTATCCGGTGGCGGCTGTGGAGCAGGAGCAGGAACGGTTGGCGGGTATTCTGCTCCAGTACACCCGCTTTGGCGTAGGTGCGCACATGGATCCGCCGCTGGTGCATCCGGTGATGGACCGGGACTGGAACGTGTCTGCAGTCACGCGACAGCACAAGGACCTGGCCTGGCGGCAGCTCGGCACCAGCGGTGCGGGCAACCATTTTGTGGAATGGGGGGTGGTGGAGCTCGCCGAGCCTCTGGGTCCGTTGGCGCCAGGTCGGTATCTGGGGCTCTTGTCCCATAGCGGCAGCCGCGGCGTGGGCGGCGAGGTGGCGCGGTTCTATTCGGCCCTTGCCCGCAGCCTGCACCCGGAACTCCCGGGGCATGTGGCCCAGCTCGCCTGGCTGGATCTCATGCGCGAGGAGGGGCAGGAATATTGGGCGGCCATGGAACTCATGGGCCATTACAGCGCCGCCAACCACGAACTCATCCACCAGCGGGTGGCCGCGGCTTTGGGGGCGCAGGCCGTTTTTGTGGTGGAAAATCACCACAACTTCGCTTGGAGGGAAGACGTGGACGCAGAACGCCTGGTGGTGCACCGCAAAGGGGCGACCCCGGCGCGGCCAGGAATGCTCGGCGTCATCCCCGGGACCATGATCCATCCGGCATACGTGGTGGAGGGCTTGGGTGCACGGCAGACGCTGTACTCCGCGTCCCATGGCGCAGGACGCTCTTTGGGCCGCAAGGAGGCCCTGCGTCGGTTTTCGCGCCGACAGCTGGACGACGTGGTCCGCCGGGCCGGGGTGCTGCTCCTTGGTGGGGGCGTGGACGAGATCCCGCTGGCCTATAAGGATATCCAGGAGGTTATGGCCGTGCAGCAGGATGTGGTCCGCGTCCGGGCAGTGTTTTTTCCGCGCATTGTGCGCATGGCATGACACCGGTATTTCCGGCAAACGCGGGCGAAAAAAGTTGTTGACAGCTGGAGGGCATATCCCTAAAGACCGACTTCGCGCTGCGGGGCACTGCTCCAAAGCCACAGCGGGGTCGTAGTTAAGACGGTTATAACGCCGGCCTGTCACGCCGGAGGCCGTGGGTTCGAGTCCCATCGGCCCCGCCACTGGAAGATAACGGTTCAGAGGTTCTCTGGACCGTTTTTTTATGGCGTTTCCGTGCTGCCGGGTGGTTCGGGGCTGCAGCAATGGCCAGGGCGGCGCAACCGGTGGTCGTTACGTGGGGGAAGTTGTGGCCGCATGTGTTTCCGGCGGCTCATGGTGGCAGTCCTCGCGCACCAGTTCCACGCGGTCCCGCCCCAACGCCTTGGCCCGGTAGAGGGCTTCGTCGGCCCGGCGCAGCAGACGGTCCTGGGTATCGTCAGGGCGCAGACGGGCAATGCCCATACTCACGGTGATGACCGTGTGGGGATCCAGGATACGCGCCGTACGCATGGCCTCACCCAAGCGCTCGGCCACATGCAGGGCCTCGTTTTCTGTGGTGTGCGGCAGCAGCACGAGGAATTCTTCTCCTCCCATACGCACCGCCAAGTCTTCCTTACGGCAGGAATTTTTGAGGAGAGTGGCGAAATGCTGGAGTACGCGGTCGCCAGCCTCGTGCCCAAAGGAGTCGTTGATCTTTTTGAAGTGGTCCAAATCCGCCATGAGCACACACAGCGGGGAATTGTGGCGGCGGGCCAAAGAGATTGCTTCGTCGAAACGCTCGAGAAAATACCGGCGGTTGGCCAAACCGGTGAGGGGATCGGTGCGGCTCAAGACTTCGATGTGCGCTTTGGCCTCTTCCAGTTCGCGGTTTTTCTTGGCGAGATCGCGGCCAATGTTCACCAACTCGTTGGTGAGGGAAGTCATGGTCTGAAGAATGGCCTCGTTGGCCGTGCCGATGCGTTCGGCCAGGAGCACCGTGCCGTCGGTATAGTGCCAGCACATCATTTTGAAGAGATACATGGAGCCTCGAAGTTTGACCACCTGGGGCAGCGGTGCGCCGTTTACCATTTCAGCCAAGGACTCGAACTGCTCGCCCAGGGGGGTGATGAAGATCTCCGTCACCAGGGTGCCAATGGGACGTTCGTCCTTGTGGAGCAGGCGCATGAGGGCGAGGTTGCATGCCTTGACTGTGCCTTCGCGGTCGGCGTGGATGAGCACCACGGCGTCCGAATGTTCGAGGAATTGCTGCAACATCGGCAGCCACGGCGGTGTGGGTTCGTTCATGGCTCCCTCTTGGAACGCAAGAGTTCTAGGGCCACGTCTCGGGCCGCACTGCAGGAGGGGGCAAAGGCATCGGCACCGAGCGTGTGGGCGATTTCCGGGTCATGGAGCAAGGCCTGTCCGCCGACGAGGATGCGGATGCACGCGGTTTCCGGGTCCCGGCGCAGGTCAGCGATGGTGCGATGGGCTGCCTCCAGGTTGAAGGGCATGGCCACGGAAAGGCACAGCAAATCGGGTTGGGTGCGGCGCACGAATTCTTCCAAGTCCTGGCGAGGCGTGTTCGCCCCGAGGTAGTGGACGTTCCAGCCATCGCTCTCCAGCGCCATGGCCACCATCCAGGCGCCGATTTCGTGAAATTCGTTGGCGGCGGCGCTGACCACTGCTGTGCCCCGGCGAAGCTCTGGAGGAGCGAAACTTGCGGCCGGGATGCTTGCCAGGATGCGGGCGACGATGGCTGAGGCCAGGTGTTCCTGGGCCACGGTGATGGTGCCGTTTTCCCAGTGCGCGCCCACGGTGTAGAGGGCAGGCTGGAGCACTTGGATAAAGAACTCCAGCATGGAGTCGGCATCGTGCACCCATTGGCGGACGTAGCTCAGACAGGCCACCACATCCCCGGCCATGATGGCCCGGGTAAAATCGGCGCAGGTGGGCTTCCATTTCGGGTCTTCGGGTTCCGGTGTGGGGCTGGGCCGTTGGGACTCCGCGATGGTTGTCTCGTGCCGGTCGAGCATCCATTGGTACACGGCGAGAATGCCGTCCACCGGAGGCGGCAGGATACGGCTGATGGCGTTTATCCAGGTTTCCAACTCCACCCGGAAATACGCGTAGGCGACGCCCTGGTTGTGGTAGGCGCGATACACCCACGGGAGGGTTTTGCGCAGGAGCACGAAATTGCCCAAACGCAAGACCGTGGCCATGAAGGCGGCATGGTTGCGATGATTGGCGGCGATGGTTTCTCTGGGGCAATCATGCAGGAGATCCATCAGGTCGGTTCGTGCAAAGAGAGCGGTATTGACGGCTTCCACCAAGGCGCTCGTATGCTGGGCATAATTTTCGGCCTGTTCTTGAGGCACCGGCGCGGGCAATGGATCTTGGGGCGCACACATAGTAGAGACCTCCGTAAGGGAACTCTACTCCAATGCATGGAGAGAGCAAGAGGAAACCGACACATTGCCAGCCCTGGCCATCTCTTCCGAACGCCTGCGTTGGGGTGCATTGGCCGTGAGAGGAACATGGCCTTAAGGCATGGGGCAGCGTGGCGAGGCATCTTCCTTGGGCCGTAAAACCGCGATGGGCTCGCGGATGCCCAAGACCTGGGCAAATTGGAAACGTTCGATGGCTGCTTGCGAGATGGTTTGACCTTTGCGCATGAGGGTTTGCCCTTGAGCGGTGACCACCGGCTCGGCGAGCACCATGCCTGCGCGAAGCTCGGCGATGGGAAGCCGCTCTACCTGCTGGCCTGCTTGAGCCACGAGATACCATTGGAGCGCACCAACGATGCGGGGATCATATATTTCAGGATGCTGGCGCATGTGCTCCACTATGTGTTCTTCGTGGCCGCGGTTGGCGGCATCGGTGTAGTCCAAGGCCACTTTGAGGATGCGCGCTCCCAAACAGGGATTTTTTTCCAGCGGCGCTTCTTGGTCCGCCACCATCTCGGAGATCTCTTCCAGGCGGGGGAGGTTGCGGAGCACATTGGCGGCAATGGCCGGGTGCATGAGGAAGATTTGCTCTTCCTCCGGGGACAAGGTTTCTCCGGCCAAGCGGCGCTCCAAGATGTCCTGAGGCAGGGACAGACAGCCGATTTGGCTGAGCATGGCCGCAAGTTCGTACTTCCAGAGCGCTTCTGCGCCGAGGAATTTGGCCATGGCCACGATCAGCGCCTTGGCGCGTTCCCCCCGTCCATAAGCCGTAGGATTGGCCAACTCCAAGAGCTCGGACATGATCTGCACGCAGCCGCGCAGCGTGCCGTGGAGGAGCTGCTTTTCTGCCACCAGGAGCCGGTGCTGTTCCAGGGCGTCGGTGAGGGCGCGCGTGAGGGCGTCCGGGGGGCAGGGCTTGAGGAGAAAGCGGAATACGGCCCCACGGTTCACGGCTTTCATGGCGTTGTCGATGTCCGCGTAGCCGGTGAGCATGATGCGTACCGTCTGTGGCCAGCGGTTTTTGACCACCTCCAGGAGTTCGGCGCCGCTCATGTTGGGCATGCGCATGTCCGCCACGACGACGGCAAATTCTGCGGCTTCGAGTTTTTTGAGGGCGGACTTTGGCCCTTCGGCGGTGTCTATGTCGAATTTGCCGCGCAGGTTGCGCTGGAAGGTGTCGAGAACGAACTTTTCGTCGTCCACAAATAAAATCCGTTCGGGCATGGGGATACTCCGTTCGCTTGAAAGAGGTCCTGCGTGAGGCCGGCGGACAGTCCCTCGAGGGGCCGCCGATTATGGCGTGCGGGCCCTTCAAGGGGCGGCATCTTCTTCCGGCTCTGGGGG
This sequence comes from Thermodesulfomicrobium sp. WS, assembly GCF_027925145.1. Taxonomy (GTDB): domain Bacteria; phylum Desulfobacterota; class Desulfovibrionia; order Desulfovibrionales; family Desulfomicrobiaceae; genus Thermodesulfomicrobium. The sequence goes on from NZ_AP027130.1 coordinate 1,131,010, forward strand.
CCGCGGCAGGAAGATGGTAAATCGGGCCCCTTTGCCTGGGGAGCTGGTGCAGCGGAGCTCGCCGTTGTGGCCTTGGGCGATGATGCGCTGGGCGATGAAGAGTCCCTGGCCGGTACCTTCCCCCACAGGCTTGGTGGTGAAAAAGGGTTCGAAGATGCGCTGCCGCACGGCTTCGTCCATGCCAGGGCCGTTGTCTTCGATATGGATCTCCACGCCGCCGGGCACGGTTTGGGTTGCCACGCGGATGCGACCTGGAGTTTCTTGGTTGGGTGAGGCCGCGATGGCCTGCGCGGCGTTGACGATAATGTTGACAAGGACTTGCGTGATTTCTTGCGGGGCACAGGACACGGGGGGAAGCGATGGATCGAGGTCGGTGGTGAGCTCGGCCACGTATTTCCAGCTATTGCGCGTGAGCACCGTGGCGTGCTCGATCAGTGCATTGAGATCGGTGCGTTGATGCTCTCTGCCCGGGTGCGAGAAGCGGCGCATGGAATCCACGATATGGGTGATACGCTTGAGTCCTTCGTCCATCTGCGCCAGGACCGTGGGCATTTCTTTAAGAAAGGCAAGAACATCTTCCGGCGGTTGCGGGACGGTGCGGACCCATTCGTCAATGGCGGTGCAGGCATCCCGGAGATACCACAGGTTGCCTTGAATATACTGGATGGGCGAGCTGATTTCGTGGGCGATGCCTGCGGCCAGCTGTCCAATGGCCTCCAGTTTCTGGTTTTGGAGCATCTGGGTCTCGAGGATCTTGCGTTCGCTGATATCGACGATGATCCCTTCGAGGCGGCTTTTTTCTCCTTCCGGATCATGGAGTATCTGGGCGCTCACCAGACCATGAAAATGACTCCCATCGCGGCGTCGGAAAAGGATTTCCTTGTGCTGGACCGATCCGTTGGTGCGTAACGCTTCGAGGAGGGCTGCGCGGTCTTCAGGGCGGGCATAGAGTTGGGTCGCGATGTCCTGCACTTCGGCGAGCATGGCTTGCGCGCTTGGGTAGCCGAAGATCCGGGCCATGCTGGGGTTGACCGTGAGCAGTCGGCCGTCCGGGGTAGACTGGAAGATGGCCTCGAAGGCATTGTTCACTATCGCCGCGTACTTGTGTTCGACCATCTCCATGGTGGCTTTGAACCGTTCCAGTTGGGTGACGTCCCGGAGCACGCAGAGGTGCCCGCGTCGCTCTCCTGGTGCACCGGTGATCGCCGTGCGGGTGACGATGAAGCATCCAGGGATAGCCGGAAAAGAGGTGGGAGCGGTTTGGGGATGGCTAGGCAGAGGCAGCAAGCACCAAGAGCACCCCAAGAGTTCGGCGCATGGTCTGCCGAGAATATCCTGCAATGGCAGGCGCAAAAGGCGACTCATGGCCACATTGGCCCAGCGCACCCGGCCTTCGGCGTCGGTCTCGAAGATCACATCCGGGATGGCATCGAAGATGCGTTCGAGGTCCGTCTTGGTGGCGGCAAGCCCTTTTTCCGGGGCATGGGCTTTGGGGGACGTGTTCATGGCATGAAAAAGCCGCCCGGGGGGCGGCGTGGAAAGAGTTTTTTAGGCCGGCCAGCCAGGGGATGCGAGGCACCCTCCGCTGGCGGTCACCAGGAAGCAGGCGCATCCCGGAAGACTTGCGATCAGGCGCAGGGCCTCGCGTGGCGGCATGAGGGAAAGGGCCGTGGCCAGACCGTCCGCCTGCATGACGGTGGGCGCGATCACCGAGACACTGCGCACATGCTGGGGAGAGCGGCCGGAGCGCGGGTCCAGCAGGTGGTGGGTCGTGGCCCCCACCGGGTGCTCGTAGCCTCCGGAGGTGGCCACCGCGCCGTCGCGCAGGGGGATGGTGGTGGGGTACTGGCCGCGTTTCTCCGGATCCTCGATGGCCACCACCCAAGGCCGGCCGGAGGCATGTCCCTCTGGGGAGCCTTGGGCCCGGATATCGCCGCCGGCGTCCACGAGGAAGTGGGCGATGCCGTGCGCGCGCAGGGTTTGGGCCGCCGCGTCGGCGATATAGCCTTTGGCCACGCCGTCCAGGGTGATGGCCATGTCTTGAGCGAGCGCAAGATGGCCGCCTGCCATGCGGATTCGTCCACTGTCCACAAGGGCCAAGGCCTCTCGGAGGTCTGCGGGGTCGGGGTTTGCCTGGGTGCGCTCCAAGAGGTCGAGGACCGGGGCGATGGTCATATCAAAGCGCCCGGCCGTGGCCTTATGGAGCTCGAGACCATATTCCATGACGGTCTGGAGTTCCCCAGGAATGTCGTGCAGCTGTCCGTGGGCGTTGAGCGCCGAAAGGGGGGTGCGGGGATTGTAGCGGCTCAGTATCCCATCGAGACGGTTGATGGTGGCGAATGCCGCATCCATCGCTTCCTGGGCCTGGTGGGCTGAAGGGGCGACCGCAGTGATGCCCACGATGGTTCCGAGCAGGAGGCGCTCCTCCTGGAGCGATGGCAGTCCTGCCGCAGCACAAGGCAGCGCGCGCAGTATTGGTGCTCCAGCCGTGGCCGCAGTGCAGGCCGCAAGGAGCTGGAGGGCTTGGCGACGATTCATGGTGCGCATGGTGCTTCTCCTACGCGTTGAGGTCCACCACGTGGGTTTCTTCCGGAATATGGGCGGGTTCGGTCTCCGGGGGGGCGGAGACGGTCTCGGGCTGGAGGCAACGCAAAATCGAGCGGGGGCACGTGGTCACGCAGATCTCTTCACAGGAGGGACCGTAGGCCAGGCAGGCTTTGTGGTCGATGACGATGCGGTTGTCCTCGATGGCGATGGCCTTGGCCGGACACTTTTTCACACAGGCCCCGCAGCTGATGCACCCTGCCTCGCACACATCCTTGACGGCCTTGCCCTTGTCCTTGGAGGAGCAAAAGACCATGACCCGCGCCCGGCGGGGGATGAGTTCCAAGATGCCGTTGGGGCAGGTGCGCACGCAGGTGCCGCAACTGGTGCATTTGGCAGGGGAAATGTGCACCAGGTGGTCTTCGATCCACATGGCGTCGAAGGGGCAGGCGCGCACGCAGTCCCCAAAGCCGATGCAGGAGTACCGGCAGGCATCAGGGCCACCGTCGAGCAGTTTCGCCCCGGCACAGGTGGTGGCGCCGGCGTAATCGTACTTGTGGGCCACCTTGCCTTCCACTTTGACGCAGCGGCGGAAGGCCACCATAGGCTCCACTTCTCCGGCGGCCTTGCCGGTGAGTTCCGCCACCCGCTTGGCCACGTCCGGACCTCCGGCGCAGCAGCGGTTGGGGGGGACGTTGGGATCGTTGAGCACTGCCGTAGCATAGGCCTCGCACCCGGCGAAGCCGCACCCACCGCAATTGGCCCCAGGCAGGGCCTCGGTGACCACCTCAATGCGAGGGTCTTCTTCCACGGCCAAAAGCCGCGAGGCCACCGAAAGGATACTGGCGGAGACAAAGCCCAGGCCGAACAAGGTGACGACGGATTCAGCAATCATGCGATGCTCCTGGGGTTAGGCGATCATACCTTTGAAGGCCAAGAAGGCGAGGGACATGATCCCCGCCATGACCAGACCACTGGGCACGCCCTGCATGGAGCGCGGCAGACGTGTCACCACAAAGCGCTCCCGAATGCCGGCCATGAGCACAATGGCCAAAAGGAAGCCCAGAGATGCGGCGATGGAGTAGAGAAAGGACGTCCAGAGGTCGAACTCTTTGCGCTGCACCAAGATGGCCACACCGAGCACTGCACAGTTGGTGGTGATGAGCGGGAGATAGATCCCCAAGCTCTTGTAGAGAGGAGGAACCATCTTTTTGAGGAACATCTCCACGAACTGGACGAGTGCTGCAATCACCAGAATGAAGATGATTGTCTGGAGATATCCCAGTTGGAACGGGTTCATGATGTACTTTTGGATGAGGAAGGTAATGACGGTCGCCAGCACAATGACGAAGAGTACGGCTGCACCCATGCCGATAGCGACGCTCTTTTCCTTGGAGCATCCAAGATACGGGCAATTGCCCAAATACTGCGCCAAGAGGATATTGTTGACGAAGATGGCGGAGATGAAGAGCAGAAAGATGTCCATACGATGCTCCTTGCCTTAGGCCTTGGCGCCCAAGCGTTCCAAGCGTTTTTGGGCGGCGATCTCGTCCATTTTCTTACATGCCATGCAGCCTTTGCATCCGGCATCGAGATTGGGATCCACCTCTAAGCCTTTGCGTTTGGCCTGCCAGATGGTGAGGAAATTCATGCCTGCCAGGATGAGTCCGAGGCAGACAAAGGCGCCGGGTGCCTGCACCATGAAAGTGAAGGGGTCAAAGCTCGGCCCGAACACGTGGTGACCAAACCAGGTGCCTGCGCCGAAGATTTCCCGCAGGCTGCCGAGAAAGGTGAGCGACAGGGTGAAGCCGATGCCCATGCCCAATCCATCGGCCAGGGCCAGATGGGGCGGGTTCTTGGCGGCAAAGGCCTCGGCGCGGCCGAGGATGATGCAGTTGACCACGATGAGCGGCACGAAGATGCCGAGCTGTTGGTAGAGGGGGTAGGCAAAGGCCTGCATGAGCATCTCCACGGCCACCACCAGGGAAGCGGCGATGGCAATGAAGCAGGCGATACGCACCTTTTTGGGGATGATGGAGCGCACGAGGGAAATCAGCACATTGGAGAGGGCAAGCACAAAGATGACCGCCGCGCCCATGCCGAGGCCGTTTTCGGCGCTGGTGGTCACCGCCAGGGTGGGGCACAGGCCGAGCACCAGGCGAAAGGGCGGAATTTCTTTCCAGAGACCTTTGGTGAATTCGGAGGTTATGGAGCCCATAGCGTACTTCCTATTGCCAGGTGGTTTTGATGGAATCTTTGAGCGCAGCGTACCAGCCGGCGACCTGTTTGACGGCTTCCGTGGCCCCGATGGACGAGTAGGTAGCGCCGGAAATGGCGTCGATGTCTCCACCTTCTTTTTTGAGCTTGGCCTTTTCGAGGAGCCGCCCTTTGAACTGCTTGGTAAAGCTGGGCTCAGCCACTCGGGAGCCGATGCCCGGGGTTTCCTTGTGGGTGGTGATGCTGATGCCCACGACTTTGTCGGTCGTGGTGTCGATACCGACGATGACATTGACGTCACCACCATACCCCTTGCCTGCACCTTCCATGGCGATGGCCTGCAGCTTCCCGTTTTTCATGACCGGGAACACCAAGAGTTCCTCGTTGGGACCGCCGCCGGGCTTGGCGAATTTTTTCCGGTCAGCGATGGGATCGTTGGCGGCATCGAAGAAGACTTGCTGGATGGCGGGTTTTTGTACGTAAGTGAGAACCTGCTCTTCAATGATGGGCGAGGTCCACACCTTGAGGCCCGAAAGGACAAATCCCGCCAGGCCGGTGATTGCCGACAGCACGACGATCATGCGGACAATTTCCATCATGGCGTCTACCTCCCGCCAAAGGGCTTGGGTTGGATGAGGTCAAGGAGCGGGGTGCAGAGATTGGCCAGGAGCACCGCAAAGGGCGTCCCATCCGGGTAGATGCCATACACCCGGATGAGGATGGTGAGCGCGCCCGCCATGAGGCCAAAAAGTATCATGGGAATGCGAAACACCGGTGAGGCCGAGGGATAGGGGAGGAGAAAAAAGGCGGTGAATATCGTGGTGCCGGCAAGGAGATGGAAGAGGGGCGCGGCATAGAGCTGGGGATCGATGAGCCAATAGATGAGGGCAGTGCCGAACACCCCGGCGAGGTACGAGATCGGGATGTACCAGCGGATCTGCCCCATGCAGAGAAGTGCCACGCCTGCCGCCAGCACCAAGCCTGTCTGGGAGGCGCCGAGGGCACCGAGATTTTGGCCGAAAACGAGGCTGGAAAGAGAGATGCCCGAGATGGCCTCCACCCCGAAATATTTCAGCTCACTGAGCGGCTCCACCAGGTCCCAGCGCAGCAGCATGCCGTTGAGATCCATATACCCAGGCCAGGAGACGGTGAGCACACACCAGCCCACCGCCGGGGCGCATACCGGGCTGCCGCCAAAACCCCCAAAGACCATGCGGCCGAGGATGATGGTCACTGCGCTGCCCACCACCACCAGCCACCACGGGGCGGTGGCGGGCAGCAGAAAGGCCAGGAGGATGCCGTCGGCCAGGGCGGTAAAGTCATGGGCCGACGGAGACTGATCCATGAGGCGCTGGATGAGGGCTTCGGTGATGACCGCGGTCAGTCCGGCCAAGGCCAGGACCGTCACGGCATCGTAGCCGAAGCGGAAGACACCCAGAAGGGCTGCAGGCACCAAGGCCACAAGCAGCCGATACATGTCGCCGGTCACGGTCCTGCCCGAGTGCCAGAAGGGCGGCGCCGTGACGGTATGCAGAGAAGGGGATTGCTGGCTGACCATGCGCTGTTCCTCGCTGGAGTTGCTATTCGTCCTGCAGCCTGCAGGTGGCCACAAAGGCGTCCTGTTCTTCCAATTTGTGCTTGGCCAGGCGGATATACTGGAGCACTGGCCGGTTGGCTGGGCACACATAGGTGCACAGGCCGCACTCCAAGCACGCCGCAATATGTCGAGGCCGGGTTTCTTCAAAGAGGGCGAACTCGGCATAGCGGGAAAGCATGCCCGGCTGGATACGCGCGGGGCACACGAGGACACATTCTCCGCAATTGATGCACGGATTGGAGCCTACCTGGGGGTAGCGTCCTGGGGGAACGATGGTGATGGCCGTGCAGTTCTCCGGCATACCGATATCCAGCGAACTGATGGCTTCGCCGGTCATGGGGCCGCCCAAGGCCACCGTGGCCCCGGCCGGGACCTGCACGCCGAGGGCTGCGAGCACCTCCGCGATGGGCATGCCCGTGGGGACGCGCACGGCATGGCCTTCCACGGTGAGCACTGCTTCGGTGAGCGGCAGGCCCGTGGTGGCCACGCGTCCCACCCGGTACAGATCTGCCACCGAGATGACGTCCGTGGCCTCGGGATTTTCCGAGCCCGTGGCGGTCACGGCAGCAAGGGCGTCCAGGGTGAAGGGATAGTCCGGATCCGTTTCCACCACATGGGCACCGTGGAGGCCATACCCCGAGCCGCGGGCGACCACGAGGTGGACATTGCCCGGGCGGATGGCCCGCTCCAGCAGGTTGATGCCTGCATCCAAGGTGGCGCGCTCGTCCCGCAAGAGCTGTTCGCTCACAAAGACCCCGGGTTCGGGGTTGAGACCATTGACCACCAAGGTCCGGGAGGGGTGGAACCGGAAAGTGTCGATGCCCATCTCCCGAAGCCAACGCACCAGGGCTTCGTCGGCAAGGCTTTTGGGGTCTGCACGCCCTGGCCGCTCCGGCGCAGGGGATTCTTTGCCTTCGGCCGGGGCAGGAATGGGTCCAAGGACGATGGCATCCGGCAGAATGTCCTCCACCATGCCGTCGATGGTGGCATGGACGAAACCCACGCCGAAGGGGCCAGAAGACGTCGTTTCGGCGAGGACCTGTCCCTTGCCCACCACTTGCTTTTTCTTCACCACGGGTGAGTGTCCTGGGGCCAGGGCGATGCGCACCCGCTGGGGATCGGGGAGGCTCCGGATGCTGTCCGAAAGGGAAGCTGCAGTACTGAGTTTCTTCATGCCGTCCTACCTGGTATGACAACGTTTGCAGGACTTATCGCCAAAGGGGCCTTTGCCCGCCTGTTCATGGCATTGCATGCACTGCCCATGAAAGGACTCCATGCGCGCCGGCATGGGGATGGCGTCGGATTCGTAATGGCACGAGGCGCACGGGGGCTGCTTGGCCTCGCTCGTTCCTGGCAGGAAGTTGTGGCACGAGGCGCATCCTGCCATTTTTTGACCATACATGTCCTCATGACAGGACTGGCAGCGGGTGTGCACGGCATCCCGCAGGGCCGGCGTGGCGCCATCCGCCGCAGGACCATGGCAGTTTTTGCAGGCTTGCGGCTCGGCCTCGATGTCCGGGCTATGGTGACAGTCGGTACATGCAGCGGCATAGCTTTGGGCATGGGTGTCGTGGTCGTACTTGATGGTCCCCATCTCTGCATGGTGGCACTTGGTGCAGCTTTCTTTGGGTAGCGTGCGCTGGTGCTCGGCAGAGAAGGTGGTGTTGAATTCCGTGGCATGACAGCTGCCGCACGGCAGGGGATCTTTTTGGGTGACCGTCATGTCATGGTGACATGCCGCGCAATCTTTACCCATGGTTTTGACGTAATCGATGTGGCGCGAGTGGGTAAAGACAACAGATCCACCTTTATTTTCCAGCCGTAAGCGGACTGGAATTTCGTTGGATGGTGCCTGACGGGCAAAATTGCCCACAAGAACGAGGACAAAAACGCCGCATACAATGCTGATGGGAAGATAGCGCTTGTTCAAAGCTGTGTCCTTGTGTTCCGGTTTGACAAAAAAATGGACTTTTGCCTTCCGAAATTCATTTTTTCCGCAAAAAATACAAACCTTCAAAAGAAGGTTGCAGGTCGTCTATCCAAGAAGGAATTGGATGTAAAGGGGGTTTTTGAAAAAAAATGAGGGATGCCTTGGAAGGGGGAGGCGAGAAGTCGATTATCGTTTGGTTTTTTGCAAGAGGAGCTGTGCCGACCCTCGAGGACCGGCACAGGCGGTTTAGTTCATGAGCACCCACTGCCCATAGGCATTGCGGCAGGCCTTGGTATGGATGGTTTCTGGTCGGCCGGAGGCGTCCTGGCCGGTGAGGGTGAAATCGCGGCAGATATCGTTGTTGGGAGCGGTGTAGGCCGGGGCAGGGGTCATTTGGTAGGCGCGACCGGTATCCGGGTTGACCCAGGACGTGGCCTGGCCGGAAGGCGAGCGCTCCAGGGCCGTGGAGATCTGCTGCCGGTCGTACTTATCCAGCTCATTGCCCACGATGTAGCCAAGGAGCGTCCCCACGGCAGCGCCGATGAGGGCGTTTTGGCCGCGTTTGTTCTTGGGGCCCAATTGGCCGCCTACGGCAGCACCGCCCAGGCCGCCGATGACCGCCCCGGTTTGTCCTTTGGTGGCGCAGCCCGAGGGCAGGGCGAGCACGGCTGCCATGAAGAGTATTCCCAGTGTCTTGTGCATGATGACCTCCATGTTCGGGTGACAGACGGGCCGATTGCTAAACTGCGGCGTCCTGGTTGGCAACGGCCCGGGGGAAGGCCAGGATAAAGGTCGCCCCTGCGCCGGGTTCGCTGTCCACGCAAATGCTGCCGCCGAGAAGCCGTATAATCCCCGAGGCGACCCCGAGCCCTATCCCGCTGCCGCCGTGCTCGCGGTTGAGTTCCATGTTCGCTTGGGTGAAGGGGACAAAGATGGTGTCGAGCAGATGCGGGTCGATGCCTGGGCCGGTGTCGTGCACGGCGATGTACCATCCGGTGCCGTGGGTCCAGGACTCGAGGCGTACCGTGCCGCGGGGCGTGAACTTGATGGCGTTGTTGACCACATGGAGCAGGGCCTTGCGCACCAGGGTGGCGTCGCACTCCACATGGGTTGCCCCGGCGTGGGGCGGGGCTTCCCAGGAGAGCCCCCTGCTTCGGGCTTGAGGCTCGGCGATTTGGATGATGGGCGAAAGGATGGTCATGACCGGGTGGACGGCTGGGGATGGTTGGATGGCCGTTCCTTCCAGCGCTGCCAGATCAAGGATGTCGTTGAGCAGGGTGAGTAGTGCCCGGGCCGCATTCTGGGCCGCCTCGGTCATGGGTTTTTGTTTGGCCGGGGAATCCAGGTGCGGCAAGATTTGCAGCGCCCCCAGGATGTGGCCGAGGGGGGTGCGCAGTTCGTGGCTCATGACGGCCAGAAAGCGCGCCTTGGACCGGGCCGCGGCCTCTGCAGCCTCTTTGGCGTGGATGAGGTCTGCCTCCAGGCGCTTCTGGGCCGAGATGTCGATGAGCGCCTCCACGAGCACGTGCTTGCCCGCCAGGGTGGCAGGGACCGCGGCCTTGAGCACCGGCACGCTGCGTCCGGTGAAGGTGGTAATCGCGAGGTCAGAAGGTTGCGGCGGGATTCCGTCAAGGATGGGGCAGAACGGGGTGGCGCACTGGGTGCAGATGGTTTTTTTGCAGTCGTGGCCGATGACCTGGTCGGCCGTGGCTTCGAGCATCTCCAGGAGCTTGGGGTTGGCGGAGCGCACGGTGCGCTCTGTGGCATCCACCACAGCAACGCCCACAGGAAGGTTGTCGAGGATGGTGCGCAGGGAGGCCTCTTGCTCGGCCAGGGTGGTGTGCGCCTCCTGAAGGGCCGTGAGGTGGTCGCGGTACATGCCGCGCACCGTGAATCCCACCGGCACGGCCAGGGCGAGAAACGCCGTGGCAACACCCAGGGTGATGAGCAGATGCCGGGTGGTGAATGCCTCGATACGGGAGATATCGATGTCCGCGCAGGCCAAATAGGGCTGGCCGCCGGGGCTTACTTCCGTGCGGCAAAAGGAGCGAAACCGCCCCCACTCGTCGCGGTATTCGTGGGTTGCGTTGCTGCGCTGGGCCAAGGCCTGGGTGAATGCCTCGGGAATTTCCTGGTAGGGATAGAAATACCAGGACAGGCGTTCCTTGGCCTCTTCTTCGGACACGCTCGGGGCGGTAAAGACGTATTCGCCGCTCTCTGTGCGGATCACCGTGTACACCCAAGTCAGGCCCAAGGCCTCCTTGAGGGCATTGAATTTGCGCCGGTTCTCCAGTTCTTCTTCCAAAGAGATGCTGGTCGGGGTGCGGGCGCGGTCATGGAAATCCGGGGCCAAGAGGTCCTTGAGGGTGCTGGTGGCAGCCAGGAGTTTTTGGTCCAGCTGCTTGGTAAAATTTTCTGTTTCCAGAGAATACCACGCCCAGGAGAGCGCAGAGACAATGGCGGCGTAACCAACGAAAATAATCAGGAGCCGGAAGACGGCGCGGCGGGTGGGGGACATACGACCTCCTGATGGCGTGGAAATCGGCATCGGCAATACCTCAAAAAAAATATCTTTCCAAGTGGCGTGCGTCCGGTTGAAGCTTGTGGCGTCTCCGGTTAGGGGACGCGATGTTGTTGATTCTCGGAGTGTGGAGTTGGTGTGATGCCGTTGCCTTGCATTCTCGCGAAAATTCGATCTTCCTCGGCGGCCGCGGACCGGGCCGTCCCCCGGTCCGTGGTGGAGTTGTCTGCCCGTGGAGAGCTGTGGTTTGCCCTCATCCTTTCCCTGGCCATCGGCGTCGTTATTCGGATGACGGAGTTTCCCTTGTGGATGACGCCGCACTTATGGGTGGGGGATGAGCCGCTCATGGCCACCCACGATGCCTATGCCTGGCTTGCCGGGGCCAAAGGCATCGGCGGCTACGTGCACACCTGGTTGGCGCGTGGCATTGCCGCCATCCATACCCTTACGGGTTTGCCTTTGGGGGTTATCGGATTTTGGCTGCCGGTGGTGGTGACGCCCATCACCTGTGTGCCGGTGTGCTGGCTTGCCTTCCGCTTGGGCGTGCCCGAGGCCGGGGCCTTGGCTGGGGTGATGGCAGGCACCAGCCTTGGATTCTTGGTCCGCACTCGCATCGGCTTTTGCGACACGGATATTCTTTCCTTGTTTTTTCCCACCCTGGTGGCGGCCCTGTGCGCCGTGTGGCTGCAGGGGGCTCTTGGCGAGCGTTGGGGCGGGCGCTTGCGTGCGCTGCGGCACGAGATGGTCTGGCCGGTGGTGGTGGGTGTTGCGGGGATGCTCAGCCGCGGGTTTTACCCGCAAAGCGGCACGATTATTCTGGCGGTATTGGGGGGAGCCGCACTTCTTGTGGCCGTATGCGGGCGGAGGGAGCTTTGGCCTCAGGCTTTTTTGGCGCTGTTGGCCATGTTTTGTCTCATGTTTTTCGATCTTTGGGGGCTGGTGCCTGGGGGGCTGGCCGTGGCGGCCATGGCCCAGACCGGCCCTCGGCGCCTTGAACTTTTGTGGGCGGCAGTGGTGGCTGCGCTTGTGGCGGCGTATTTTTCCGACTTTGCCGGAGTGCTCCATGACTACGCCCTGCGCGCATCCATGTTTACCAAGAATTCCTCGGTGGACAGCATCGCCTCGGATACCTTGAAGTTGCCCTCCGTGACGCAGAGCATCCGGGAGGCCCAAAATCTCGATTGGTGGGGCATGATGGAGCGCGTGGCGGGCCGGGGGTGGCTGTTTGTGGTCTCTTCGCTGGGCTTTGCCTTGGCCCTTTGGCGCTGGCCCGTATTGGGGGTGTTTGCGCCGTTTTGGGGCCTTGGCGTGGCCAGCGTCTGGCTGGGGAATCGTTTTTCCATGTATGGCGGCGTTCCAGCAGGCATCGGCCTCGCCTTTGCCGTGGCCTGGGGAGTGCGGCGCTTGACTGCACGCCAAGGGCGGCGCTGGATTGCCCAGCTCGTCTTGAGCTGTTTTGCCTTGTGGCCCGCAGCGGACGTCATGCGGCAGGTGGTCCCCATACCGGTGATTCCCAAGGTCTTTGCCGAAACATATCTGCAGCTGCGGCAGATTACCCCGCCGGACGCCCGGCTTTGGCAATGGTGGGACTATGGCTATGCCGCACAGTATTTTGCGGAGCGCATGAGCTTTGGCGACGGCGGCCTGCACGATGGGCCGTGGCTCTTCCCCTTGGCGCGGGTGCACATGACGAACTCCCCGCGCGAGGCCGCGCAAATCATGAAGTTCGTCACCCAGAGCCAGCTTGCGGCCACCAACGGCAGCGCCATGACCGACCCGGTTATCGGTTTTCGCAAACTCGGCCCCCAAGGTACCAAGGAGTTTTTGCGTCGCCTGGCCCGTGAAGACCTCTCCTGGGACCCGCTTCCCGAGCAGTACCTGGTGGTCACGTGGGAGAACATGCGTATCGCGGGATGGATTTCCTTCTTCGGCCATTGGGATGTGGAGACCGGCGTCAGTGCCCCAGCCATACTCCAACCCATTGCCGGGAAAACGGATATCGACACCCAGGCAGGGTTGCTCATGAATGGCGGCCGCACCTTTGCCTTGGAGAAGCTTTTCTTCGTGGGACCGCCGCCGCGGCAGATGGCGTGGAATGCGGGATCTGGATTCAACGCCATTGTCAATGAAGCGGCCAATTCCATCCACATCGCAGACAACCGCGCCTTTGGCTCCATGATGGTGCAGCTCTTGATTGGAGATCCAGCGGCAGCGGCGCCGTATTTGGAATTGGTGGTGGACCGCTACCCTTGGGTGCGGGTGTACCGCGTGCGCCAGGCAGGGGTGCTGGGCGGAGTGTCCCAGTGATGTGTTTGTGGTCGTGAGAGTACGGAGAGGATATGCTTGAAGCCATCAGTACCGATGCCGCGCCTGCGGCGGTGGGGCCGTACAGCCAGGCCATCCAGGCAGGAACGCTGCTTTTCCTCAGTGGGCAATTGGGGATCGACCCTGCCAGTGGCCGTCTTGTGGAGGGATTTGCCGCCCAGGCCCGGCAGGCGCTTGCCAACATGGCGGCCATTTTGCGCGCCGCCGGGGCGGGCCTTGAGCAAGTGGCAAGCGTGGATGTCTTTGTGACCAACCTGGAGTGGTTTGCCGAGTTCAACGCCGTATATGCCCAGTTCTTTGGGGAGCACCGTCCGGCCCGGGCCGTGGTTGGGGTGGCGGCCCTACCTTTGGGGGCGTTGGTGGAGGTCCGCGCCGTAGCCGTCATGGACGCCGGCCAAGGAGGTCCGCATGCCTAAGCTTTCCCGCCGTTTTGGGGTGTTTCCTTCCGCCCATGAAGACGCCCGTTCGGCCACCTTGCACGTGGACTGCCCGCAGACGGCATCGCCGTCCTATCGCCTTGCCTTTCAGGACCAGGAGTTTTTGCTGCGCGAAGAGCTGCGGCCGGTACGTCTCCAGCTTGAACTCCTCAAGCCGGAGCTCATCTTGCAGGAGCAGGGGATCGAGGCCACGGTGGTGGTGTATGGCAGTGCCCGCCTCCTGGATCCAGAAGCCGCGGCGCTGCGTCTGGAAAAGGTACTCGAGGCGCTCAAGAAAAACCCCGACGACCTGCTCCTGCGCCAGGAACTCTCCCGGGCGCGAACCGCCGTCACCTATGCCCATTTTTATGAAGAAGCCCGAAAGCTTGGCCGGTTGGTATCGGAAAAGGGCAGGGATCGCGGGCTGGTGGTCATCACCGGCGGTGGCGGCGGCATCATGGCCGCGGCCAATCAGGGCGCCCATGACGTCGGCGCCAAGAGCATTGGCATGAATATCGTGCTCCCCTTTGAGCAGCACCCCAACCCGTACATCACCCCTGAATTGTGCTTCCAATTCCACTATTTTGCCATCCGCAAGATGCACCTGCTCATGCGCGCCAAGGCCTTGGTGGCCTTTCCCGGCGGATTTGGCACCTTGGATGAACTCTTCGAGGCCCTCACCTTGATCCAGACCCGCAAGGTGCGGCCCATGCCGGTACTCCTTTTCGGCAAGCGCTTTTGGACCAAGGTCATTCACTTCGAGGCCTTGGTGGATGCAGGCACCATCAATCCCGAGGACGTGCGGCTTTTTCGGTACGTGAGCAGCGCCGAAGAGGCCTGGGAGATCATTGCTGCGTCCCTGGAAGTCCACGCCGCGCCGTGATGGCGGCCTGCACATCGGCCTGCACGCGGGCGGAGAGGCGGGCCATGGCCGCGCTCATGGCCTGAGCCATGCCGTCTCCTGTCGGGCTGGGGCAGGGTTCGACTTCGTCGTAGCGGCGCTGAAAGACCACGGCCTGGGCCAAGGGGGCCCGGGCATCCACCAGGGTGAGGGTGATGCCGAGGCGCGCTTCGTCTGCGTGCGCACTTTGGCGTTTACTCCACTCTTCCACCATACCTTCCAGGATGAAATCCGAGGGGAGGTATGCCCCAGCCTCCACCACCGCAGTGTAGACACCGCTTGCTGTAAAGTCCCGGCGCAAGAAATCTGCGGCAAGCTCCGAGGGCAGGGCGCGCCAGCGTTCCAACGGGATGTCGCTGCGGGAAAAAGGCCGGCTTGCCACCAGGGCGGGCGTGCGCAGTTCCGGGGCGATGCCGAAGTGGGCCACGCGGAGGATGGCAGGCACGCGCGCAAGGTCCTGGGATGGGGGGGCGTACTCCAGGGTGTGGAGGCGAAACTGCGGCACCGGCGCGCTGGCGCAGGCGCCAAGGAAAAGCCCGAGGCAGAGGGTGCAGAGCAGAGGCAGCATGCGCATCATGGTTCCTCCGTGGCGCGCAAAGGTTGGGGCGGGGCGGAGAAGAAGAGCAGAGACGGTTGGTCTTTGAGGTGCGCGGAAAGGAGTTCCAGATTGGCGGCCGTGCGTTCGAGAGATTCCAGGGTCGTGAGGAGTCGCTCGGTCCCTTGCCGGGCGCCGGCCCCCACACCGGTGATGGTGCCTTGGGTATGATCCAAGATGGCGGAAAGGGTTTGGGCGCTCTCGGCCATGGCCGCAAGACCGGTGTCCACATGCGGGCGGTTGGCGGCCACCAGGGCGCGGAGATCGCGAGTCAGCGCGCCAAGCTCGGCGACTTGGGCTTGCGCGGCCTCTGCCGCCCCGCGCATGGCCCGGGCGGCGTGGCTCACGTCATCCGTGAGGCGGGTGAGTTTTTCGCGCGAGAGGGCGTGGCGGACGTCGGCCACCAGGGCCAGGGTTTCGTTGGCGATATCCCCGATGCGCGCTGCTTTGAGGGTGCCGTCCATGGTCTGCAGGACACCGAGGGTTTGGCGGGAGATGCCGGCGAAATCCACGGATTGGATCTGTTTGGTGATGGTGTCGATTTCCTGGAAGAGCTTTTTGATGTCCGACGGCCGCGAGGCCACCAGCGGCAGCGGCGGGGTGAAGGAGAGCTTGGGCGAGAGGTCCGGCTCGTGGGGCGGGCGTGTATTGAGCTCCACAAACATGGCCCCGGTGATCCCCACGTTGGAGAGGGTGGCGACCATGTTTTCCCGCTGTGCTTCCATGTTGTGGATGTGTTCTTTGGAGATGGTGAGCTCCACGGCGATGAGGCGGCCGTCCGGAGCGATGCGGATGGCACTCACCCGACCCACGGGTACGCCGCGGTATTTGACCGGAGAGTCTACGGAGAGCCCTTGGACCGATTCGTCGAAGTAGGTGACGAACACGGTGCCGCGGTCCAGGATGGAGCTTGCGCCAAGCCAAATGATGACCGCGGTGGCCAGCGCGATGCCGATGGTCATAAAGAGACCTACCGCCACGTGGACGGAATGGGTTTTCATGGCGCATCCTCCAGAGGGGTGCGGTGGAAGAAGTGGTCCACAAAGGGATGGGGAGGGTGATCCCGCAGCAGGTGCGGGTCCCCTTGGGCCACGATGGATTGGGTTTCTTTGTGCAGCACGATGACGCGGTGAGCGACGCTGAGGATGGAGGGGAGCTCATGGCTCACCAGCACCACGGTGGTGCCGAGGCTCTGGTTGAGGCGCGTGATGAGGGCGTCCAACTCCGCCGAGGTGATGGGGTCGAGCCCGGCGGAAGGCTCATCGAGAAAGAGGATGTCTGGATCCAGCGCCAGGGCCCGGGCAATGGCCGCGCGTTTGCGCATGCCGCCGGAGATCTCTTCGGGGAGAAAATGTTCAAACCCGGAGAGCCCCACATGGGCAAGTTTGAGGCGGGCCAGATCCCAGGCCAGGTCTTCAGGTACGCCCGCCCCTTCGGTAAGCGGCAGCAGGATGTTTTCCGCTAAGGTAAGCGAGGAGAGGAGCGCACCGCCCTGATACATGACGCCCATGCGGGCAAGGATGCGTCCGTAGCTCGCCGCATCGTCCGGGTCGAGGACGTCGCCGGCGATGGTGATGTTCCCGGCCAGGGGACGCACCAGGCCCATGAGGACGCGCATAAGGGTGGACTTGCCGCAGCCGCTCCCTCCAAGGATGGCGAAGACCTCGCCGCGGTGCACGGTAAAGGAGGCATCCCGCAGCAGGATGCGGCTGCCAAAGCCCATGGTGAGATTGCGGACCTCGATGATGGGCGCCATCTTATCTCCAGTACCGCAGGATTACGGCCAGTACCGAATCCACGAAGATGATGAGAAAGATGCTCGTCACCACAGCGGAGGTGGTGGCGCGGCCCACGCTTTCCGCCCCGCCGCGCACGGCAAAGCCGCGGTGGCAGCCCACCAGGGCGATGAGGATGGCAAAGAGTCCGCTTTTGAAAAATCCCCAGACCACGTCGAACAAGGCCAGGGTGCGGAAGGTCTGCTGCATGTACGCCGTGGGCGTGAGGTCGAGCATGAATACCCCCACCACCAGGCCGCCGGCAATGGCGAAGGCGTTGGCGTAGAGCGCCAGGAGCGGCACCACCAAGGCCGAGGCCACGAGCTTGGGCAGCACCAAAAAACGTACCGGATCAAAACCCATGGTGATGAGGGCGTCCACTTCTTCGGAAACGCGCATGGTGCCGATCTCCGCGGCGAAGGCCGAGCCGGATCGGCCTGCCACCACGATGGCGGTCATGATGGGGCCCAGTTCCCGCACCATGGCCAAGGCCACCAGGGAGGCCACATAGATGTTGGCCCCGAATTGGGCGAGTTGCACTGCGGACATGAAGGCCATGATGAGGCCCAAAAGAAAGCCGATGAGCCCCACGATGGGCACGGCGTCCACACCCACGGAGCGCATGGCCGCGACGGTGTCCCTGGCGCGCAGCCTCGTGGGGTGGCGAAGCACGCCGACAAGACAAAGACACACCTCCCCCAGAAATGACGCATGGTCCAGACAGGTGCGGGCAATTTCCAGGGTTTTGCGGCCAAAGCGGGCCAAGAGTCCTTCGCGTGTCGCGGCGTTGGGTTCGGTAAGCGGCACGGAGAGCACCGCTATGGCCGCTTCGAGGCGGGGGGCGTAGGTGACGGACATCCCTCGGGCTTGGGCGGCACGGCCCAGGGCACGGGCCAGGGCCACGGCGGTATCTGCTGGCGGGCAATCAGTCTCGGGGCGCGCGGAGGGGGCGTCGGGGCAGGAGGGCGAGAGTTCTTGCAGAAGGATATGGATCTGGTGCGTGGTTGTCCCGCAATGGGAGAGGATCTCCTGGGCGATGGCAGCCAGCCTGGCCACGGGAATATTGGGTGGCAGCAACACGACAAGACCGTCGCTTGTGGACTCCAGGCGATAGGCAGTGGTCATGGGGCGGCGCCTACTTCAAAGGAGCGCTGCCGTCCACTTTCCGGCCTCGGGGTGGCGTGGGCTTGGGCACATCCATTGTGGTGCTTGGGAAAAACGCGCCGTGTTCCATCTCGAACTTCCCGTAAGGCCAGGCTGTTTCTGCCCCTTGAGTTCGCCTTCGGGCTGTGGAAGGAGGACTGCGCCCTGCCATGGGCAGGGATAATCTTGAGAGAGGAGTACCTTCCAATGCGTTGGTGGATTGGTATCATATTGATTTGTTGGGGACGCATTGCCTGGGGCGCGCCGCAGGAGCTCGATCTGTCCGTCCAGGCTCGCCAAGCCGTGGAGCAGCTGCTCGTGCTGCCAGCGGCCGAGACTTCGCCGGCCCCGGAAGCGGTGGCGGAAATGGTGCGCTTGGTGCGTTCGCTCCCCGACGACAGCGCCTTTGCATTGCCCAAGCGTGGAGAGATCTCGGGAGCAGTCTCCGTGTTCACCGTCAACGCCCCGTTTTCCCGGGTGGTGCCGTATGCCTACCATCCGGACGTGCCGTCGTACGCCACCATGCCGTCGTCCATTCGGTTTCAGGAGTGGACCACGGAGGCGGCCAAGGAGGGGATGCGGCAGTTGGTCAGCGATCTGGGCACCCCACGGGTGGTGCATGGCATCGAGCGGGAGGTCATCTCCCCCAATTTGGATACCGGCGGATATTATGAGTATATGCAGCACCGGGCCGTGGCCGTGAGTTCGGTTTCCGGAGATCCGGTACTTATTTCCGTGGCCTGCCAGGAGCAGCCGTCGTCCGTGGGCAAACGCGGCCTTGTGGTGGGTGAGGACCGCGACTGGAATTACCTCTTTTCCAATACCGTGGGCCTGGGCGGCCTTTTGGGATGGGTGAAATCCTATATGTACGAAGGGTGTTCCATCGCGGTGTTCGTGCCCGAGGGCGACCGCACCCGGGTGGCTTCCTTCAAGTGGCTGCGGGCAGGATGGGCGGGGATCAACATGGTGAAGCCCGAACACATCCTGGCGGGCATGCGGCGGTTTGCCGTGGATTTTCGCGCGGTTTTGGAGTCCCCAAGGCTCCCGCTGCTTGCAGAAGCCATCGCGTTGGCCAAGAAGGTGCGCGCCTTGTCCTCGGACCGCTTGCAGTCCTTGGCGCAGGGCGCGCTTTCTGCCATGCAGGCCCAGGTGCGCGATCAAACGTTCGCGGCATTGTTGGAAAGCGGAAAATACCGCCACAGCCTCTCGCGCGACGAGCTGGTACGGCTGGCCTTTTTGGAAATTTGGAAGTGCCGGCTGGGCCGGGCATCGCATACGGCGGACTGCTCAGACGCTGTCCTTGCCGCTTGTCCGTAAGCGCCAAACCGGATGCAGCGCCTACGGGGCCCCTTATCCGCCGAGGCGCTCGAGGATGCTCGGCACTGGGGTGAGGATGTTCCAGCCCGGGACGTAGTGACTTGCGCCTTCGGCAACGGCCAAGGCCAGGAGGACAATGGCCCCGAGCCCTGCGGCCCAGAGAGCAACCATGACGAGTTTGTGGCGCATGGGATGCTCGGCGCGGGCAAGGACGAGTCCCATGAGGGCGCAGCAGGCAAGCAGTCCTGCCGCCGCTACCGCCGGGAAGAAGAGCGGGGGCAGAAAGAGGTTGGCAGTCTTATGATAGGCGAGAACGACCCAGGCCATCCCTGCGGCGAGGAGCACGGCGGTGCCGGCAACCCACCTTCCCAGCACCTGCGCGCTATAGCGGTAGTAGTCCCGTCCCCAGTCGTCGGCGTTTCGGCGCAGCACGAGATACAGCGGGCCGCAACAACTGGCGCCAAAAAGGGCCGCCACGGGCCAGAGACTGGCCAGGGCCCAGGGGATGGCTTCAGGGATGGCGCCGCTCACCAAGAGGATGCCGCCCCAATACCCGTACTTGAGGCACATGTTGGCAGCACACCCTAAGACGATATGCAACCCTCGGCGCTGGCGGGCAAGGTTCCAGGTGAGCGCCCAGGCCATGGTAAGGCAGGAGCCGGCGGCAGCCAGGATGATGGTCGTCCACGGGAGCATATCTTCTTGGAACCGGGGTCCAATGCCCGGCATGGCAGCCCAGAGGATCGCCCCCATGCCCGCCCACACGGCCGGGTGGACCACGAGGGCGAGGCGGCTTTGCTGCTGGGCGAGCCGGAGCGGCAGCGGCCGTTTGCTCACCGCCGCGGCCAGTTCGCTCACCAGGGCGATGATGGGGGCGCCCCAAAAGAGGGCAGCCGCGAGGACGACGACAGGAAGAAGCAGGAGAGTCCAGGTGGTGAGGACAACGGTCATGGCAGGCATCCTTACAGAAAAAGTCGAAGTGCTGGCGGGTCTTGTGCCGCAAAGGCGGCCGCGGGGCAAGATGGCCCCAAGGAGGCGGGCGTGGTGGCATTGGTGATCACGGTGGTCTTGGTGGCGGGGGTGTCCGCATTGTGTTCCTTGGCGGAAGCCGCCCTGTACGCAGTCCCGTGGAGCTATATCGAAGGACTGCGGCACCAGAAACGTTCGGCGGGAGAGGTGCTCTACCGCCTGCGCACCCATATCGATCGACCCATTACCGCGATCTTGACGCTCAATACGGTGGCCAATACCGCAGGCGCGGCCGTGGCTGGGGCCGTGGCCGGAGAAGTGCTCGGGGAGCAATGGCTGTGGGCTTTTTCCACAGGATTTACCCTGCTCATCCTGCTCCTTTCCGAGGTAGTGCCCAAAACCATCGGCGTGACCCATTGTCGGGCCACGGCTACGGTGCTGGCACCGTTGGTGGCCGGGCTCACGGTCCTGCTGCGGCCGTGGATTTTTCTCGTGCAAGGGGTCGTGCGCTGGATTCAAGGCGGTAGTCATCACGGACCGCTGGCCACCGAAGAAGACCTTGTGGCCATGATCCACCTCTCCCGCCAGGCCGGGGTCATTCGCCCGTACGAAGAGTCTTCGTTGCGCAACATCTTGGCCTTGGACCGCAAGACCGTGGCCGACATCATGACCCCGCGCCTGGTGATCTTTTCGCTCCCGGTGGATTTGACCGTGGATGAGGCTTGGCGTAAGGGCGCCCCGTGGCCGCATAGTCGGGTACCGGTGTATGCAGGCAGCGATCCCGAAGATATTGTCGGATTGGTATACCGCCGGGAAGTGCTCCAGGCCCTGGCCGAAGACAAACACCACCTGCCGCTCGTCAACCTCGTCCGGCCGGTGGAGTTCGTGCCGGAAGGAATGCATCTGGACCGTTTGCTCGTCCGCTTCTTGGAAAGCCGCACCCATCTTATGGTGGTGCTCGACGAATACGGCGGGGTGTCCGGCGTGGTGAGTCTGGAAGACGTGCTCGAAGAGATTCTCGGCAAGGAAATTGTGGACGAGACCGATCAGGTGGCGGACATGCAGGAGCTGGCGCGGCGCCGGCGTAAGGTCCGGCCTTCATGAGGAGAACAATGCTCAAGGCAAGACAAGGATGGATGTACGCAGTGGCCTTTGCCCTGGTGGCGGCAGGGGTCGGCTACTTGGTGGTGAGCGGGATTTCTCAGGAAAAGATGTATTTTCTCAATGTCCGTGAGGCGCTGGCCATGCCTGCCGGCCAGAGCCATCCGGCGCGGCTCTTTGGGCTGGTGCTCGCCGAAGGTCTGGATCGTCCGGCAAGCGGCCTGGGGGCGAATTTCGTGCTCCAGGACAAAGACGACCCCAGCCAGCGGCTCCTGGTGCGCTATTCGGGTGCCGTTCCAGACACCTTCAAGCCCGGCGTGGAAGTCATTGTGGAGGGCACACTTTCGGGCACGACCTTCGATGCCACGGTGCTCATGACCAAATGCCCATCCAAGTATCAGAAAGATGAACAGGGCCGCATGCGGCCGCCGGGATATACCGGTTCCTAATGGAGGTTTCATGCACGCCGTATGCTTTGTGCTCCTTTTCGCCTGTCTGGTGGGCGGGATCTATGTGGCCGTGACCTCGGCCTTGCGCCTTGCCGCGGGGGAGACGGTCTCTCTCACCGTGCTCGAGCGGTCCCAGACGGCGTTGGCCGCCGTGGCGCTCTTGGTGTCGCTGGTGCTCGTGTACGCCTTGGCTATTCGGGACTTTTCTTTTGTGTACGTGCGCGACTACACGGACACCTTTTTGCCGCTCTTCTACGCCGTGACCGCGTTTTGGGCGGGCCAGGACGGCTCGTTTTTGTTCTGGTATGTGGCCCTGGCGGTGATGGGCATGGTGGTCGCCCGCACGGAGGGCTACCGGAGCCTGAGTGAGCCGGGCAAGGTCCTCTTTTGGCTCTTTTACCTCGCGGTGGAACTCTTTTTTCTCTATGCCTTGACCGGCCCGAGCAATCCGTTTCTGCGTTTGGACCCGGCGCCCAAGCAGGGCAATGGTCTCAATCCACTGCTGCAAAATCCCGGCATGATCTTCCATCCGCCGCTGCTCTTTTTAGGATACGCGGCCTATACCGTGCCGGCATGCATGGCCGTGGCCGGAGCCTTGGCCGGGGATCGGGGTTGGATCTTTGCCATGCGCAATTGGAATCTGGCGGCCTGGAGCTTTCTTTCCGCAGGCATCGCTTTGGGGGCCTGGTGGTCCTACATGGAGCTGGGCTGGGGCGGATACTGGGCCTGGGATCCGGTGGAAAACGCCTCACTCATCCCGTGGCTTGCGGGCACAGCTTTTCTCCATACCGCGGTGGCGGGGCGCAGTGGTGCCCTTTTTCGCACCAATGTCTTTCTCGCGTGGATCACCGTGCTGTTGTGCTTTTTTGCCACCTTCGTGGTGCGCAGCGGCATGATCGAGTCGCTGCATGCCTTTGGGGGCAGTCGCATGGGGGTACCGCTTTTGGTGCTGCTGCTCTTGGGGATCGGGTGGACCGTATACGTGACCCTACGGACCCCGTCCGGCGCCCCCACCGATGAGACCATCTGGAATCGGCCGGGGATGCTCTTTGTGGCGGCCTGGCTTTTGGTGGGCATGGCGGTGGTCGTACTCGTGGGGGTCACCTGGCCGCTTTTGAGCGGTTTGTGGAGTACTTCCACCCAGGGCTTGGGTGCGGACTTTTACAACCGCGCCTGTCTTCCCTTGGGGGCTGGCCTCATGCTGCTCATGGCCGTGTGTCCTTGGTTTGCCCAGAAGATCGGCATCGCGGACCGGGTGGGCCTTGGGGTGGTGCTCTTTTCCGGACTCTTGGGCGCGGCTGGGATGCTCCTCGCGGGCTACCGGCATCCTTTGGCCGTGGTCGGCGGCCTTGGCGGTTTCATGACCATTGCCTGCGTGCTCATGGTCTTTGTGCGTCGCCCCCAATGGTTGCGCTCCCGGGCGCTTCTCGGGGCGTACGGAGTGCACTTGGGCATGGGACTCATTGCCGTGGGGATCGCTTTTTCTGCGGCCTACAAGACCGAAGTGGAAGTGGAACTCGCCCGCGGCGGGGAGGCCGTTTTGGGGGAGTACCGCTTTGTGTATGAGGAATTGCTCCACGATCACGACGGCCCGGTGGAGCGCCACACTGCGCGGGTGCGGGTGTGGCGGGACGGTCGCGAGCTTGGCGTCGTGGTGCCAGAAAAGCGCTTGTATCCGAACTTCCGCCAGAGCTTCGCGGAAGTGTCGGTGATCCCGTCCTTGGGGAGGGAGGTATACGCGAGCCTTCTGGGCTTTGACGAGGCCGAGAAGGCAAGCTTCAAGTTCAGCCTCCAGCCGTTGGTGAATTGGATTTGGATCGGCTCTACCTTGGCGTGTGTGGCCGCATTCATGGCCATGCGCCGCACGCGGCAGTCATGAAGCCACTGCTTTGGGCAGAAGATCTCGCCCACGGCTATGGGGACCGCTGGGTGTTTCAGGGGGTCGGCGTTCGCGTGTGCGCGGGCGAGGTCCTGCTCGTGGTCGGCCCCAATGGGGCCGGCAAGTCCACCCTGCTGGCGCTTTTGGCGGGCCTCATGGCGCCGCGCCACGGCGTGGTGCACAGTCAGGTGGGCCCAGAGGCCATGGCCATGATGGGCCATGGCACGTACGTGTATGGCTCCTTGACTGCCCTGGAAAACCTGCGCTTTTGGGCTCGGCTGTATGGACTTCCGGCGGACGAATCCACCCTGGAGGCAGTGCTGGGGCGGGTCGGCCTTGCGCAGTGGGCCATGGAGCCCGCGGGGACGTTTTCTCGGGGCATGGCCCAGCGGTTGTCGCTGGCGCGGGTCATTCTGCTCGCCCCGCGCCTGGTGTTTTTGGATGAACCCGCCACTGGGCTGGACATGGCTTCGGTCGCGCTCCTCCACCGAGAGATTCAGTCCCTTCGCCAAAGCGGCGCGGCCGTGGTGTGGGTGTCGCACGACGTGGCGCGGGATCTTCCCTTGGCGACGTCGGTGCTCCACTTGCGCGGGGGACGCGTCCACTACCTCGGTCCGGCCGGGGATTTTGCGGGGGAGTCGGTATGCTGAGGTCCGCTGCGGCGGTCATGGCCAAGGACGCCCGCCTCGTTTTGGCTCGGGGGGCGCATGTGGCCCAACCGATCCTCTTGGGTCTGCTTTTGGTCTTTGGCTTCAGCCTTTCCGCGCCCCCTGGCGAGCGCTTCAGCCCCCAGGACGCCATGGCTCTTTTTTGGCTGGCCTCGGTATTTGCGAGTATCTTGCAGAGTTCTACCCTCTTTCGTCTGGAAGAGGAAAACGGCGTGCTCACGGCCTTGCTCCTTGCGCCGATTGCGCCGCAAAGTTTTTGGCTGGCCAAGGCCGTGGTGGGCTTGGTGCTTCTGGGGGGGTGTCAGCTCGTCTTCTTTCCCGCGGCGGCGGTCTTTTTGGGCGTGGCCATGGGGAACTGGGAGATGGTGCCCTTGATCCTGGCCGTGGACGTGGGGCTATGCCTTGTGGGCGCGCTTTTGGGGGCGCTCAGCCAAGGGGCACGGGACACCCTGCTTACGGTGATCGTATTTCCCTTGCAGATGCCCTTGATCCTTGCCGGCATTCGGGGCGGGGCCATGGTGCTGGCCGGGGAGGCTGGCGTCGGGCAGTGGCTGGGGCTCGCTTTGGCCTTTGACGCCGTGTTTTTGGGCGTGGCCTTGATCCTCTTTCCTTTTGTTTTGCGAGGTCGGTAGATGGGCCGGTGGAATCTCGTGGCTGCCGTGGCAGGCGGAGTGGGCCTGGCAGTGGCCCAATGGGCGGTCTGGGTGTATGCGCCGCTGGAGGCGGTCATGGGTGTGGTGCAGAAGATCTTCTATCTCCACGTGCCCTTGGCCTGGTGGGCGTTTGTGTGCTTTTTCGGGGTGTTTGCGGCAAGCATTGGCGTGCTGTGGAAGAAGAGGGCTTGGTGTCACGTGCTGGCTGGCGTGCTGGCGGAGGTCGGCGTGCTTTTGGCGGGCCTGGCCTTGGTGACTGGGGCGCTCTGGGGCCGGGCGGCGTGGAACACGTGGTGGACGTGGGACCCCCGGCTGACCACGACGCTGGTATTGTGGTTCGTGTATGCGGGGTACTTGGCCCTGCGCGCCTCGGATCTTGGAAGCCGCGGCCCGGTGATCTGTGCGGTGCTGGGCATCGTGGCCTTTGTGGATGTCCCGTTGGTGTTCGTGTCCGCGCGGCTGTGGCGCTCCATCCACCCGGTGGTGCTCGCCCAAGGCGGTGGAATGGAACCGGAGATGTGGGTTGCCTTGGTGGTCCATGGTCTGGCCTTTGGACTTTTGGTGGCGGCCTTGGTCCTGGCGCGGTTTCGGCTGGCCATGGTGGCGGCGCGCGTCTCGCGCATCGCCCGTGCCCGGCTGGAGCGCCGCGAAGCCTAGTTCTGGAGCGAGACGAGGAGGTTTTATGGAATATGTGGTGCTGGCCCATGGGGCGGTGTGGTTGGCGCTGGCGGCGTACGTCACGGGATTGGTGGTGGCGTTGCGGCGCCTCGAGCAGCGCCTTGCGCGTTTGGAGCGGCAATCATGAACCGGGCCGTGGCCATGGGAGGGCGGTTCGCCCTGGCAGTGGCGGTACTCATTGGTTTGGCCGCCTTGGCCTACCGGGTGGAGCATCCTTCCATCGTGGTGCATGAAGAGCGGCGCTCCGTGAACCAAGGCATGGGCGATATGGCCGAGGTCTCCGCCCTCATGGAGCGCTTGCAGGCCAACCCCGAAGACCAGGATGCCATGCGGCATTTGGGCATGCTCTTTATGCAGATGGGCGCTTGGGCGCGGGCCATGAGTTTTTGGGACATGCTCCTTGGCAAGGTCCCAGAAGACCTGGAAGCCCTCAATCAAAAAGGGGTGTGTTTGTTCCAATTGGGGCGTCATCCGGAGGCTGCGGAGGTCTTTTCCCGCATGCTGCAGGTGGATGCCCAAAATCCCCACGCCCACTACAATCTTGGCGTGCTCTATGCCTATTACCTCAACGCCACGGATACGGCCCGTGGGCATTTTGAGGCCGTGGTTCGTGGTCCCGACGCTCGCTTGGCGGCGCAGGCCAAAGAAGATCTCGCGGCCTTGGGGGCGGAAAACGCTTTGACACCGCAAAGTCGCTGATGGTAGAGAAAGCAAATACCACGGTTTTTCCGCCGTCTTGGCGACGTATGGTTTTCTCCCTAACCTAAATCTGTGCATGGAGGTTCGGATGAAAGGAAAGATTTCCAGTTTCGTGGTGGCCGGCGGGAAGCAGATCGAGCTCGTGGTGCAGGACGACCAGTGCAAGCCGGAGCTGGCCACCAATGCGGCCACGAAGCTGGTCTCCGACGGCGCCAAGGTGGTCATCGGTCACATCTGCTCGGGCGCGACCAAGGCGGCGCTGCCCATCTATACCGAAGCCAAGGTGATGGTCATTTCGCCTTCTGCCACCAACCCCGAGCTTACCCAAAGCGGCCAGTATCCCACCTTCTTCCGTACCATTGCCTCGGACGATGCCCAGGCCAAGCTGGGGGTGGACTTTGCCATTGGCAAGCTGGGTGCCAAAAAGATCGCTGTGCTGCATGACAAAGGCGACTACGGCAAGGGGTACGCGGAGTTTGCCAAGAAGTTCATCGAGGAGGGCGGCAAGGCGCAGATCGTGCTCTTCGAAGGCATCACTCCGGGTGCGGTGGATTACTCTGCCGTGGTGCAGAAGATCCGGCAGTCCGGTGCGGACACGGTGATGTTCGGCGGCTACCATCCGGAGGCCTCCAAGCTCGTCTCCCAGATCAAGAAAAAACGTATTGAGGTGCATTTCATCTCCGATGACGGCGTGAAGGATGACACCTTCATCAAGGTGGCGGGCAAAGATGCCGAGGGTGTCTACGCGTCCGGTCCCAAGGACGTCTCCGGCCTGGCCCTGAACAAGCAGGCCATCGAAGCCCACAAGGCCATGTTCGGCACGGACCCGGGTGCATTCTTCGACTCCGCCTACGCGGCCATGCTGGCGGCGGTGAACGCGGTGGCCAAGGCGGGCTCCACGGACTTCGACGCCATGGCCAAAGTCATGCGCTCGGAGAAGGTGGACACCCCGGTGGGGACGATCAAATTTGATGCCCGTGGCGACGCCGAAGGCGTGGGCTTCTCCATGTATCGGGTGCAAAACGGCAAGTACGTGGAAATGAAATAGTCGCTTCCTGAGGGCGGGAGATACTCCCGCCCTCCTCATTCTGCTCATCATCCCACGGTGAGCGTTTTTTCTTCATGTAGCGCTGTTTTTCAGGAAATCTATTCATGGATGTACAATATTTTTTTGAACTCTTTTTGAGCGGACTTACCCGCGGATCCATCTATGCCCTGATCGCCATTGGGTACACCATGGTGTATGGGATCATTGAACTCATCAACTTCGCGCATGGCGAAATCTACATGATTGGGGCGTTTACAGGCCTTATCGTTGCGGGAATTTTAGGGACCATGGGATTTCCTCTCCCGGCTATTTTGGTATTGGCGGTGCTGGTCTCCATGATTTATTGCGCGGGGTATGGATATACTATCGAAAAGATCGCCTACAAACCGCTCCGTCAAGCGGGCCGACTGTCTCCTTTGATTTCCGCCATCGGTATGTCGCTCTTTTTGCAGAACTATGTCATTTTGGTGCAGACTTCGGACTTTGTTCCATTCCCGTCCTTGATCCCGGAGTTTGCCTTCCTTGAACCCATCGCCCATATTTTCGCCTCTTCGGATTTTCTCATCGTCGTGGTGAGCGCGGTGCTCATGGCCGGTCTCACCCTGTTCATCAAGTACACCAAGATGGGCAAAGCCATGCGGGCCACGGCCCAGAATCGCAAGATGGCCATGCTCCTTGGTGTGGACGCGGATCGGGTGATCTCGGTGACCTTCATCATCGGCTCTGCCCTGGCTGCGGTCGGTGGAGTGCTCATTGCCTCTCATGTGGGCATGGTGAATTTTGCTGTGGGGTTCCTCGCGGGCATCAAGGCCTTCACTGCAGCGGTGTTGGGTGGCATTGGCTCACTTCCTGGCGCTATGTTGGGAGGGCTGTTCTTGGGACTCTCCGAGAGTTTTGGCGCGGGATATATTTCCAGCGACTATGAGGACGTCTTTGCCTTTTCGTTGCTGGTGATCTTTCTCATTTTTCGGCCTTCCGGCATCATGGGCAAGGCCAAGGTGGAAAAAGTATAGTCATGGTGGCACGTGAATTTCTCAAATCGTTGGGCGTCAGCCTGTGGTTTATGGTCCTCACCTTTCCTTTGGTGGTGGTGCGGGTAAACACCATTGAGAACACCATTCAATGGCGGTGGGTGAACCTTGCGGTCGTGGGTGTCGGTGCCTTTGTCCTTTCGGCGCTGTGGCGCTGGGCCCTTGCCCGGCGGGAGAATATGCAGCGCAGTGCCGACGCGCGGGGCGGGCGAGGCGCCCTGCGCCCTTGGGAGTCTGCGGCATGGGTGCGCCCCTTGGGCGCAGGACTCCTGGTGATTTTCCTGGCGATTCCCTGGTTCGTCTCCACCTATCAGACCAATATCCTCATTTCCTTTTTTCTCTATGTGATGCTGGGTATTGGGCTCAACATCGTGGTGGGCGTCGCTGGGCTCCTTTTTCTGGGCTACGCGGCCTTTTATGCCATCGGCGCCTACGCCTACGCCTTGCTCAACCATTATTTCGGGTGGGGATTTTGGACCGTGCTGCCCATCGGGGGCGTGCTCGCCGCTGTGGCTGGTGTGCTGCTTGCCTTTCCGGTGCTGCGGCTGCGGGGCGACTATCTGGCCATCGTCACCCTCGGTTTTGGGGAGATCGTTCGGCTGGTCTTGGAAAATTGGAGTGCGCTGACAGGCGGTCCTTCCGGGATTTCCAATATCGATCGCCCTGGGCTCTTTGGTCAGGAAATGACTGTGGCTGGCACCAATATTTACATCTACTATATTGTGTTCGTGGCCGCAGTGTTGACCCTGGTGGTGGCGGAGCGCCTGAAGGATTCCCGTGTCGGGCGCGCACTGCAAGCATTGCGTGAGGATGAAGTGGCCTGCCAGGCCATGGGTATCGACCGCGTGACAGTCAAACTCATGGCCTTTGGGTTGGGCACGGCCTGGGCAGGATTTGCGGGCGTCATCTTTGCCGCCAAGACCACATTCATCAATCCGGCCAGTTTTACGTTTTTCGAGTCGGCCATCATCCTCTCCATCGTGGTGCTGGGAGGCATGGGATCCAATTGGGGCGTCATTCTCGGCGCCGCGTTTTTGGTGCTGCTGCCTGAGTATATGCGCGCCTTCTCGGAATACCGGATGATCCTCTTTGCGGCAGCCATGGTCCTCATGATGGTCTTTCGTCCTCAAGGCATGATCCCTGCGCGAAGCAAGCAGTACCGCATCGTGGACCGGGAACTTGAGCTGAGTGGAGAGTAGTCGATGGAATCGGTTTTGGATGTCCGTTCCGTGTCCATGAACTTTGGAGGGCTGCGCGCTTTGAACGACGTGACCGTCGTGGTGCGCGATGGGGAGATCGTCTCCCTCATCGGCCCCAATGGCGCGGGGAAGACCACGTTTTTCAATTGTGTGACGAGTATCTACACCCCCACGGAAGGGGAGGTGTATTTCACCCCTAGGGGAAGCGCGCCGGTGCGCATCGGCGGTATGAAACCCAACGCCGTCACTGCCCTGGGCATGGCCCGTACCTTTCAAAATATCCGCCTGTTCCAGAACATGAGTGTTTTGGAAAACGTCATGGTGGCGCGCCATTGCCGCACCAAGGCCGGCATCTTTGGCGCGGTGTTCCGGCCAGGCTGGGTGCGCCGGGAAGAGGCGGAGATCGTCGAGAAGAGCTATGCGCTGCTCAAGGCCCTGGGGCTGCACCGTTGGTACAACGAACTGGCCGCCAACCTCCCGTATGGCCAGCAGCGCCGCCTGGAAATCGCCCGCGCTTTGGCCACCGAACCCCGTCTGCTTCTGCTCGATGAGCCGGCGGCGGGCATGAACCCCCAGGAGACTGCCGCTCTCAAGGAGTTGGTGCTCCAGATCCGCGATCAATTTGGTCTGACGATTTTGCTCATCGAGCACGACATGAGTATGGTGATGTCCATTTCGGAACGTATTTACGTCATGGAATATGGCTGCCTCATTGCCGAAGGCACCCCGGAAGCAGTGAGCCACGACCCCCGGGTCATCAAGGCCTATCTCGGGGAGGTGGAGCATGCTTGAGCTCAAAGGCGTGTGCACGTTCTATGGCAATATCCAAGCCCTGCATGATGTCTCCCTTTCCATCCACAAAGGGGAGATCGTGACCCTCATCGGGGCCAATGGCGCTGGCAAGACCACCACCCTCATGTCCATTTGCGGCGCTACCCCGCCGCGGCGCGGCGAGGTGCTTTTCGAGGGCCGTCCCATCCACACCATGCGGCCGGACCGCATCGTGGCCCTGGGGATCTCGCAGGTGCCTGAAGGCCGGCTCATCTTCCCGGAGATGACGGTCATGGAGAATCTGGAGTTAGGGGCGTTTTTGCGCAACGATACGGCCGGCATCGCGGAAGACCTCGACTATGTCTTTGCGCTCTTCCCCATCTTGGCCGAACGGCGGCGGCAGCTCGGGGGCACCTTGTCCGGCGGTGAACAGCAGATGCTCGCCATCTCCCGCGCGCTTATGGCGCGGCCGCGGCTGCTTTTGCTCGATGAGCCGTCCTTGGGACTTGCCCCCATCGTCATCCAGCAGATCTTTGCCATTATTCGCAAGGTCAACGAAGCCGGGACCACGGTGTTTTTGGTGGAACAAAACGCCCACCAGGCCCTCAAGATCGCGCATCGGGGCTATGTGATGGAAAATGGCCGCATCGCGCTTGAGGATTCGGCGCACGCCTTGCTCGCCAATGAAGAGGTCCGCAAGGCATATCTGGGTATCTGAAACCATGGAAGTGAAGTCTATGTCGGAGAAAATACTCGGTAAGGCACTCACCTTTGACGATGTCTTGCTACTGCCGGACTACTCCGAGGTACTGCCCGATGCCGTGGATATTGGCACCTGGCTGACGGGAGAAATCCGTTTGAATATCCCCTTTTTGAGCGCGGCCATGGATACGGTGACCGAGTCGCGCATGGCCATCTCCCTGGCGCGAGCCGGAGGCATCGGCATCATCCACAAAAATATGCCGGTGGAGCGCCAGGCCCTGGAGGTCCTCAAGGTCAAGAAGTCGGAGTCCGGCATGATCCTCGACCCCATCACCGTGGCCCCTGACGATACGGTGGGACACGTGCTGGAACTCATGCAGGAGTACCGTATCTCCGGTCTGCCGGTGGTGGAGGAAGACCGGTTGGTGGGGATCATTACCAATCGTGACGTGCGGTTTGTGACGGATCTTGCCACCCCGGTGCATGCGGTGATGACGAGTCAGAACCTCGTCACCGTGCCCATGGGCATCTCGCTCGACGAGGCCAAGCGGCACTTGCACGAAAACCGCATCGAGAAACTGCTGGTGGTGGATGAGTCCAACAAGCTGCGCGGCCTGCTCACCATCAAGGATATCGACAAGATCCGCAAATATCCCAATGCCTGCAAGGACTCCCATGGTCGGCTGCGGGTGGGCGCGGCCATCGGCGTGGGGCAGGCGGGGCTTGCGCGGGCCGAGGCCCTCATCAAGGCTGGCGTGGACGTGCTGGTGCTCGATTCCGCCCACGGCCATTCCCGCAACATCCTCGAAGGGGTACGGGCCATCAAGGCCGCCTGGCCGCAGGTGCAGCTCATTGCCGGCAACGTGGCCACCTATGCCGGGGCCAGGGCCTTGCTCGAGGCGGGTGCGGACGCGGTGAAAGTGGGCATCGGGCCGGGCTCCATCTGTACCACCCGCATCGTGGCCGGAGTCGGAGTGCCGCAGATCACGGCGATCATGGAGTGCGCGCGGGCCTGCCGGGAGTTCGGTCGGCATTGCATCGCCGACGGCGGCATCAAGTTTTCGGGAGATGTGGTCAAGGCCTTGGTGGCTGGCGCGGATACGGTGATGATGGGCTCCATGTTCGCCGGCACGGACGAGAGCCCCGGGGAGACCATCCTCTACCAGGGCCGCACCTACAAGATTTACCGGGGCATGGGATCCATCGACGCCATGAAGGAAGGCAGCAGCGATCGCTATTTCCAAGAAGGCTCCAAAAAGCTGGTGCCCGAAGGAATCGTGGGCCGGGTGCCGTACAAAGGTTCGGTCATGGACACCATCGATCAATTGGTGGGCGGACTGCGCTCGGGCATGGGCTATGTGGGTGCTGCGGACATCCCCACCCTGCAGGAAAAGGCCCGTTTCGTGGAGATTTCCACCGCAGGACTGCGGGAGAGCCACGTGCACGACGTGATCATCACCAAAGAGGCCCCCAATTACCGGGTGGAATCGTACTAACGGGAGCGCGGTATGGACGTGGAGAAAGTTGTCATCGTTGATTTTGGCTCCCAGTATACGCAGCTCATTGCCCGGCGGGTGCGGGAAGCAGGGGTCTATTCGGAGATCCATCCGTGCACGATCCCCTTGGCGGAGATCGCCGCCATGCGCCCGGCGGCCATCATCCTCTCGGGAGGGCCGGCATCGGTCCATGCGCCGGATGCGCCGACCATCGATCCGCACGTCTTCGAGATGGGCGTGCCGGTGCTCGGCATTTGCTACGGCATGCAGCTCATGGCCAAGCTTTTGGGCGGTCAGGTGGTCCCTTCCACGGACCGGGAATACGGCCGCAGCGAGCTTTCCTTCGCGGCCCCGTGTCCGCTGTGGGCAGGGATTGAAGAGCAGCCGCTCACGGTGTGGATGTCGCATGGCGATACCGTGCTGCAGATGCCGCCGGGGTTTGTGGTGACCGCCAGCACGCCGTCGGTGGCGATAGCCTCCATGGCGTGCGTGGAGCGCCGCTTGTATGCCGTGCAGTTTCATCCCGAGGTGGCCCACTCCGAGCGGGGCAGCGACATCCTGCGCAACTTCCTCTTCGAGGTGGCGGGGCTTTCGGCCTCCTGGACCATGGCCTCGTTCGTGGAAGAGGCCATCCGTGCGGCCAAAGAGCGCATTGGCGACGCCCAGGTGGTCTGCGGTCTGTCGGGCGGCATCGACTCCACAGTGGCGGCAGTGCTGCTGTCCCGCGCCATCGGCAAGCATCTGCATTGCATCTTTGTGGACAACGGGCTTTTGCGCGCCGGGGAAGGGGACGAGGTCATCGGCTATTTGCAGCGCCATTTCGACTTGAATCTCCACTTCGTCCAGGCGCAGGAGACGTTTCTTTCCCGCCTGGCGGGCGTGGAAGATCCGGAGCGCAAACGCAAGATCATCGGTCATACTTTCATCGAGGTGTTCGAGGCCGAGGCGCGCAAGATCCAAGGCGTGCGCTTTCTCGCCCAAGGCACCTTGTACCCAGACGTCATTGAATCCGTGAGCTTCAAAGGCCCCTCGGCGGTCATCAAGAGCCATCACAACGTGGGCGGACTCCCCGAGACCATGGCCTTGGAGCTCGTGGAGCCGCTGCGCGAGCTCTTCAAGGACGAGGTACGCAAGGTGGCTCAGGAGCTGGGGTTGCCGGATTTTCTCATTTGGCGGCACCCCTTCCCGGGGCCTGGACTGGCCATCCGCATCATCGGCGAAGTGACTCGGGAGCGCCTGGAGATTTTGCGCCAGGCGGACCGCATCGTGCAGCACGAGCTTGCGGCCTCCGGTTGGTATTCCAAGGTGTGGCAGGGCTTTGCCGTGCTGCTGCCTTTGAAGACCGTCGGCGTCATGGGGGACGAACGCACCTACGAGCATGTGGTGGCCTTGCGCATCGTGGATTCCCTGGATGCCATGACTGCGGACTGGACGCGGCTGCCGAGCGAAATCCTGGCGCGTATGTCCACGCGCATCATCAACGAGGTCAAGGGCGTCAACCGCGTGGTCTACGACATCTCGTCCAAACCGCCGAGCACCATTGAGTGGGAGTAAGGGGAGAGCGTCTATGTTTGGCATCGGTTCCACAGAGATCTTGGTCATTTTGTTGGTGGCGCTCATTGTCCTTGGGCCGTCCAAACTGCCGGATGTGGCCAAGTCCATCGGGAAGGCCTTGGGTGAGTTTCGGCGGGTGACCACCGACGTCAAGCGCACCATCGAGATGGAGGCCGAGGCCGCGGAGCAAAAGGCCAAGGCCGAGGCCGCCCGCAAAGAGCTTTTCGGGGATGGCAAGGGGCCGCAGCCCGGCACCGCGGGGACGGCAGCCTCGCCTGAGGCCACGACGACGGCTGCAAAGACCCCAGAGGCGGCGGCGCCAACCACGGAGGATACAACCGCATGAGCGAGGGCTTGCGCGTTCCAGAGGACCACGAGCATCGGGACATGGTTGATGGGCCGGCTCCTGAACTCCCCGAAGATGCGTCATTGACGGAACCCACCGATGACGATGCCGCAAATCCCCATGCGGAAATGACCTTTACCCAACACTTGGAGGAGCTGCGCACGCGGCTCGTGCGGAGCTTCATTGCCATCGGTGTTGGATTTCTTGCCTGCTACGGCTTTGCCGAGGACCTGTTCCATCTCCTCATGCGGCCGCTTCTGGACGTCCTTTTGCCCACCGGTGGGACCCTCATCTATACCGCCCTTCCTGAGGCCTTTTTTACCTACGTCAAAACCGCGGCATTGGCGGGGTTTTTCGTGGCAAGCCCGTATGTATTCTACCAAATGTGGCTCTTTGTGGCGCCAGGACTCTATGAGTCCGAGCGCAAGTATTTGATCCCCATTGCCTTGTTGTCCGCCATATTCTTTGTCGTGGGGGCGTGTTTTGGGTATTTCGTAGTCTTCCCCTATGGATTTGAGTTTTTTGTGGGCTACGCCACGGATATCGTCAAGCCCATGCCTTCCCTCAGTGAGTATTTCAGCTTTGCCGTGCAGATGCTCATCGCCTTTGGAGTGATCTTTGAGCTGCCACTGGTGATCTTTTTCCTGGCCCGCCTTGGCGTCGTGACGGGCAAATGGCTGCGGCAACAACAGAAATATGCCGTGTTGGTGATCTTTATCGTGGCCGCCATCCTCACCCCGCCCGATGTGGTCTCGCAGCTCCTCATGGCTGCCCCGTTGCTCGTGCTGTACGAAATTGGCGTTTGGGTGGCGTATCTCTTTGGCACGAAGAAACCTCTCCCTGAGGAGGAGGCCGCATGAGCCGTCATGCCAATATCCGCCGTCGCACCACGGAAACCGCTATCGAGGTGGAGCTTTGTCTCGATGGTCAGGGCCGAGCGACGGTTGCCACCGGCTATGCCTTTGCCGACCATATGCTCACCTTGTGTGCCCATTGGGCGGGGTTTGACCTCGCGGTGCGTGCCGAGGGCGATCTCGCCATTGATGCCCACCATACGGTGGAGGACGTGGGCTTGTGCTTGGGGGACGCCATGCGGGAGGCCTTGGGCGATCGCATCGGTATCGCCCGGGTAGGAGCGGCCTTCGTCCCCATGGATGAGGCCCTGGCGCGGGTAGTGGTGGATTTTTCCGGTCGGCCCTACCTGGTGGTGCGGGGGATGGAGATATTGCCGCCCATGGTCGCGGGCGAAGAGGCCGACTTGTGGCGGGAGTTTTGGAAGAGCTTTGCCGTTCGGGCCGGCTGCAATCTGCATGTGGAACTCTGTTACGGCACCAATGCCCATCATGTGCTGGAAGCCGCCTTCAAGGCCATGGGCCTTGCCCTGCGGCAGGCCGTGCGGCCGGAGCGCTCCGGCGTGCTGAGTACCAAGGGAGGGTTGGACGTATGAAAAAGATCTTGGTTCTTTTGGGCATGATTCTCCTTGCCGCCTGCGCTCCCAGGGTCACCATGCCGCCCATGCCGGAGACTGCCCGCATGGCAGTGGCGGCTCCGGTGCTCCCGCAGGCGGATTGGGAGCTTTTGGCCGGGGTGCTGCCCCAAGAAAAGGTCGTCCTGCGCGCCGAGGACCGGGCTGCGCTCACCCAGATCCTTCTCGATGAGGCGGCCAAGCGTCCGCGCCCGGTGATTGCGCCGCAGGTGGTTGCAGGATGTGCGGAGCAGGTGTTGGCACAGACCACGGAAGGCCGTCGCCTGGATGCCGTGCGCTACTGGCAGGAGGTGGGGCGCTGCGCGGAGGCGGACTTCGTGCTCGTGCCTTTTGTGCTCTTTTGGGAGGACCGTATTGGTGGTGAGTGGGGTGTTGAGCGGCCCGCCCACGTGATTCTGGACCTCTATGTGGTGGAGACCGCCTCAGGTGCGGTGCGGCGTTTCCACTACGAGGAAGAGCAGCGCGGACTGGTGGAGAACCTTTTCTTGGCGGGAAAGTTTGCCCGCCGTCAGGGCCGGTGGCTTTCTGCCGGGGAGTTGGCGCGGGAGGCCGTGGCACAAGGATTTCGCGAATTGGGGCTGTAAGGGGTTGGCATGATTGTTTTTCCTGCGGTGGACATCAAGGACGGCCGCTGCGTGCGCCTGCGCCAGGGGGAGGCCCATCAGGTGACGGTCTTTGGCGAAGACCCGGTGGCCATGGCGCTCCATTGGCAAGACCAGGGGGCGCGTTGGCTCCATGTGGTGGATTTGGATGGGGCGTTCAGCGGCGAGCCCCGCAACCGGGACCTCATCGCCCGGTTGTGTGCGGCGGTGTCCATCCCTGTGCAGCTCGGCGGCGGCATCCGCAGCCGGGAAGTGGCCCAGGCCTATTTCGATGCCGGGGTCACGCGGCTCATCATCGGTACCATCGCCCTGGAGGACCCGGAGCTTTTCGCCGCCCTTTGCGCGGCATTTCCCGGACGTATCGGGGTCTCCTTGGACGCCCGCGACGGTCGGCTCAAGACCAAGGGCTGGGTGGCGGATGCCGGGCTCACGGTGGAGGATGTGCTCCCCCGCCTCGAGGCGGCGGGGGCGGCCTTCGTGGTGTACACCGATATCAGTCGCGACGGCATGGGAAGCGGTGTAGACCCGTCGTGCTATGCACGGCTGCTTTCCCTGACGCGCCTGCCGGTCATCGCTGCCGGCGGGGTGACGACATTGGTTGATATTCAGCGGTTGTATCCCTTGTGCGCCCAGGGGCTTCAGGGCGCGGTCACCGGCAAGGCCATCTATACAGGTACTCTTGACCTCGCGGAAGTCATGGCCTGGATCGCCGCCCAGGAAAGCGCTGGCGAATCCTCGCCGCAGTAGGGGCTGATGGCGCTCTCAATGCGTGCGGCGCCACCTCGCTGCCCTGGCCGATCCAGGCGTCGAGGCAGTAGGCGGCTGATGGCGCCTGAGATGCTAGATGCGTGCGACTGCCAGGAACACGGCGTGCAGGCTCGCCGCCAGGCAGGTGAAGGCCAGGCGGGCTGTCTTGGGGGCGAGACCAAGATAGGCGTATTCCATGGCCCCGTGAGGGCAGGCGCGCACGCAGTCGCCGCAGAGGCTGCACGGGAGCCCGGGCCGGCCTTTTTTGAGGTCCTGAATGCTCAGCGCGTTGTAGCGGCAGGTGGGAAGGCAGCGGCCGCAACGGGTGCAGGCGGTGGTGATGCGCAGGCGCCAGGGAAGCAGGCGCCCCATCAGATTGGCCACCAGTCCCATGGGGCACCAGAGGGTGCAATGCACCATGGTGCCGAGACGCCGGGAGGCCAGCACCATGACCGCTACGCCGCCGACGCCAAAAAGACCTGCCCCAAGAAGCGCGGTGCTCGTGGCAGCGCCGCTGGCGCGCAGCACTGCCGGGACGAGTATCGTGAGCACCAAGATTCCCATCCGTGCTTTGGGGGCCCAGGCCGGAAGTCGGCGTGGCCGTTGGGGCCCCAGGCGCGCCATGGTGTGGTCCCAGGCGCCGATGTAGCAGAGGTGGCTGCACCAGGCCGGCCCCACGAGCAGGATGCTTGCGCCAAAAAGAAGCAGCATGAAGATCCCGTGGCCCCGATAGATCGGGCCGGCGAGGATGAGCGCAGGGATGGGCAGGTGCAGCGCGCCGGTCATGAGGAAGATGCCCCATCCCGCAAGTCCCAAGAAGAGTTGTCCAAAGAACACCAGGCTGAAAAGGGCCCAAATGCGGGCACGAAGCATGGACCCTCGTGGTCCGAGCAGGCCGCCGGTGACCCAGGCCGCATAGAGGCCGAAGGCCACTTCCCACCAGGGGGCTGAGCCCGGCAGGAACCGCTCCCCCAAAAGGAGCGGCATGGGGGCCTTGGCCTGTGCGACGCGAAGGGTTCCCCACACCAGGACAAAGGCGAAGGTTTTCGTCCATGCCGGGCCGTCCAGGGGGCCGAAGTCGTCGCCGGCGCGGGTGCGGGCAGCGCTGAAGGCCGCCGCGACGAAGGCAAGGCTCACGCTACCCATGATGAGGATAAGCCGCAGCCACGGAAGGTTTTGAGCAGCGCGCATCAAGGCGAACTCCACGCCCAAGTGGGCCCAGAAGACGCCTCCTGCGGCAAAAAGCAGGAGCGCCAAGGGGCGCGGCAGCAGGCGCGGCGCGAGGGCCGCGGCAAGGCCCAGGGTGGCGCATGCCGCTGCCTGGCCGGGGGCGTTCCAGCGCAGGAAGTGGGCGGCGGTCAGGAGGGCGAGCCCAAGGCTGAGGACGCGCAGCCCCATGGAGGGGAAGGAAGAAGTGTGCGCCTGCATGAGGGGCTGATGCGTGCTTCTCCGTATTTTGCCTTTGACGCAGGTCAAAAACGGTGGCGTTTCATCCCCGGCGGCGTTGCCGGGGAAGCAGGGTCATGCGCCAAAAGGCAGGGCGCAGCAGGGTGCGTGGGTCCTGGCGGATACTGTCCGGGATGAGGTGGTACGCCCGGTATCCACGGCTGCGCAGCATGTCCCAGGCCGCTTCGAGATGGCCGGTCTTGCGGGCGGCCAGAAGCGCCGCATCCCGCTGGCAGCGGGAGCCCAGCATGGGGGTGAGGATGCGGGGGCGAAAGCCGTAGCGCTCCAGCATCCGGCGCAGGCGCAGATATTCGTGGTAGCGGCACAGGGCGTCGGCCTGGCATAGGAGCACCACCCACCCTGCCGCGGCCGCGAGCAGGGGGCGCAGCAGGGCGCTGGCTTCACTGAGCCAAACATCGATCCCCAGACCCAAGGCCATGGTCTTGATGGTCGTCAGATGCGGCAGGGGCGCTGCGCGCAGGTAATCCATGACGCTAGACATGCCCGGGATCTGCGTTGGGAGTCCGCGGCGTGTCAAGACAGCACATGCCGATGCATGAGGGGATGTGGATTGCCTCTTGGAAAGATTTTTCGTACGAAATATCCGCTCCATCATTTTGGGAGGGCAATATCGGAGGACATTGATGAGTCTTTCCACCGTTGCGGCGACCATTGCTGCGCATCTTGAGCTCACTCCCTACTCCCTTGCCGAGAGATTGCGGTTTTTACGCCTGGGACCCGAAGATGCCCAGGCGTTGCAGTCCATACATGATCAGATGGGGGCAATTCCTCCGCGTCTTGCCGATGCCTTCTATGGCCATCTCCTTTCTTTCGCCGGGCCGAGGCGCTTTCTGGAGTTGCCCGAGACCTTGGATCGCCTCAAGCGCAAGCAGGCGAAGCATTTTGCCTCCATGCTGTTGGGGCCGTGGGACATGGAGTATGCGCTTCGCCGTTTGGAAGTGGGATATGTGCACTATATCATCGGCGTGGAACCGGCATGGTATGTGGGCGCATTTTCGCATTACCTTTTGACGCTTCAAGAGCTGGTGCGGCCGCTGTGCACGCAGGAGTCCTGCGTGGATGTCGTTCACGATGCCCTGACCAAGGTGGTGCTTCTGGACATGACCTTGGGGCTCGAGGCCTATCATTATGGCAAGTACATGCAGATCCAGAAGCTCGAGCACCTGGCGCTTACCGATGGGCTCACGGGGCTGCGCAACCGCCGTGCCCTGGATCGCGTGGCCCGTGGCGGCCAACTGGCTTCCGGGGCGGTGCTTTTCGTAGACATCGATCATTTCAAGGCCGTCAACGACCAGCATGGCCACGCCGCAGGTGATGCCGTGCTCCAGGCGCTGGCGGCCCGCTTGCAGGAGTATTTGCGCGCCACGGATGCGATCTTTCGCTACGGGGGTGAAGAATATCTGGTGGTGCTGCCCAATGCGGACCGTGCCGGGGCGGCGCAAACCGCCGAGAAGTTGCGCCGCGCCGTGGCCGAGACCCCACTGGCGGGTATTCCCTGCACCGTGAGTGTGGGCGGGGCGGTCGTGCGCTCCGGGGAAGACTTTTGGCAGGCCGTGCGACGGGCGGATCAGGCCATGTATGTGGCCAAGAAAAGTGGCCGCAACCGGGTGGTGATCGATGCCGACTCAGAGCCTTGAGGTATTCGATGGTGTCAGGTCCGGGGGATGCCCGGCCGCAACTGGGTGGAGATCGATGCCAGGGAAGAGCGCTGCCGGTTTCTCTGGGCGGATGCGCCAGCGCATTGGCGTGAGGCGGAAGGAGATGGCATGAGCGCGATGGGGTTTCTTGCTCATGGGGCCGGGCTTTTTGGGATCGCCTGCCTGCTTTTGCTGGTGGGGCACCGGTTGCGGGTGCCCCCGGTGGTGGCCATGCTCGTGGCGGGGGTGCTGGCAGGCCCCCACGGTATGGGATGGATCGCCGATGCCCATGAAGTCGAGGTCTTTGCGGAGCTCGGCGTTATTCTGCTCCTTTTTGTCATTGGCCTGGAACTGTCCTTGGATGAGGTACGCCGTTTTGCCCGGCTGATTTTCGTGGGTGGGGCGGTGTACGTGGGGCTGTGCCTTGCCCTGGTGGAAGTTGTCCTCTGGGTGCTGCCCATCACGTGGACCAAGGCCTTGTTGGTTGGGTTCTTGGTGGCCCTTTCCAGCACCGCCATCGTGCTCAAGGCATTGGGAGAGAGTGCCCAGATGAGCGCTCCGCACGGCCGCATCGTGATCGGCACCCTGCTTTTTCAAGATATTGCCGTAGCACCCATGATGCTCGCCATCCCTTTGCTCGCCGGTCTTGGGGAGGATCCAGGACAGGCGCTGTTGGGCGTGGGCATCAAAACCCTGGCAGTGGGGGGCTTGGTCCTGGTGGGCGGCCGTTTTGTGGTGCGCTGGCTCTTGGTGCGGGTGGCGGCGGTGCGCAGCCGCGAGCTTTTGCTCTTGACCGTGCTTGCCCTGTGCTTGGGCATTGCTTGGATCACGGGGTATTTGGGCCTGTCGCTTTCGCTTGGGGCGTTTTTGGCGGGTTTGGTGGTGAGCGACTCCGAGGTGAGCCACTCGGTGGTGGATGCCATCGTGCCCTTCCGGGACGTCTTTACCAGCGTGTTTTTCATGTCCGTGGGCATGCTTTTCGATCCGCGGATGTTTGGTGCTTCGTGGCCGTTCATCCTCGGGCTGCTGGGGGCGCTTGCCGTCATCAAGGTGACGGTGGGGTGCGTGGCCGGGGTGTGTCTGCGCTATCCGCTGCGTACCGCCTTGCTGGCAGGTTTGGCCCTTTTTCAGATCGGGGAGTTCTCCTTCGTGCTCGCAGGCATCGGCATGCAGCACGGGCTTCTGGAAACCGCCGAATTTCAGATCTTCCTTTCCGTGGCCATCCTGTCCATGGCCGTCACTCCCACACTCATTGCCTGGCTGCCTCGTTTGGGGGCGCGGTTGACGGCCATGCCCGGAGGCGTCCCCAGCGCCTCGGAGCCCAAGGCCATGCTGCGTGATCATCTTATCATCGCGGGCTATGGCGTCGGTGGTCGCTATGTGGCCCAGGTGGCCCAAGAATCCGGCATCCCCTACGTGGTCTTGGAGATGAACCCCGAGACCGTGCGCCGGGAGCGCGCCCATGGAGTGCCCATCGCCTTTGGAGATGTCACCCAGCCGGCGGTGCTTTCCCATTGGAACATCGAGCACGCCCGGGCCATGGCCATCCTCGTGTCCGATCCGGCGGCGGTACAGCGGGCCGTGATGGTGGCCCGACAGCTGCATCCCGGCCTGCATCTTGTGGTGCGTACCCGCTATGTCGCGGAAATCGAAACTCTTTTGGCGGCAGGGGCCCAGGATGTGGTGGTGGAGGAATACGAGTCGGCCATCGAGGTCCTGGTGCGGGTGCTCGCCGCCTATATGGTGCCTCTCGACGACATCGCCCGGTTGGAGCGCCGGTTTCGGGCCCAGGGCTACGCCGATCTGCGCGCCCCGCAACGCCTTGCCCCCTCGTGCCCTGTGGGGGGCGTGTGTTCTACCTTGGACGTCACGGCCGTGCGCGTGGAGCCTGGATCGTTTGTGGAGGGGAGCACCCTGGCGGAGAGTGCCTTGCGGCAGCGCCATGGCGTGACCGTGGCGGCGGTGCGCCGGGGGCAGGAGGACATTCTGGCGCCTGGGGCGGATTGGCGGTTTGCCGTCGGGGATGTGGTGTATTTGGTGGGGAGTCTTGAGGCCGTAAGCGGGGCAGTGGCGCTTTTTCGCGGCCAGGGAGGAAAAGATGCTGCTCATTGAGATGCTGCGCCAGCTTTTTTCCAAGAAGGAGGTTTCGTGCCCTGCCTGTGGCGCCTTGCTGCCGCGGGAGGCGCAGCGGTGCCCTCGCTGCGGCAGGCAGGTCGCGGTGCCGCGGGCGCGTCCCCAATCGTCCGTCAGTGGGGGGCGCGGGGATGTGGGCTCCTCCCAAGCCCCTTCGGGTGCAGCCACGCATGGTCCTGGGGATCCCAGGCATTGATGCAGTTAGTGTCGGCAGGGCAGACGCATTTGCCCTGCGCTTGTGAGGAACCGTGGCCCAAAGAGGGCAAACGGAGCGCTAGAGACTCCGCGCCCAGGTGAGGGCCGAGACAGGCAGGGCGAAGTTGAGGTCCAGCTGGAGGAGCTCGGTGGGCGTGCGCACAAAGGGCAGGTATTCCACGGCGTAGGCGACCGGTTGGATGCGGCCGCCGCGGATGTGCTCCAGGAGGCGTTTGCGGGCGGGAGACAAGGCCACCAGGACCACGGCCAGGATGCGCGCCGCCTCCTGCGGTGCGAGGGTGACCGGGAACAGGGGGTCTTGGGGCAAGGTGGGCAGCGGCTCTGCGGCGAGGGGGCTGAGCGTTGCCTGTTGGGTGAGCTGGGTGAAGAGTTCCGGCCGGATCTTGAACGCCGGGATGCGGAACTGGAAGGCGCGGGAGCGCATCCACGGCTGCACCACCCGGGGAAGGCCGGCAAGCTCCACCAGATCGGCCCAGGTTTGGAGCGAAAATCCCGTGGTGCGCACCTCCATGGACCAGAAGGGGAGCCACACATCCACGGTTTCTTCGGCGCGGGGCGCGAAGCGTGCCGTGCAGGGCACGACGCCCTGGGCGGTCACTTCCCATACTGTTTGGCAATGGTGGCAGATCTGCACGCGGCTTGCGGCGTCCCCGGCCAGTTCAAAGGCACATTGGGGGCAGAGGGCGGCCTGGAAGGAGAGGGTTGGGGTGTAGCTTTGCTTGGGAGATGCAAGGACTTCGGGGACAGGCCCCAGGTCGTCGCCGGAGATTCCGTCCACCAGTCGGCCGTTTTGGGCGGTGACCGGTAAGAACACCAGCGAGGTGGATTCCGCCAGGCAGGCGCTGATGCGCCCCTCACCTGCGGTCTGTGCGCGGCGCAGGGCCGAGGCGCTGGCCGTGGGGGCGAGGAAGACTCCTGGGGTGTGGGGCTCCACGAAGCGCAGTGTCATGGCCTGGGGCCGCAGTCCCAGGGTGGCAGGAGTATTGGGGACTTGGTGCGCGGCCAAGGAGGCGTCGAAGAGGCGGCCGCGCACCCCGGGGATGTCCGCGGAGAGCACGATGCCGCGCAGCCGCCAGTAAGGGAGGTAGACTGCGGTCTCGGCATCCGTGTGTGCAGGAAGATACAGCGCAGGGGCGCCGCCATGGACGATGGCGAGCCGCGCCCGGCAAAACGGGCAGTCGAAAAGGGCGGCGGTGTCCGCAAGCTCCACGGGCGCCCCGCATTGGGGGCAGGCATGTTCCAAGGCCCCTGGGGTCATGCGCCGGCATCCACGCGCAAAAGAGCGAGACCTGAGGCAGGGTCAAACTCGCGTCGCGCTGGGGTCCCCACGATTTCCAGAAGAATGGCCTCCAGCACCACGAACGTGGCCGAGTCCTTGCGCAGGCAGCCGACGGTGACGGTGTCTTTTTTGCCCAAGGCCATGTGGAGATGTACCTTGGGCTCGTCGTGATCCCAAAAGATGGTCCCTGTGGCCACGCATTCGTGGCTTTCCGCCACCTGCCGCCAGATGGGTTCCGGCGGCATCTGGGCGTCGTCCTGCGGGCCCACCACTACGGCCCCTTGGCGCACGCCGCCCACCAGATGGATCACTGCGGCGCGGATGTTTTCCCGCCGGGCGATGTCCGTGAGACCGGCGAGGATGTCGTCGTGGTCTTCGAATCGGGCCACCACCACGCGGCCCACGTGTCCGATGGCATATTGCATCGTCTCCTCCTCTCAAGACTGCAGGCGTTCGCCGCAATGGTTGCAGAAACGGGCATCCGGCAGGTTCTCGCCGCCACAATGGCCGCAGCGCTGGCTTTGGGGGGGCTGGGTCTCCACCTTTTCCCCGCAGCGTGGGCAGAACCGGGCCCCCGGGGTGAGGTTTTTGCCGCAGTGGGCGCATTGGGTAAATACCACCAATTGGTGCCCGCAGGCCGGGCAGAAGCGGTCTTCCGGTCGGATGGGGGCGTGGCATTCCGGGCAGCTGAGGGCCGGGGAGCTTGAGGGCGCTTGCGGGACGCCCTGGGGCTGCTGCAGGGCTGCGCCCATGCATTGCGCCATGAGGGACGGCATCATGAAGCCTATGCCCATGCCCATGGATTCGCCCGCACTCCCCTGGTTTTGCGCCGCCTTTTCCA
Organism: Thermodesulfomicrobium sp. WS; assembly: GCF_027925145.1. Lineage (GTDB taxonomy): Bacteria > Desulfobacterota > Desulfovibrionia > Desulfovibrionales > Desulfomicrobiaceae > Thermodesulfomicrobium. The sequence continues at coordinate 1,175,942 of NZ_AP027130.1, forward strand.
GGGCGGCGGCGGCCTTGAGCTGCATGTAGCGGTTCATGTCGCCGAACATGCCGAGCTTGGTGCGGTCGTCCATGGCCTTTTGCACTTCGGGCGGCGGGGTGACGGCATTGATGAAGAGCTGATCGAGGGCCAGGCCGAAGCGGGCGAAGTCTTGGCGCAGGCGCTGGGTGAGCCCTTCGGACCACTCGTCGTAGCGGCCGGGGAGTTCCAGAATGGTCTTGAGCTCCTCACCCATGAAGTCGTTGAAACGCGAGACGATGACCCGGCCCAGGTAGTCGGCCACATCGGTGACGCCGAAAGAAGGCATGGTGCCTACCAGAGAGTTGATGAAGAGCAGCGGCTGCACCACCTGGATGTTGAATACCCCGTAGGCGCGCAGGCGGATGAGGCCGAATTCGGTGTCCTTGAAGGCCACGGGCTCGCGGGTGCCCCAGCGCAGGTTGGGAAAGATGCGGGTGGAGACGATGTAGGCCTCGGCGCGCAAGGGGCTCGTCAGGCCCCAGGGGATGCCCATGATCTTGTTGAGGATGGGGATGTTGGCGGTCTTCAGGGTATGGCGGCCGGGATCGAAGACGTGCACCGCCTTGCCGTTGTAGAAAAAGACGCCGCGTTGGGATTCGCGCACGATGAGCTGGGCGCCGAACTTGATCTCTCCCGAGCCTTCCTGGGGGAAGCGGCGGGCGATGTCCTGGCCCGTGTCGTCCATCCATTCGATGAGTTCCAGAAACACCACATTGTTGGTCCCCATGGTATCCTCCGTGGCAGTTGCCTCTTGTCAGGGGAGAGCCTTGCCTCTAAGCCCCTTGCCAGGAGGCGGTATGCGAAAAATTTTGATGACAGCTCAAGAGATGGCCCGCACTTTGGAACGCTTGGCCTACCAGATCCTGGAACACGTGGACCCTGCGGATTTGGCCCTGGTGGGTGTGCAGCGGCGCGGTGTGGACTTGGCTGCGCGCTTGGCCCGGATCCTGTCGGCCAAAAGCGGTGTTCCAGTGCCCTGCGGGGAGCTCGACATCAACCTCTACCGGGACGACTGGACCACCACCGAGGCAGCGCCGTCCATCAACGCCACCCACATCGATTTTCCCTTGGAAGACAAGATCGTCGTGCTGGTGGACGACGTGCTCTTTACCGGCCGCACCACCCGCGCCGCCCTGGAGGCGCTGCTGGATTTCGGCCGGCCCCGGGCGGTGAAGCTTGCGGTGTTGGTGGACCGCGGTCACCGCGAACTCCCCATCCACGCCGATTGGGTGGGCAAGCGTTTGGACACGGCGCGGCGGGAGCAGGTGAACGTGCTCACGGCCGAGCGTGACGGCGAAGACATGGTGCTTTTGGAGCAAGCCCCGTAGGCGGAGCGCCGCCGGGCTTGCTCCTGCGCGTTTCATAGCAGTCCTTTCTCGGCGAGAAAGTCGCGCATCTGGCCTGTGTGGGCCTCGTTCATGGGCACCAAGGGCAGGCGCAATTCCAATTGGATCTTGCCCATCATGGAGAGGGCCGTCTTCACCGGGATGGGGTTGGTCTCCAGGAACATCATGCGCGCGTAGGCCGCCAGCTCAAAGTGGTAGCTACGGGCCTGGGCGATGTCCCCCCGCTGCCAGGCGGTGCACAGCCCACTCATCTTGGCGGGCACCACGTTGGACACCACGGAGATGACCCCGCACCCGCCGATGGAGAGAAGCGGCAGCACGGTGAAGTCATCGCCGGAGAGCACCTGAAAATCCGGGCCGCACAGTTCGAGCACCTGGGAGACCTGGTTGAGGTCGCCGGTGGCCTCCTTGATGCCGATGACTTCCGGGATATCCTTGGCCAGACGGGCCACGGTGGCAGGCAGCAGGTTGGTAGCGGTACGGCCGGGCACGTTGTAGAGTACGTAAGGCATGGGCACTTCCTGGGCGATACGCCGGAAGTGCTGGTAGAGGCCTTCTTGGGTGGGTTTGTTGTAGTACGGGGTGATGAGCAGCGCCCCATCGGCCCCGGCCTCCTTGGCGAAGCGGGCCAGTTCCACGGCCTCGGTAGTGTTGTTGGATCCGGCTCCCGCGAGCACCGGCACCCGGCCGCGCACCTGCTCCACGCAGATGCGGATGACCCGCTTGTGTTCCTCGTGACTCAAGGTGGCGGATTCGCCGGTGGTGCCGCAGGGGACCACGCCATGGATGCCCTGCTCGATCTGCCATTCGATGAGGTTCCGGTAGGCCTCTTCGTCGACGCGGCCCTGGGAAAACGGCGTGACCAGGGCGGTGAACGCTCCTTTGAATTCCATGTTCCTGCCTCCCTTTGGCACGTGGGGTTGGGGTTATGGCGTGGGCGGTGCGGGCAGCTCCCCGCGAAAGACAAAGACCGCCTTGCCTCGGAGTTGGAGTTGGGTGCCGCGCACCGTGACACCGAGCTCCTCGCCCCCGGAGGTGGTGAGGCGCACGGCTTCGTCGGTCAGCCCCAAGGCATGGGCCACCGCGGCCGTGGCTGCCGCGCCGGTGCCGCAGGCGTAGGTCTCGGCCTCCACACCGCGCTCGTACGTGCGGAGGAGCAGCCGTCCTCGATCGATCACTTGGGCGAAGTTGGCGTTGGTGCCGGCCGGGGCGAAGGCCGGGTGGAAACGCAGGGCGCGGCCCATGCGGGCCACGTCCACCGCCGCCACATCGGGGACCAAAACCACGGCGTGGGGAACGCCGGTGTTGGCAAAGTGGACCGTTACGGTCGTGCCGTCCACGTCAAGGGCCATGTCCAGTTGCAGGTCTCTAAGCTCAGTGAGCTGCACCTGCACTTCATCGGTTTCGGCAAAGACCTGGGCGCGCACCGGACCGGCGTCGGTGGCCAAGGTCAACGTGGCCGGTGCCATGCCCAGCCGGTGGGCCAAGGCCGCGGCGCAGCGCGAGCCATTGCCGCACATCTCCGCCCGGGAGCCGTCGGCATTGAAGAAATGCCAGCGGACGTCGGCACCCGCGTCTGCCGGCTCCAGGACGATGAGCCCGTCGGCGCCCACGGAAAAGGCGCGCCGACACAGGGCCTTGGCCCAGAGGGGCATGACTTCGGGGGACAATGCCAGCTCGCGGTTGTCCAGGAGGATGAAGTCATTGCCGCTGCCATGCATCTTATAAAAGGGGATCGTCTTCATGAGTGCCTCTGGCAGGAGGGGTTAGAGGAAAAAGGAAAGAAAAACAAGGGACGGGACGCCCTGATTGATTACGGCGCGGTGACGATTGCGGTGATCTCTGGGTCGTCTGCCACGAAGTGGGTGAGGGGGATGGCCGTGGCGGAAATGTTGTCTCCGGGCCGCCAGGTGGCCTTGGTCCCTGCAGGCGGAAACTTCTGGATGCGGATTTCTCCCACGGTCTTGCCGTCAGCGTAGGGACGCATCCACACGGTAGCACCGTTGCCGACGAAAAGTCCGCCGGAACCAGGACCCGGCCCTGCGCCCAGCAGGATATCCAGGGCCTCGGGATGGGCCGTGAGCCAGGCCTCTTCCGCATCCGCCCCCCAGGCAGACACCCCGATGACCACCCCGGCCTTTTGGCGTGCCGCTTGGGCCATGCGGAAGGTGGCGTCGCCACGGCGGTCCGTTTCCGGCATTGCCGGAAACAGGATGATGGCGAGGGTGCCCTCGGGAGTCGTGTGCAAGGAGAGCGTGGGAGCGGCCCCAAACACCTGGCGGGAGAGGTCTGCCTTGGCGGCGCCGAGGGCCTCGTCTTCGGTGGGCGTGACGGCCACGAGGTCGTAGTCCAGGCGCGCAAATGCCTGGGCAAGACGGCGCAGATGCGCTGGCTCTGGAGCGCTTTCACCCAAGAATTCATGCGCTCCGGCGATGCGCACGGCATCGGGGCGCTCGTGAAAGATGGTGGCCCGCCGGGCCAGCCCGCCGAGGGTATGTCCCCCTCAAACCGGGCAGGGCAGGGCCTGGCCGCGGGTCTCGGCGGTGTAGAGGAGGGTTGTCTCCCCGTGGGCGGCAGAGCCCAGACAGACAAGGGCCGAGAGCAGAAGCAGGATGCGGGTGATCATGGTTGGCTCGGAAAGGGTTTGAGGATGGGAGAGCGGGCAATGAGCTCCTGCAGGCGCTCACGCCTGTGGGACAGGTCTTCGGCCATGGCGCGGGTGGCGCGGGCGGCCGGACAATCCGGGGCCAGGCGGAGAAAGGGGGTTTGTTCGCGCACTGCGTCGGCGATCTTGGGGTCCCGGGGGATGATGCCCATAAGCCGGATGCCCAAATCGAGGAATCGCCGGCAGGCGAGCTGGAGGCGCTCGAAGGCCGCCTGGCCTTCTTGGGGATTTTCCGCCATGTTCACGATGACATGGAAGTTTTTGATGCCCCGCTGGGTGAGCAGCACCTTGATGAGGGCGTAGCCATCGGTCAGCGACGTGGGCTCCGGGGTGATGACCACGGCCCGCTCTTGCGGCATGGCGGCGAGGTTGATGACCGTGGGGCTGATGCCTGCACCCAGGTCGAGAAGAAGAAAGTCGTAGCCGGCAAAGAGCTCGTGCAAGCGGCCCATAAGCGCGGTCTGGGCGTCCTCGTCCATGTCGTCGAGGTCCGCCACCCCGGAGGCCGAAGGCAGCAGATCCACCTGGTCGTCCAGGGAGACGAGCACCTCTTCGGCGGGTACGCCCCGGGTGAGGTCATGGATGGTGTGCTCTGGGGCAATGCCGAGGAGCACGTCCACGTTGGCCAGACCCAGGTCCGCGTCCAGAAGCAGGACCCGATGCCCGAGACTTCCCAGGGCCAGGGCCGTGTTGAGGGCGATGTTGGTCTTGCCTACCCCCCCTTTGCCGCTGACGATGGCGATGCTCATGGTGCGGTTGGGCTGCATAGGGGCTCCTTATTTGCGAAAGAGAAAACGTTTTTCATCGTGGTGCACCAGGGCGGCCTCTTCCTTCTCGCGCCCCAGTTCTTTGCCTGCCTCCACTCGGTTCTTGCCCGCTGCCTTGGCCGCGTACAGGGCGCGGTCGGCTTCTGCGTACAGGGCGTCCGGGCTGACGTCGCTGCCTTTGCCTCGGGCAGTGGCCACGCCGGCGGAGCAGGTCACGCTGAGGGGCTTTCCCTCCCACAGGATCGAGGTCTGTCGGATGGCCGCCAGGATGCGTTCCACCATGCCCATGGCGCGGGCGCGGCTGGTGGCCGGCAGGATGAGGGCGAACTCTTCGCCGCCCAGGCGGGCCGCGGTGTCCAGACGGCGCACCGAGGTTTGCAGCGTGTGCGCCACGGCGCCCAGCACCGCGTCGCCGCAGGGGTGCCCGTAAGTGTCGTTGAAGCGTTTGAAATCATCCACGTCGAGGATGGCGAGGCTCACCGGCGCGCCGGTGCGCCGGGTGCGCTCCATCTCCAGGGCCAAGGCGGAGGTAAAAGCACCGCGGTTGGGAAGCCCGGTGAGGGGGTCGCGGTGGCGTTCGGCCTGCAAGGTTTCCAGGTGGCGGGTAAGCTCCGCCAAGGCCTCGGCCTCGGCGCCTGGGACGATGCGCAGCCAATGGCCAAGGCCGTGGGCCAGGGCCACCTGCCGCCAGGTTTCGTGGTCCAGGCCGGGCGCCAAGCGGGCGAGCACGGTATGGTCCGTACCGGAGGCGTGTTGGCGCACGAGCGCGTCGATGCGCTGCAGCTCGGCGGTCAGCGCCTCGATGTGGGCAGGGTCAAGCGGCGCGTTGAGCATGGAGGTGGAGGAGGTAGGCATGGATGAAGCTATCCAGGGCACCGTCGAGCACGGCGTCCACGTTGCTGGTTTCCGTCCCGGTGCGGTGGTCTTTCACCAGCCGGTAGGGCTGGAGGGTGTAGGTGCGGATCTGCGAACCAAAGGCGATGGCCCCCTTGGCGGCGTATTCCGCCTGGCGCTCCGCGGCCCGTTTTTCCAGTTCCAGCTCCAAAAGTCGGGCCTTCAAGACCTTGAGGGCGGTTTCCTTGTTCTTGTGCTGGGACTTTTCATTCTGGCATTGGACCGCGATGCCTGTGGGCAGATGGGTGATGCGCACTGCGGAATCCGTGGTGTTCACCGACTGTCCGCCAGGGCCGGAAGAGCGGAAGATGTCGATGCGCAGGTCTTCCTCGCGGATTTCGATCGCGATCTCGTCACTGGCCGCTGGATACACGTCCACCGAGGCGAAAGAGGTATGCCGCCGGCCGCTGGCATCGAAGGGCGAGATGCGGATGAGGCGATGCGTGCCTTTTTCCGCCTTGAGGAGGCCATAGGCGTAGGGTCCGCTCACCTGCATGGTGACGCTTTTGATGCCGGCCTCGTCGCCCGGCAAGAAGTCCATGATTTCGGTGCGGAACCCTTTGCGCTCGGCAAAGCGGCGGTACATGCGCAGCAGCATTTCCGCCCAGTCCTGGGATTCGGTACCGCCTGCACCGGGGTGGATCTCGAGGATGGCGTCGGCCCCGTCTTCAGGCTCTCCAAGCAGGGTGCGCATTTGCACGCTTTCCAAGGCCCCTGCCAGGGTCTCGATGGCCTCGTTCAGGGCTTCGAGTACCTCCGGGGTTTCTTCCTCAGTGGCCAAGTCCAGCCACTCGCCCATGGCGGTGTGGGCGTCCCGCAACGCCTCCCAGGAGGCGATGGTGCTTTCCAGCTGGGTCTTTTCCCGCAAGACGGGGGTGAGGGCGTCTGGCCGGTCCCAAGCACCCGGGGCGGCGAGGAGTCGTTCGATTTCGTGCAAGCGCTCCGTATGCCGGGAGAGGTCAAAGACGCCCCCAGAGGTCGTGGAATTGGGCGTCCAGGGCGGTGGCCCGTGCCTTGAGTTCAGGATATTGCAGCATGGTGGTGTTTCCTTTTCAGGAGTTGGGGCCGGAGGAAGCGGACCAAGAGCCCGCCGACGGCGATGAGCATGAAGGCCCCGTGAATGCGCCAAAAATGCTGATGGTAAACGGTGGTGCTTGTCAATACAGGAAGTTCGGCGACCAGGACCGACGGCGTAAACTGGGGAAGGGTCTTGAGGATGGTCCCGTCCGGAGCGATGGCTGCGGTGATGCCGGTGTTGGTGGCGCGAAAGATGGCCCGGCCGGATTCCACGGCCCGCAGTGCGGTAAGCGCCAGGTGCTGGCGCGGGGCGGCGGAGTCACCGAACCAGGCGTCATTGCTGATGTTCACCAAAATGGACGCCCCGTCGCGGATCCGGTCGCGGGCAAGCTCCGGGAAGATGGCCTCGTAGCAGATGAGCACGCCCAGACGCACGTCGCGGGAAAGGGGGAGCGGCGCGGTGGCGGCACTGGGCGCGAACTCGTAGTCTCCGGGCACGAGCTTGGAGAGAAAGGGGAGCCAGTTGCCCCAAGGGACGTACTCGCCGAAGGGCACGAGGTGTTCTTTGTCATACCACGCGACCTGCTTGCCGTCGCGGCCCAGCAGATAGGCGCGGTTGTGCAGAACGTAGGTGGGTGGCGCCGTTTCCACCAGCGAATAGGCCGGGGCGCCGAAGAGCAGCGGTGTTTTCCAGGACGCGGCCTCGGCGTGGAGCCGGTCCACAAGCGGGCCGGGGTCTTGCGGATGGAAGGGAGTGGCGGTCTCCGGCCAGATGATGAGGTCTGGGTGGTTCTGTGCCGCTTGCCGGGAAAGACCAAGATAGGTGTCGAGGATGGCTTCCTGCAGCGTGGGGTCCCATTTTTGGCCTTGGTCGATATTGCCCTGCACCAAGGCGGCGGTGAGCGTCGCTAAAGGCTCGGGCAGCGGGAAGGCGAGGGGAAGGAGCATGATCCCCGCAGGCACAAGGGCCCACAAGCGCCGCCGTCCTGTCCACAAGACGAGGATACTCCCTGCTGCGGCCAGCATCCCGGAGAGGCCAAAGGCCCCGATCCAGCGGGCAAGGCCGAGGGTCCACGGCCAGGGGACCAGGGCTTGGGCAAGCACGAGCCATGGAAATCCGGTGAAGAGTACGCCCCGGCCAAGTTCGAGACTTGCCCACACCGCCCCCAGGGTCATGGGGGTCCATGGGGACTGGGCGTGGTCCTTGAGGAAAAAGACGGCGAAGGAAAAGAGCCCGGCATAGGCCGCCAGCAGCGCGCCCAAGAGCACCGGGCAGGGCGCTGCCAGGAAGAAGGGGAGCCCTCCTTCCGTCTGTACCGGCACCATGACCCAGGTAAGGGCAAGGCTGTAGCCTGGAAGACTGACGGTAAGCCCCCAGCGCCAGGCCGCCCCAAGAGAGGGGGCGGATGCGCCCACCGCCGCAAGGGCCATGGGGAGCAGCACAATGGCTGGGGGAAAGGTTCCAGGCAGCAGCGAAAAACTCAAGGCGCAGGCGAGGGTGGCCCCGAGGGCGGCGCAAGCGAGCTTACGCCGCCACGGCGACCCGCACCCAATGGATCTGCTTGGCATCGGCTTCCTTGATGGTGAATTCCACCTTGTCGATCTGGCAGACCTCTCCCGTGGAAGGAACTCGGCCCAGGTGTTCGGTGATGTACCCGCCGACGGTTTCCACTTCTTCGGATTCCAGGCGGATGCCGGTTTCTTCGGCCAGGTCTTCCAGGGGGGTCCTCCCGGCCACCAGAAATGCCCCATCCTCTTGGGGCTGGATTTCCGCAGGCCGAGGCGGGTCGTATTCGTCCTCGATGTCGCCGACGATTTCTTCGAGCACGTCTTCCAAAGTCACCAAGCCGGCGGTGCCGCCGTATTCGTCCAGGACGATGGCCAGATGTTGTTTGTGGCTCTGGAAGTCGAGCAGGATGTCGCGGACGTTTTTCGTCTCCGGGATGAACAGTGGCGGCCGCAAGACCGCTTCCAGCGAAGGCGGGGCGCTGGGTTCGTCCACGAAAAAGCGCAGCAGCTCTTTGCAATGGAGAATGCCGATGATCTGGTCTTTGGTCTCGCGGTACACCGGTAGCCGGGAATGACCGCTTTCAAAGACCTTGCGGGCGATCTCCGGGATGGTCTCGTCCACCTCCACACAGACGATGTCCGTGCGCGGGACCATGATTTCATAGGCCTGTTTGTCGGCCAATTGGAGGATATTGAGCATCATGGATGCCTCGTCCGTGGCGATTTCGCCGTCGTCCTTGGCCTCCATGATGGCGTCCTCCACCTGACAATCCGTCTTGCGGGAAAACAAGCGTTTGATGCCGTCCCACAGGCGACTGTCGGAACCTTCGTCCATAAAGTATGCTGCCTCCTGTTATCGGTCTGCCAGCTGGGCATGCTGGCGGTAGAGTTCCATGTGTCTGCGGAAGATCCAATCGCCCAGTTCCTTGACGCCTTGCTCTGGGTCCACCGGGGACCAGGAGAGGGGCGCATTGCCTGACCGGATGGCTGCGTGCTCGAATGCGTAGCCGTACAGCAAGCGGCTGGTCGCGTAGTCTTTGAATTGGTTGCGCAGCCGCGCTTCGAAGAAATAGGTCTCGGGCGCAGTCTCGCCTCGCAAGGTGATGCAGAGGCGCACGGTGTCGAGACTCACGCGCCGGCCGTCTGCTTGGGGGCGGGGCAGGCGTTGGGTGTCCACGGAGAGGCGCACGCCCCCGGCGGAGATGTCGATGATGCCGATGTGCGGAAAGGTGAGCAGGGGTTCGGGCCATGCCTGGGGATCGGCCATGAAAGGCAGTTCGGGTGGATCTGGCAGCCACAAGCGCAGGTCCAACAAATCGGCGCTGGGGAGCTCCAGGCGGAAGTGGCGGCGTTTTTGTCCCATCTCCAGGACACTGGGGGCGGCGAGTTCGATGCGGGAAAGGTCGTCGCTCGGATGCACGGCCACAATGGAGGTGCGGAAAAAATAGTATTCCGCTGGACCGTCTTTGGGCGCGAGATGGAAGTAGACGAGGGTATTGCGGCCCAACCAGGCAGGGGTGGGGTGCACGCCCCAAGGGACTTCCAGGAGCACGGACTCCGGGGAGGTTTCCGCTAAGGTGCAGGGCATGGACGTGCGCATGCCGCCGTCATCGAAGCGTACGTCCATGCGGCTGCGGGAGAGCACTGCTTGTTGGAAGATGGCGTGGATGCGTTCCGGATCGGTGATGGCGAATGCCTTGCGGCGGCGTTCCTGGGACCTTCGCCACCAATCCATGGCCAGCCCGATGCCTGCCAGGCACGCCGCCCCTGCCGCCACCCAGAAGAGTGCGGAAGAGATGTCCTGGAACGTGAATCGTCCGTACTGAAAATCGCGGGCAATCTGGTCGAGGGTCGGCATAGAGGGGTTAGGCGCTGGAGTGGCGGATGGTCGCTGTCATGATACCGTCTTATGGAACGCTGTGTCGGCGTTCGTCAAGGCGCAGATTGCTCATGGCGTCGGCGCTTGGCGAGGGCGATTTCCACGCAGGCCAGCGCTGCTGGGGTGACTCCGGAAATGCGGCTGGCCTGCCCCAAGGTGCGGGGACGGATGCGGGTGAGCTTTTCCACCACCTCGCGGGAGAGGCCGGGGATGGCGCCGTAATCCAGGTCTTCGGGCAGCACCGTGGTCTCCCACAAGGCGCTTCGAGCGACCAGTTCCTCTTGGCGGGCAAGGTACCCGGCGTATTTGGCCTCGGTTTCGGCCTCTTCGAGGACGTCGGCGGGAAAATCGCCGATTTCCGGCCAGAACACGACAAGATCGGTGATGCGCGCCTCGGGCTGGCGCAGGAGATCCGCCAGGCTGGCTGCCCGCGGCGGCAGGGTGATGCCCACGGAGGCTGCGCGCTCGCGGCTTGCCGCGTCGGGGCGCACGCTGCGCTGCGAGAGTTCGTCCAGCAGACGGCGGACGCTGCGCTCCTTGGCCTCGAAGCGGCGCCAGCGTTCGTCGTCCACCAGCCCCAGGCGCCTACCCAAAGGGGTGAGACGGCGGTCGGCGTTGTCTTCGCGCAAAAGCAGCCGGTGCTCCGCTCGGGAGGTGAACATGCGGTACGGCTCTTCGGTGCCTTTGGTGACCAGATCGTCCACCAGTACCGCCATGTATGCCTGGTCTCGTCCCAGCACCCAAGGCGCTTCGCCGCGCAGGCGGCAGGCGGCGTTGATGCCCGCCCATAGGCCCTGGGCCGCAGCCTCTTCGTATCCCGAGGTCCCGTTGATCTGCCCGGCCAGATAGAGGCCGTGGACGACTTTGGTTTCCAGGGAGGCAAAAAGCTGGGTGGGAAACACGAAATCGTACTCAATGGCATAACCCGGCCGCACGATATGCGCCTTCTCCAGGCCGGGGATGGTGGCGAGCATGGCCCGCTGCACGTCGATGGGCAGGCTGGTGGGGATGCCGTTGGGGTAGACTTCCGGGCTGTGGAGGCCTTCAGGTTCCACGAAGATTTGGTGGCGCTCCTTGTCCGGGAAGCGGGCCACCTTGTCTTCGATGGAGGGGCAATAGCGCGCACCGGTGCCGGTGATGATGCCGGCGTACAGCGGAGAGCGGTGGAGATTCGTGCGGATGATCTCGTGCGTGGCGGGCGTGGTCCAGGTGATGTGGCACGGCACCTGGGGAAGCTTGGGACCGGTGGAGAGAAAACTGAAGGGCCGGGCCGGGTCGTCGCCGGGCTGGACCTCGAGACGGTCAAAGTCCACGGAACTTTTGGCCAGGCGCGGCACGGTCCCGGTCTTGAGGCGCCCAAGGCGCAGGCCCAGGGCCGCGAGGCTTGCGGAAAGCCCCTGACTTGGAGGGTCGCCGAAGCGGCCGCCGGGAAAATGGGTCAGTCCCACGTGGATGCGGCCTTGGAGAAACGTCCCGGTGGTCAGGATCACCGTGCGGGAGGGGATGTGTTCTCCCAGGCCCGTGACCACGCCGGTGACGCGCCCGTGCTCCACGGTGACCTGGTCGATGGTCTCTTGGCGCACCCAGAGGCGGGGCTGGGAAAAGATCGCCGCGCGCACCACGTGCAGGTAGGCGTCGCGGTCGATCTGGGCGCGACTGGAGCGCACGGCAGGTCCCTTACGGGTGTTGAGGCGGCGGAATTGGATGGCCGCTGCATCGGCAAAGAGGCCCATGGCACCGCCCAAGGCGTCGATCTCCTTGACGAGATGTCCCTTGGCCAGTCCGCCGATGGCGGGGTTGCAGGACAAGTGCCCGATGCGGTCCACGTTGATGGTGGTGAGCAACACCGAAAAGCCCATGCGCGCGCAGGCCAGGGCGGCCTCGCAGCCGGCGTGTCCTGCACCGACGACGATGACGTCGAAGACCTCTGGGGGGGAGGACCAGGTAAATGCGGTGTTCATGGGGCAAGCAGCATGCGGGCCAAGACCCGGGCATCCGCCAGGGTGTTGGCGATGGAGGCCTTTTCATCCGGCTGATGCGCAGTGCACAGCAGGGTGGACCAGACTGCCGCGGCAAATCCGTGCCGCCGCAGCTGCGCCGCCACGGTGCCGCCGCCGATCCCCACACACCGGGGCGTTTTGCCGCGGTCAGCCTGGATGGCCTCGGTAAGCAGACGCACCACCGCGCTGTCCGCTGGCGTGGGCGGGGCCGCTTCCTGGCGCAGCACCGGCGATATGGTGATCTGGACGCCGTATTGGGCAGCGGTGGCAGCGGCGAGCTGCGACATGGCGGCTTCCACCTCCTCCACGGCGATGGAAGGCAGGATCCGGCAGTCCACGTAGAACACGTCTTGGCCCGGCACGGTGTTGATGTTGGGGACGTTGGCGTCTTTCTTGGTAGGGGTGAAGGTGGAGATGGACGGAGAAAAGAGGGGGTCTTCCTGGGGAAATCGCTTGGGGAGTTCCTCGGCCAGGGCCACGATGAGGTGGGCGGATGCCACCAGGGTGTTGGCCCCAAGCTGCGGCCGGGAGGCATGGCACTGTTTGCCCGTGACGGTGATTTGCACCCAGAGCATGCTTTTTTCCGCGATCTCGATGGCCAGTCCATCGGGCTCACCGGCATCGGGCACCACGAACATGTCCTCAGGGGCAAAGAGCTCCCGGTGGTGGGCTAGCAGAGCGTCAATCCCGTAGCGGTTGCCGGTTTCTTCGTCCGCCACCAGCAGGAGACCCACGGAAAAGTGGGGGCGTACGCTGGAACGTTGCAGGGCGTCCATGGCCACAAGTGCCGAAAGGATGGCCTGGTGGTTGTCTTCCACCCCACGGCCGATCATCGTGTCGCCATGCACCCGAAGGGTCCACGGATCTCCAGTCCACAGGGCGAGATCTCCGGGAGGGACCACGTCGGTATGCGCCAGAATCCAGAGTGTCTGCGGCGTTTCTCCGGGCATACGGGCAACGAGATTGGGGCGCACACCGCAGGGAACGCGGGGATCCGGGGCGTCGAAACGTTGCAGCGAAAGTCCCATGGGGCCGAGGATGGCTTCGAGGGCCTGCACCTTCGCGAGCTCGCCGCTGCCACCGTTGTCGGGCCCTAAGGCCGGGAGGGCGACCAATTGCCGCTGCCAGGCGATGAGCTGCGCGGCGGACTCGTCAATATGGCGCAACACGGTATCCAGCATGGCGTCTCCTTATCCGTGCGGCGGGCAAAAAGAAAGGCAGGACGAATCCTGCCTTGAGCTCCAGACCAGGCAAGGATTATTTGCCCTTGGCCGCGCGCTTGGATGCCTTGAGGGGGTTGATTTTTGCCTTGGTCTTGACCTCGCGCACGATATGGGTGGCAAAATTGCAATCCCCCAAGCGCCACTTGGCGGCCGGCTGCGGGTAGGTGTTGCAGAACTTGCCGCCGTCGAACTCTTGGATGCGGTTGCAGCCTTCACACTTATCAATAATTTCCTGCATGATGATGCCAGCCACCTGGACTCCTTTGTCCGTGCGCACGGCATTACTGAAATCGACTGCCATAAGGCGTTCCTCCGTTATGCTTGCCCTTGTTGGTTTTTTTGGCTGGGGCGTTGGATGCAGACCCGTTGCCATGAACCAAAATCCCTGGGGCCGTCAAGGGGCAAAACCTGCACTCACGAAGAGGTGTTTTCCTCATCGTCGAGCAGGATGATGGCAAATTCGTCGTCTCCCTCGGATGCAGTTGCAGATGCCGCTGGCGGCGCGGATGGCGTCGCGGGCTTGGCGGCTGCGGCTGCCGCAGGCGGTGTGGGCGGGCCCAAGAGTTCCTCGAGTTCGGGGATGAACAGATCTTCGGACGCGGGTTTTTCCGCGCGTGCGGGGCTTGGCACGGTGGAAGCTGGGGCGTCTGGGGAGGAAGTCTTTGGCGCAGGCACAGGTTCTTCTTCGATTTCCAGCACCAAATCGAGTTCTGTTTCTGCTGCGCGCTCCGCAGGAGATTGGGGCGAGGCCTCTTCTGGGGTAGGAATCTCCGGCTCCAGGAGGATGTGGTCGCTTGCCGGCATGTCGGCGCTTAAACGCTCGAGGAAGTCTTCTTCGGGAGTCACGTCGTCGAGTGGCTCCAAGGAGGGCTGCGACGCATTGGGGATGGGTTCGGTCATCAGCGGGATGTCCACTTCGATCTCGGGGAGCGGCTCCACCGTGGGCGGCTCGGCGAGGCTCGGGACTTCGGGGAGGTCTTCCACCGTCCCCGAGGGGGGCGTTAAGGCAGAAGGGGGAGCGGCGTCTGAGGTAAACTGGGGAAGGTCGTCGATATCGATGAGCGCTGTCCCTGCCGGGATCTCGGGCTCTGGCGCGGGCGGAGGGGCGAGCAGGTCATCCACGTCGAGGAGGTCCGAGGCGATGGGTTCGGCCTGTGGCGTGGAGGAGAGCCACGGAAAGCCGTCGCTGCGCATCCAGTCAAGGCCCAGGGCCTTGCGGGACTCTTCCCAAGAAGTATTGCATTTGGGGCACACCTTGAGGTGGTCCTGGGCGTGGTACCGGCATTTGGAACAGTACATACAATGCCCCCGACGAATGGATTGGAACGAACGCTCTTGTGCTTAATGGGAAAGGCGAGGAAAATGCAAGAACAAGGATGGGGGCGTGTTCGACTCCGTGTGCGCCCGCGAGTTGACTTGGAAGGGGAAATCTGATTTGCAGGCTTGCTTTGCAAAAAAGTGGAGGTTTGGAAAAAAGTGTCTTTTTTCCGAGACTTGGATTATCGGCGCCAGCGCATGGTGGCATCCCAGATTCGCAGCCGGGGGGTGAGCGATGAGCGGGTGTTGGCGGCCATGGAAGCGGTGCCGCGGCACCTCTTCGTGGATGAAGCGCTGGCCTCTCAGGCCTACGAGGACCACCCCGTACCCATCGGCCATGGCCAGACCTTATCGCAGCCGTACGTAGTGGCGCTCATGTCGTCCTTGTTGGAGGTGCATCCCAAGGATCGAATTTTGGAGATCGGCACGGGCTCCGGGTATCAAGCGGCCGTGCTGGCGGCCATGGGGGCGGAAGTGTTCACCGTGGAGCGCATCAAGCCTCTGTACCAAACCGCTCGCAATCGTCTTCTTGCCCTGCGCTATCCGCAGGTGCAGCTTCGTTTGAGTGATGGCACCCTAGGTTGGCCGGAGGCAGCGCCGTTTGACAAAATCATCGTGACCGCAGGCGGTCCGGAGATCCCGCTGCCACTGGTGGAGCAACTCGCCGATCCGGGGCTTTTGGTCATGCCGGTGGGACGAAATCGGCGGGAGCAGCGCTTGGTGCGCCTCGTGAAGCGGGCAGGACATATTCAGGAGGAAGACCACGGCGCGGTGGTGTTTGTGGACCTTGTGGGGGCATACGGATGGTAGCCTCGTGGCGGGAGCGTATGGAGCGAGCGGCGAGCAGCCCACGAGCCCAGTGGACGCTTGCCGTCGTCTCGGCGGCGGAGTCGGTTTTTTTTCCCATTCCTCCGGACCCGATGCTCTTTGCCATGGGCCTGGCGTGTCCGGGGCGGGTGTTTGGCTACGCAGCGATAACGTTGCTCGCTTCGGTGTTCGGTGGTGTGGTGGGCTACGGCATCGGGGCCTTTTTCATGGACTCCGTGGGGTGGCCGCTCATCGGTGCGCTGGGCATTGCGCGCCATTATGACACGGTGCGGGCCTGGTATGCGGCCTACGATGCCTGGGCCGTGGTGGTTGCCGGTTTGACGCCGGTACCCTATAAATTGTGCACGCTGACGGCCGGGGCCTTTGGGATCCGTTTTTGGGTGTTTGTGGTGGCCTCCGTGATCGGTCGGGGGCTCCGCTTTTTGACAGTGGCCGCTTTGGTGTACTGGTGGGGAGAGCGCGCCCGGCAATTGGTGGAGCGGCGTTTGAATTGGATCGTTTCGGCTGGCGTCCTTGTGGTCATCGTGGCCGCCGTAGCCTTTGGGGTATTGCGTTAGGAGGTTGATTATGGCTGCAAAATCAAGTTGTTCCTCGTGCGCTGGCGCGAAAAAACTGGGCCAGATCCAGGAAAGTCCAGAATCGGCCATGGAGCGGCAGGACCGGCAGATCGCCTCGACTCTGTCGCGCATCAAATACAAATTGTTTGTCATGAGCGGTAAGGGAGGGGTGGGCAAGAGTTCCATCGCGGTCAATCTCGCCGCGGCCTTGGCGGTGCAGGGCTACCGTGTGGGGCTTTTGGACGTGGATATCCACGGGCCCAGTGTCCCGCATCTCTTGGGTCTCACGGGGCTTTTGGAAATCGAGCGCGACAAGGGTATCCTGCCCAAGCGGTACAATGAGAACCTGGCCGTGGTTTCCATGGAGTCGCTCCTCAAGGATCCGGATCAAGCGGTGCTGTGGAAGGGCCCCATGAAGACTTCGGCCATTCGGCAGTTCATCTCGGATGTACTCTGGGGGGATTTGGACTTCTTGGTGGTGGATTCGCCCCCAGGTACTGGCGATGAGCCCATGACCGTGCTCAAGACCATGCCGGACGCCTTGAGCATCGTGGTCACCACCCCGCAGGAGATCTCCCTGGCCGATGTGCGTAAGGCCATCAATTTTTTGCAGTACACGCGGGCCAATATTCTTGGCGTGGTGGAGAACATGAGCGGGCTGATTTGCCCGCATTGTGCGCAGGAGATCTCGCTCTTCAAGAAAGGCGGCGGCGAAGAGCTGGCCCGGAAATACGGGCTGCAATTCCTGGGCGCCATTCCTTTGGACCCTGCTACTGTGGTGGCGGGAGACCTGGGAAAGCCCGTGGTGCTTTTGGAGGGCGAATACCCGGCCAAAACCGCCTTGTTGCAATTTGCCCAAAGGGTGGTACAGGCCATTGAAAGCAGTCTGGAGGCGGCATCCACGCCGGCCTCGTAAGCGACATCCTACGCGAGAGGGGCAGCATGCGGTGGTGTGTGGCCGTGGTGATGGTTTGTGCACTGGCCGTTCCTTCCTGGGCAGAAGGGCGCTTTTATTATGCCATCAACCGCGACGGCTCGATCCACGTCAGCGACATGCCCCTGTCTCCGCGCTTCAAGCCCTTTCGTTTCACCCATTCTGTGAACTATATCCGGCGCGTGGCCTTGGGGATGCGCCGCAAGCAGGTGTCGTGGCCACAGGTGGAGCGTCTCGCCACGGTGGCCGCCACGCGCTATGGACTGGACCCGCGCTTGGTGCTTGCCATTATCGATGTCGAGTCCGGAGGCGATGCCGGCGCGGTGTCTCCCGCCGGGGCGCAGGGGATCATGCAGATCATGCCGGACACCGCTCGGGAATTGGATTTGGACGCCCCCTTTGATCCAGAGGCCAACATTGACGCCGGGGTGCGGTACCTTCGGCAGATGTTTGAGCGTTTTGGTGAGCTGCGTTTGGCCGTGGCCGCGTACAATGCAGGCCCCGGCGCGGTGGAGCGCCATGGCGGCGTTCCGCCGTACCCGGAGACCCAGACCTATGTGCATCGTGTCCTTTCCCGCCTGCAGGCGAGCCGATAACATGTATTCCATTCCCAATATCCTCACATTGCTTCGGGTGGCAGCCGTCCCCCTCCTGATGATTCTGCTTGCCATGCCCGGCCCGGTGGTCTGTCCGGTGGCGGCGGTGGTGTTTGCTTTGGCTGCCCTGACCGATTTGGCCGATGGGATGATCGCCCGCCGCTACAATCAGATCACCACGGTGGGGAAGTTTTTGGATCCTGTGGCGGACAAGGTGCTCGTGGTTTCGGCGCTGATCCTGCTGGCCGGGTTGCAATGGGTGCCGGCGTGGCTGGTGGTGGTCATCGTGGCGCGGGATATCTTGGTCACCGGCCTGCGAGCAGTGGCGGCTGAGCAAGGGGTGGTCATCGCCGCCGACCGGTACGGGAAATGGAAGACGGCGCTGCAAACCATCGCCCTGGTGCCGCTCATCTACCACTATCCTCTGTGGGGGGTGAACATGAGCGCCATCGGCATGGTTTTTTTGTATGGGGCCTTGGCGCTCACGGTCTATTCGGGGTGGAACTACTTCGTTTCGTTCTCGGGAACGATTCGTCATTAGAGGGGGATGTATGGCGCAAATCGATGCCTTTTTCAAAATGATGCATGACCTCGGCGCGTCGGACTTGCATCTTTCGTCTGGCTCCCAGCCGATCATTCGCTTGCATGGAGATATGCAGCGGGTCAAATACAAGGTGTTGGAACACGACGAGCTCAAAAAACTCCTCTACGAGATTACCCCGGAGAACAAGATCAAGCAGTTCGAAGAAACGGGGGATGTGGATTTTTCCTACGAGGTGCCCCACGTGGCGCGGTACCGTGCCAATTTTTTCATGCAAAAGCGTGGGATCGGCGCGGTCTTTCGCGAGATTCCCCAGAAGATCCTCACCGTGGACGAGTTGGGACTGCCGCCAATTCTCAAAAATTTGGCCATGCTCCCCAAAGGGTTGGTGTTGGTGACCGGCCCTACGGGCTCCGGTAAATCCACCACGTTGGCAGCCATCATCGATTACGCCAACAAGATGCGCAAAGACCACATTCTCACCATCGAGGACCCCATCGAATTCGTGCACGAGCCCCAAAACTGCCTCATCAACCAGCGTGAGGTGGGGCGCGATACCTTGAGCTTCAATGCCGCCTTGCGTGGGGCCCTGCGCGAAGACCCGGACATCATCCTGGTGGGTGAAATGCGGGACCTGGAGACCATCCAACTGGCCTTGGAAGCAGCGGAAACCGGCCATTTGGTGTTTGGCACCTTGCATACCATCTCGGCCTCCAAGACCATCGACCGTATCATCGAGGTCTTCCCCGGAGATCTCCAAGGCCAGGTGCGCTCAGGATTGGCGGATTCCCTGCGGGCCATCGTGGCCCAGAACCTTTTCAAACGTGTGGACAAACCGGGGCGCTGCGCGGCTTTGGAGATCCTCATCGCCTTGCCAGCGGTGCGCAACCTCATCCGAGAAAACAAAATCTTCCAGATCAACTCGGTCATCGAGACCGGGAAGAAGTACGGCATGCAGAGCCTGGATGACGCCATCATGCAGCTCCTTATGGCAGGCAAGATCGATGCGGAGCAGGCCTACAACAAGGCGGCCAACAAATCCAAATTCCGCGATTTTCTCACCACGCCGCCACAAGATTTCACCGAGGTCTAGTATGCAGCGCGCCGATCTTGACCACATTCTGCATCAGGCAATGCATTTTGCCCCAGACACTTCGGACCTCATCTTCACGGTGGGAAAACCCATGCAGGCCGAGGTGCACGGCGAGCTTCAGGATGTCCCTTTGCAGCCCAATCCTGGGCCGCTTCTGCCCCGGCAGGTGGAGGCCATTGCCACCTGCCTTATGGGCCGCAATATCCGTTTGTACGAAGACCAGCTCCGTACCGGATCCTGCGATTTGTCGTATGAACTTGCCGGGGTGTGTCGCTTCCGTGTCAACGTCTTGAGCCAGAAGGGCTCGCTTGCCATCGTCATGCGCAAACTCACCGCTGAGGTTCCGACCATTGACCAGTTGCGGCTGCCGGCGGTCTTTCATGAAATGGCGCGGGAGAAATTTGGGCTCATTTTGGTCACTGGTGCCACGGGTTCGGGGAAATCCACCTCGCTCGCAGCGCTCATCGATGCGATCAATGCACAATTCGCCAAACATATCGTGACATTGGAAGACCCCATCGAGTACGTGCACACCCACAAGCGCGGGACCGTCAACCAGCGGGAGCTGGGACTGGACTTCGACTCGTTCGCCTCCGGCCTGCGGGCGGCCCTGCGTCAGGCCCCCAAGGTCATCCTCGTGGGCGAAATCCGCGACCGGGAAACCATCACGATTGCCTTGGAGGCGGCGGAGACCGGTCACTTGGTGCTCGGGACCCTGCACACCTCGGATACCGGTCAGACCATCAACCGCATCATCGGCATGTTCGAGTTGGCCGAAGAACGGCTCATCCGCTCCCGTTTGGCGGAAAGTCTGAAGTTTATCGTCTCGCAGCGACTCATGCCCAAACGTGGCGGCGGCCGCGTGGCGGCTTTTGAAATCCTCAAAACCAACTTGCGTATCCGTGATCTCATCTATAACGGCGAGACCGAAGACAAGACTTTTTACCAAGTGGTGGAGTCCGGGTCGGCCTACGGCATGATCACCTTTGACCAATATCTGAGCGATCTTTTTGCGCAGGGTATCATTACCGAGGACGTGGCCATGACCAATGCCTCGGACAAATCCAAACTGGCGCAGATGATCGACAAGATCAAGGCCGCCCGCGGAGAAAAAGTGACCAACATCGATGGGTTGGAGTTGGATTTGGACTACGAGAAAAAGGTTGTGGAACGACCCAGCTAAGGAGGGGGCATGGAGATCCGTTGTCCGCAGTGTGACGCCCGGTTCGCGTTGCCTCCAGAGCGTATTCCCGAGGCACGGCGCTTCAAGGTGAGCTGCCCGCAATGCAAGCATCCCATCGTGGTGGAGCGTCCTGAGGCGAACAAGCCGCAATCGCCTGCGGCAGTGCCCGATGAGCCCGAGTATTTTCCTCATGATGCCCATGTGGTCTTTGTGTATGTCCAGCAGGCGGCCCTGCATCATCGTATCTGTGACTATATTCGCAACCATGGTGGATACGTGTCGGAAGCCCGCAGTATTCCGGAGGCGATAGCGAAAATCCGCGCCAACTATTACCACGAGATGATTTTTCAAGACGATGAGGAAGGACGACAGCTTTTGGAGATCATTGCAACGTGGAATGGTCTTCGGCGGCGGGAAGTAAACGTCATCTTGGTGGAGTCAAACCGCCGCACCTTGTCGCCGATGGATGCATTCTTGACTGGGGTGAATGCGGTGATCTCCAGTAAGGACTCTGCGGAAATCGAAAAGTTTTTGGATCTTGCTCGAGATGCGTACAAGGCTGCTATGGAGCCGTGGAGGATTGCGGCGGCGCATGTCCACGGGGTGGGGATTGAGTCATGATATGGCGGATGCTGATCGGATGCCTTGTGGTGGTGGATCTGATTTTTGTGTATCGGATCGTGCATCCAGAGATCGGAATTCCTGCGTATCGGGATCTTCGGCAGCGCACGCAGGAACTGCGAGAAAAAATCCAACAGATTGATTCGGAAAATAGAGAGCTCAGTGCGGAGATTCGTGTTTTGCGGCAGGACGAACAATATGTCCGCCGTCTGGTGCGGCGTGAACTCCTGTATGCGGAACAAGATGAAATCATGTACATTTTCAAGTGATGGACCTCATGAACACCGAAACATTGGCGCTCTTTGAAGAGCTCGCGGCGCAGGACCCGGGATCGAGTATTTTTTTACATGTGGCGCGGCTGTTTCGTGCTCATGGAGACGCCGCCCGGGCAGCAGCGGTGCTGCGGCGGGGGCTGAGTACGCACCCTGGGCATATCGAAGCAGGCCTGCTTTTGGCCGACACCTTGGCGGAGCTCGGGGAAAGCGATGGGGATATGGTCCACGAAACCGGAGAGCGCCTGCTGCGTTTTCCGCGCT
This sequence comes from Thermodesulfomicrobium sp. WS, assembly GCF_027925145.1. Lineage (GTDB taxonomy): Bacteria > Desulfobacterota > Desulfovibrionia > Desulfovibrionales > Desulfomicrobiaceae > Thermodesulfomicrobium. The sequence continues at coordinate 1,197,469 of NZ_AP027130.1, forward strand.
TCTGGCAGGCCTTGAGCCAGACGAGCGCCGAGCGTGGCGCCGTGGACCTTGCCGTGGTGGCAGGGCTCATGGCCCTTCTGGCCCAAGGGGAGAAGGTCCAATGGGGGCAGATCCTTTTGCATGGGGTGCGGGAATCCTTGGCCGCCGTGGAGGTGTCTGCCTCGCGCGAGCCAGAGACCGACTTGGACGCCGATGAAGTGACGCAGTTTTGTCTCAACGCCAGCATCCGCACCAAGACCATGGCCAAGCTTTTCTCCATGCATGGCGAACATGAACAGGCGCTTGCCATTTATGAGGAATTGTTGGCCAAGGCCCAGAGCCCTGAGGAGCGCAACGAGTTGCAGCAGCTTCGGGATGCCGAGCGCCACCAAGCGGGCTTGGAGCCGGATCGGCAATCGCAAATGTTTTCGCTTCTCGACCAGCTGGCAACACGTTTGGAAACCAGAACCATGGCGAGGTCATGATGCGCATCGGGATACTTTTGACAGTACTGGTGATGCTCTGCGCGTGCCAGCCGCTCCATGTGACGAAATTATACTATGACGAATATATCAATCCCAAGGCATCCATCGATTATCAAGCACAAGAAAACGTCGCCATTCCTACCGAGGTGCTGGACGCATTCGTCCGTATGGATGGTGTTGTGGTCCGTGTGGCTGATGCCTTGGCAAAGGTGGAATCCTTCCCCGACGATATGTGGCTGGCCGCAGTGGGAGGCAGTTTCCCTGAAGTGCGCCAATGGGCTGTGCTCGACCGGTATTTTTTGGCCAAAAATGGGGTCCTGCTCTCTGAGGATGGGCCGATTCAGTCCTTTGCCGAGCAGGTGGGGGGTCAGGCATACGCCTTGGGTGCCGTGGTGCTCCCCGAGGGGGTGACTTTGGTGCGCAAGTTCACGGACGGGGCCGGAGAAGAAGGGTTCGTGGTCGCCGTGCTCGATCCTGCCCTGGTGCATCAAAGCCCGTGGAGCGCAGTCGTGGTCGGCGACCAGGTCGCGTATGGGGCGCTGGGTGCAGAGGCCCTGCAGCAGCTGGTGCAGGATCTCCAGAGGTCCAAGGCCTTTTCTGGGTCGCGTCCCGTAGCAGGAACACAGTATCGCTGGTTGATGAGCGCTCGCGATCACATGCGTATTGCCTACGTCTATCAGCAGAAGTGAGGAATCTATGCGTCAAGTAACGACTGTCGTCGAACATTTGCTGTTGCAGCAAAAGGAACGGCCGCTGGCTTCAGGTCGTTTTACGCGTTTGCTGACCGAGCTCATCTTGGCCGCCAAGATTATCGACCGCGAGGTCTCCAAAGCGGGACTCTTGGACGTGCTTGGCGGCACGGGCGAGGTCAATGTGCAGGGCGAGATGGTGCAGAAACTCGATGATTTTGCCAATCGCGTCATCATTCGCCGCATGGAGCGGGTTGGCGTGCTGTGTGCCATGGTTTCCGAGGAAAATGCGGATGTCATTGAAATTCCTCATCAATATCCGCAGGGAGACTACATCTTGGTGTTTGATCCCCTGGATGGCTCGGCCAATATTGACGCCAATGTGAGCATTGGAACGATTTTTAGCATCTATCGCCGCCAAGGTGGATCGGCAACGGGCGTTACCTTGAGTGATGTATTGCAGAAAGGATCCATGCAGGTTGCGGCGGGGTATTTTATCTACGGATCATCGACGATGCTTGTGTACACCACAGGCAACGGTGTCCATGGGTTTACCCTTGATCCAAGCGTTGGAGAATTTTTACTTTCCCACCCGGATATCCGTATTCCGGAGCAAGGAAAAATCTATTCGGTCAACGAGGGCTATACACCGTACTGGGATCCCACGACACGTAAGGCCGTGGAGTATTTTCGCTCCTGTGACAATGCGTTAGGCCGACCGTATAGTCTCCGTTATATTGGTTCTCTGGTTTCGGATATTCATCGCAATCTGATTTACGGGGGGATCTTCCTCTATCCTGCTGATTGTCGGGATCCCAAAAAGCCTACAGGAAAGTTGCGCCTCATGTGCGAGGCCAATCCTATGGCCATGATCGTGGAGCAGGCGGGGGGCATGGCCTTGGATGGTCGGCGCCGGATTCTCGATATTGAGCCCGATGAACTCCACCAGCGCACCCCTTTGGTCATTGGCTCCAAGAATGATGTGCTCGCGGTACAGCGCATTTATGCCGAGGCCGATGCTGAGGCGCGCTAGGCATGCGGGTCTTGGGTATTGAGACTTCCTGCGACGAATCTGCGGTCGCGCTGTGGGACGGCGGCGTGCGCGCCTGCCGCACCCAAAGTCAAATTCCCATGCATGCCGTGTTTGGCGGCGTGGTGCCGGAGCTCGCTTCGCGTGAGCATTTGCGGGTACTGCCTGCTTTGGTGGAGCAGACCTTGGCCGAGGCCGGGCTGGGGGCCGCGGATGTGGATTTGATTGCGGTGACTCGGGGACCGGGGCTTTTGGGGGCGCTTTTGGTGGGCGTGGCCTTTGCCAAGGCCATGGCGGTTGCCGTGGACCGGCCGATCTTGGGGATCGATCATCTCCAGGCCCACCTCATGGCTGCATTTGTGGATCAAGATCCGGTGTTTCCCGCAGTAGGGTTGCTCGTGTCCGGCGGCCATACGGCGCTCTATGCCATGCACGATGTGGATCGCATGGAGCTTTTGGGGCGCACCCTCGACGACGCAGCCGGCGAGGCCTTCGACAAGATCGCCAAGCTCCTCAATCTGCCGTATCCTGGGGGCGCGTATCTCGACGCCTTGGCGCAGCGCGGAAGCGTTTCCCGCCCGTTTCTCCCGCGGCCGTTTTTGGACAACGACCATTGTGACTTCAGCTTCAGTGGCCTCAAAACCGCGGCCGGGATCTGGATTCGGGACCATGGGATTTCCCCCTTGGAATACAGCACCTTTGACGCCACAGCGGTCCCCGCGGCGGTCTGCGACCTGTGCGCCGAGGTCAATCAGGCCGTGGTGGACACCTTGGTGGAAAAGACCCGTCGCGCCTTGGTGCGTTTTCCCGAGGCTCGTGCCTTGGTGGTGGCGGGCGGCGTTGCCGCCAATACCGCAGTGCGGGCGGCGTGTGCCGCCTTGGCGTGCGAGTATGGTCTGGCCTTTTTCGTCCCGCCCCTTGCCTATTGCGGGGACAATGGGGCTATGGTAGCTTTTCTCGGTCATCTTTTGGGGACGCGCGGCTATCGGCATGACCTGTCCTTCGAGGCCATCCCCCGAGGGCGTCGCATTCCCCATGATGTTCTTCGAACCTCAAGCTAAAGGAGTCTGTCATGGCTGCTCAGGTTACTGATGCCACCTTCCAAACCGAAGTGCTCCAATGCGATCTTCCTGTGCTCGTGGATTTTTGGGCACCCTGGTGTGGCCCGTGTCGGGCCATTGCCCCGGTCATCGACGAGTTGACCCAGGAGTTCGCCGGCCAGGTCAAGATTTTGAAAATGAATGTGGACGAAAATCCGGCTACGCCGAGCACCTACGGAATCCGCGCCATCCCGACATTGATCCTGTTCAAGAAGGGCGAGGTGATCGAGCAGGTGACCGGCGCGGTATCCAAGGCGAGCCTCAAACAGATGTTGAGTGACAAGGCCCTGTAATGTGGGATTGTTTGGTCATCGGTGGAGGTCCGGCGGGTATGACCGCCGGCCTCTATCTGGCTCGTTCTGGGGTGCGGGCTGCGGTGGTGGAGCGGTTTGCCGCAGGCGGCCAGGTGCTCAACACCGAGCGCATCGATAATTACCCCGGCTTTCCAGAAGGGATCTTGGGCTACGAGCTCGCTGCCCTCATGGAAAAAGGCCTGGAGCGCTTCGGCCTGGAGCGCTTGACGGGCGAGGTGCGTGAAGTGGAGCCGGGGGTGCCGCTGCGGGTGCACATCGATGCCGCGGTGCACGAGGCCAAGAGTGTGATCGTCTGCTCGGGCGCCACTTGGCGCAAGCTCGGCGTGCCTGGAGAAGAGCGGCTGACCGGCAAGGGGGTTTCCTACTGCGCGCTGTGCGATGGTTTTTTCTTCAAGGATAAAACCATCGCCTGCATCGGTGGCGGGGATACCGCCTTGGAAGAGAGCCTGTATTTGCAAAAACTCGCGCGCAAGATCTATCTTATTCATCGTCGAGACGCTTTTCGGGGCACCAAGATATACCAAGACAAGGTGCTCGCCTCTCCAACCATTGAGGTGCTCTGGAATACGGTGGTGGAGTCCATTGAGGGGGAAGATGCGGTGCGCGAGATCGCGCTGCGCAATGTCGTCACCGACGTCCGCTCGACCCTGGCGGTGGAGGGTGTTTTTGTGTTTGTGGGCAATCGTCCTTTGGCGGATTTCCTCCCTCCGACAGTGGAACGCGATGCTGCGGGGTTTGTGGTGACGGATATGGAGATGGCTACGACGGTGCCCGGTATTTTTGCCGCGGGTGATGTGCGCGCCAAGACATGCCGTCAAGTGACTACTGCGGTGGGAGATGGCGCTGTGGCCGCTTTTTCTGTTCTCTCGTATTTGGAACATACCCATGTATAAAATTTTTCTTGTGGGCCTCGTGAGTGTGATTCTTTCTGGATGTGGCGTCATCGATTATTATTTTCTCACGCCGCCCGAGGACACGGCGCAGGAGTTGTATCAGAACGCCCAGGCATCCATGCAAGAGAAGGACTATGCCGCGGCCATCGAATCGCTGGTGAAGCTCGGGGACCGCTATCCCTTTAGTCCGTATTCCATTCAGGGCCGCATCATGTTGGGAGATGCGTATTTTCTCAACAAACAATACCGAGAGGCCATCGATACCTACGATGAATTCCTCTCCTTGCATCCGCGAAGCGAGCAGGTCCCGTATGTGTTGTTCCAGCTTGGGGTGAGCAAATACGAGGTGCAGCCCGCCATCGATCTGCCTCAGGATCAGGTGGCTGAGGCCATCGAGCACTTCCAGCGCATCATCCAGACCTATCCCGAGACGCCGTATGCGGCCGAGGCGCGGCAGTACATCGAAAAATGCCGGCGGCGTTTGGCGGAACACGAGCTCTATATCGCCAACTTTTACTGGGAATCTGGGTCCTATAAGGCCGCCTGGCTGCGCTATGACGCCATCTTTCGGGAGTATGGCGATATTGCGGATGTGGCCAGCCTTGCCGATAGTCGGCGCAAGGCAGCGTTTGTCAAATACCAAGAAACTGCGGTGGGAGAAGAACTCTCGCCAAGCCGTTGGAAGAAGTGGCTTGATTGGCTCTAAATGCGGGTTCATCCATGGCCCCAACGGGGCGTGGGTGAAGAAGTGGCTTGACTGGGTTTAAATGCGGGCGGTGTCTTCTGCCGCCGCTGTGGCGGGGCGTTGTTGGCGGTGGGTGCAGGCCCGCCGCTTTTTTTTTTTTTTGAGGGGGAGGTCTGAGGCGGCGGGAAATGATCCGGGAGCAGGGTGCCCCCGGATCACGGAGAGACTGGCGGCGAGCTAGGCTGCGCACGGTTCCGGGCTGGAGTCCGCCACGGCGGCGGCAAAGCCTTGCCGCAGGGAATCAATGAGCTCCCGCACGGAGATGATCTTGTCCACGCGCCAGGCATTGGCGCCGGCAAAGGCGAACCCGTGCTTGAGGAGCCCTTTTTTGGCATTGGTGAGCGCCATGCCGATGCAGTACGGGCTCTTGGTGTAGTCACAGGTGGAGACACAGTGGAAGGGGCAGGTGAAGGGCTTTTTGAGCCCGCGTTTGACGTCTTCCAGGAAGGAGCTGATGATGGCCCGGCCGGGAAGGCCCACGGGGCTTTGGATGATCTCAATGTCCTCGGGCTTGGCCTGGATGTAGGCCTCCTTGAAGCGCGGGTCGGCGTCGCATTCGTGGGTGGCCACGAAGCGGGTGCCCATTTGTACCCCTGCGGCACCAAGCTCAAGGAATTTGTGGATGTCCGCGCCCTCGTACACGCCGCCGGCAGCGATGACCGGGATGGGGCGTTGGGCCCGTTCTTCGAACTCCCGTACCGTGGCCACGACTTCCGGAACGATACGCTCCAGGGCGAAGGCAGGGTCTTGGATTTGTTCGGGTTTGAAGCCCAAGTGGCCGCCGGCCTTGGGCCCTTCCACCACGAAGGCATCCGGCAGGCGGTCAAACTTCTGCAGCCATTTTTTGCAGATGATGGCCGCGGCCCGGGCGGAAGACACGATGGGCACGAGCTTGGTCTTTGCCCCTTCGAGATAGCTGGGCAGATCCAAGGGCAGTCCTGCGCCCGCAAAGATGACATCGACCCCTTCCTTGATGGAAGTGCGCACCATATCGCTGAAATTGGTGAGCGCTACCATGATGTTGACCCCAAGGATGCCGTCGGCCTTTTGCCGGGCGGCGCGAATCTCGCGAGTGAGGGCGCGGACATTGGCCTCCCGGTAATTGGAGCCGATATCCGGCTCGCCCATGCCGATCATGGCTGCGGCGATAACGCCGATGCCGCCTTCTTTCATGACCGCAGATGCCAGGTTGGACAGGGAAATGCCCACGCCCATGCCGCCTTGGACAATGGGGATGCGGGCGATGAGATCGCCGATACGCAAGCTTGGAAATTCCATACAGATACCTCGTCGAAGTTGGCCAGATGGCGAAAGAGAAGATGCCTTGAGCATTGGCTCAAGGTGGGGGTGGCTATAGAAGCTTTTGGAAGCCTGGTCAAATAGGCAGGCAGCGATGGTCGATAGGGGAGCAGTAGGCACGGGAGCGACGATGCGTTTGAGCTATCGCTCAGGAGCATACCAGCACCATGGTCTCGGTCCAGACAATGGCGGCTCCGAGAAAATCGCCGTTGAGTCCTTGGTGGCGGCGGGCAAGGCGCAGGAGAAGTCCAAGACCGATGCTCGAGGCCCCAAGTGCCGCTAGGAGTCGGGTCAGGGGCATGGCGAGACCGGCAAGAAGGCCTGCGGCCAGAAGGTTGGCGCCAAGGGCTGGGGGCGTTGCGCCGCGCAGTGTGAGGCTTCCCAGCCCTGGCCTGGCCCATGGTCGCCCTGCAGAGGCGAGGGCGAGGCAGGCCAAGCGGCCGAGGCACGGGGCAAGGAAAATGGGTTCGAGGCGCGCCGCCGCGCAGAGGTTCCCCAGGGCCGCCCCTTGCAGTCCCACCCCGAGGACCATGGCGAGGACCCCGAAGGCGCCCATGCGGCTATCTTTGACAATGGCCCAGAAGCGGTCGCCTTCTGCTCGAGCCCCCCAGGCGTCGGCTACGTCCGCCAGTCCGTCCCAATGGAGTCCTCGGGTAAGGGCCGCGCATACCCCGACGAGGGCAAATCCCGCCACGAGCGGAGGAAGCAGCATGTGCATGGCCCAGGCCGCTGCGGCAAGCAGCGCGCCAAGCACAGCTCCCACGAGGGGATAGAACGGGACGCTGGAGATGATGTCCGCTTCCGAGCAGGCCTGGCGCGGTCCTGGGAAGATGGTGAGAAAGGCTAGGGCCAGGTGGATGCGGCGCCAGAGGCGGCTGATGGGCGCGGCGTTCATGCCGGGGTGGAGGGATCGGCTGGGACGAGGAAGACCAATGCCCCGGCACCCAGCCCCAGCAGGTGCGCGGCTGATGCCTCCCGCAGGGCAATCTCCCAGACCCCCTGGCTTCCCCGGAGCACCCCGAGCTCTTGGGGGGCCAGGTCGCTGTAGGTGCGCACGACGCGCGCGGGCCGTCCTTGCACCAGGATACGGGCGGGCAGTGGCGTGTTGGCCGGAAGCTCGAGCAGACAATTGCCGAAGCGGTCCACATGCGCCACCCGGGTAAGGATCTGCCCGGGGGAAGGCGCTGGCGGTGCAGGAAGGCTCACAAGGGGCTGCGTCCCCCACGGCGTTGCCACAGCGATCGGCGGATCCCCCAGGGCGAGGCGCACCGCCACGGGGGCGAGGACGTCCCGGCCGTGGAAGGTGGCGCTGGGCGCTTCAGGCATGGAGATGCGCCAGAGCGTCCCTTGGTGGGCCAGGGGTGCAAGCAGGCCGTTGTCCGGGGCGAGGATACGGAGCTCCGGGGTATCCCAAAGCACCATGGCCCGCTCGGTGCCCACTCCCGGGTCCACCACGGCGAGTACGATGCTTTGAGCCGGTAGATAGGGGATGCTGGCTGTAAGGAGAAAGGCCGCCTCGCAGACGGCGTGGGCCGTAATGTCGTGCGTGAGGTCGATGATGGCGGCGTCGCGGCAGCCTGCCAGGAGCACGGCCTTCATCTGACCCACGTAGGGGCTGGCGTAGCCGAAATCGGTGAGGAGCACAAAGACCGGGCGCATGGGCTCTGTCTACGGCGACGGTGGGGGGATTGTCGAGAGGCCGCGGCTTGCTTTCCCCGCGGGGGGCGGCTACCACAACGCGCCACAGGCGTTGCGGCGAAGGTCGCTCCAACCTGGATTTTTGCTGCAAGGAACCCTCATGACTGCGACAGACTCATCCTCGTTGCCCGCTTCGGTCACCTCCATCACGCTTCCTGGGCGGGAAGTGTATCTCGTTGGTACTGCCCACGTATCCCGGCAAAGCGTCGAGGATGTGCGCCATACGATCCAGGCCGTGCGCCCGGATACGGTTTGCGTGGAGCTGTGTCCTGCCCGCTACCAATCGCTGTCCGACCCCGAGTCCTGGCGTCGGATGGATGTGTACCGGGTCATCCGGCAGGGCAAGGCGGCGTTTTTGCTCGTGCAACTTATCCTTCAGGCCATGTACCGACGCATCGGGGATCGCTTGGGAGTGCAGCCGGGCGCCGAAATGCTCGCTGCCGTGGAGCTTGCCCGAACCCATGGGGCGCAGCTGGTACTGGCGGACCGTGACGTGCAAGTGACCTTGAAGCGCGTCTGGGGCGGCATGGGCTGGTGGACCAAGATGCGGTTTTTTGGCCAGCTGTTGTGGAGCATCTTTGACGATGAGGAGGTGGATGCCGCTTCGGTGGAGCGCCTCAAAGAGTCCGACGCCCTGACGGCGGCCATGGCGGAATTGGCGGAAGGATTTCCCGAGATCAAGGCCAGGCTCATCGACGAGCGGGACCGGTATTTGGCGGAAAAGATTCGCCAAGCCCCGGGAGAGCGCATCGTTGCCGTGGTGGGGGCCGGGCACGTGCCGGGCATTGTGCGCCATATCGAAGAGCCGTGCGATCTCGCCCCGCTGGAGGAAGTACCGCCGCCATCGCCGTGGCGTCGGGCTGCGGCCTGGCTCATCCCTGCGCTCATCGTCGCCTTGGTGGTGCTCGGTTTTTTTCGTGGCGGCGCGGCCTTGACCGGTGAGGCGGTGCTCATCTGGTTTGGGGTGCACGGCACGCTTTCGGCATTGGGTGCTGCCGTGGCCTTGGGCCACCCGTTGGCGGTGCTCTCGGCCCTGGTGGCCTCGCCGTTTACCAGCCTCAACCCCATGATCGCTGCCGGCTGGGTGGCGGGGCTCGTGCAGGCGTGGGCGCGCAAACCTACGGTGGCGGACCTGGAGGCCTTGCCCCAGAGCATCCTTACGGTGCGTGGTTTTTGGACCAACCCGGTCAGCCGCATCCTGCTCGTGGTGGTGTTCGCCAACATGGGAAGCTCACTCGGGACGTTGATTTCCGGCGGCTGGATCTTTGCGAAGGTGTTGTGATGGGCGCATCGCTTGCGGATCGTCAGGCATTGGTGCTGGCCGCGGAAGAGGCCCTCGCGGCCCGGCTTGCGCAGGCGGTTTTGCCGCGGCCCAAGCCTTCGGCGTGGATGATTCTGCTTCCGCCGCTTTTCGTGTTTTTTGCCTTGGACATGCAGCGCCATAAGAAGGAAGCGAAGATCTTTGCCGATGGGTTTCTCTTGACCAAGCGCTTGGCCCTGAAGCGTGCAGGAGAGGCAGCCCGGGATGGTGCGGCCCCTGCACTGGTCTTCCCGGACCCGCCCTTTGAGGTTGGGAGTCCTGCGGCTTGGGAGCGCATCCGGGCCGCGCAGGCCAAGGAAGTAGCGCTCCTTGAGGAGCACTATGGTCGCCTGCTGGCGGCCCAAGGCGCTACCTTCGCAGGTCTGGTGCAGAGCGCCTACGGCACCCCAGGGGAATATCTCGCCTTTTGCAATGCCCTGCGTCAGGCGGAGGCTGCGGTCAACGCCTGCATGCTCGAAGAGATCCACACCACCGCCGCAGCGCAAGAGGCCGTCGTGGCCATGGAAAACGCCTTGGAAGAGCTGCGGCTCGAGCAAATGCGCCGCATTTTTGGCATGCGCTAAGCTTGTCTTTCGTTTTTTGGGTATTATGTTTCCTGAAGGAAGATGCCCAGGCGTCTTCAGGAGGCAGTCATGTATATCGCCACCGCACGCATTCCGCGTCACGCTTATGAAGAAAATAGCGAAGCTCGCCGCAAGATTGACGGAGTACTGTCCCATTTGCGGGAGCTTGCCTTGGATGTGGGTATGGACCCCGACCGCAATGTGGTGATCCAGCGCCTTGATGACGAGATCCGTGTGGGGATCTCGCCGGAGTTGGATCTCTACCTGCGTGAGTCCCCGGGGGAGTGGAACCCCAACTAGCCCGTCACGAGGGCAGAGCACCAAGGCCCCCTGGAGTCATCCGGCTCCAGGGGGCTTTGGCGTGGAGGGAGGGGGCTTAGTAGGCGTTGTCGTGGGAGAGGTCGCGCTCGTCCATCTTGTGGGAGAAGGTGCGGTACATCCACACCTGGTAGAGCGCCACCACCGGCACGAAGATCAGGGCCACCAGCAGCATGATAGACAACGTCTTGGTGCTGGAGGCGGCGTTGAACGCGGTGACGGATGCTGCCGGGTCCAGGCTGGAGGGCAGGATATTGGGATAGAGCCCGGTCACCCCGAAGAGGGTAAGGCCGGCGATGAGCCCTGCGGACAGGGCCCAGGCCTTCCAGCCCGCGCCTTTTTGGATTTCCTTGCGCACCAGCACGAGACACCCCACGGGGATGGCCAGAAGCACCAGAAGCAGCGGGTTGGTGAGGTAGTTGCGCAAAAGGCCCGTCAACGGCACGGTCAGGACCACAAACAGGGCGATGACCGCCGCCAGGATGGGGTAGATGCGCCCGGCCATGGCCACGGCCCGGTCATGGAGCTCTCCATGGGTGCGCAGGGCGAGCCACAGGCAGCCGTGCAGGGCAAACAGGAGCACGAAGAGCACGCCGCCCGCAAGGCCATAGGGGTTGAGCAGGGAGAAGAAACTGCCCTGGAAGATGCCTTGCGTGTCCAAGGGAAGGCCCTGGAAGATGTTGGCAAAGGCAACACCCAAGAGCAGGGCGGGCAGGAAGCTGCCGAGGGTCATGGCCCAGTCCCACAAGGCGCGCCAATAGGGGCAGTCGCGTAGATGGCGGAACTCGAAGGCCACGCCGCGGACGATGAGGGCGATGAGCAGCAGCATGAGCGGCGTGTAGAGACCGCTGAACATGATGGCATAGGCCCTGGGGAAGGCGGCGAAGGTGACGCCTCCGGCAGTGATGAGCCATACCTCGTTGCCGTCCCAGAAGGGGCCCATGGCGTTCAAGATGGTGCGGCGGTCGGTATCGGTTTTGCCCAGGATCGGCAGCAGTGTGCCCAGACCCAGGTCAAAGCCGTCCAGCACGAAATACACCGCCCAAAGAATTCCCCAGACGAGAAACCAGATGGTCTCCAGCATGGCACGTCCTCCTTACGCAGGCTTGGGGCCCTTGCGGGCGTAGATGGTGAGCATGGCGATGTCCGCTGCGCCGAGCAGGGCGTAGAGCACGGTGAGCGCCACCAGCGAGAAGGCCACTTGGCTTGCGGCCACGGGGGATACGGCGTCGGCGGTCCGCATGAGGCCGTAGACGATCCAGGGTTGGCGTCCCACTTCCGCCACCATCCAGCCGGCTTCCAAGGCCAGATAGGGGATGGGGATGGCGTAGGGCAAAAGACGCAGGAGCGTGGAGGAGTGCTCCAGGCGGTTGCGGGAGAGCCAGGCCCAGGCCGCCAGGGCGATCATGAGGGTGCCCAGACCCACCATGGCGCGGAAGGAGAGGAAGGTGAGGAGCACCGGCGGCCGGTCTTCCTTGGGCCATTCCTTGAGCCCTTGGACCGGCGCAGTGAAGGAGCCGTGGGCGAGAAAGGACAGGCCACCGGGAATGCCCAAGGCCTCGATGGCATTTTGCTCGTTGTCTTCATCCGGGAGCACCAAGAGATACATGGGCGCGCCCTCACCCTTTTGCGGAGTCTCCCACAGGGCTTCCATGGCCGCCAGCTTGGCCGGCTGGATGCGGGTGACTTCCTGGGCGTGGTGATGGCCTTGGATGGCCACGACGAGGGAAAAGATCAACGCAAAGAGAGAACCCAAGCGGAAGGAGCGGGTGAAGAAATCGGTTTCGTTCTTGCGCAGCAGATGAAAGGCGGAGATCCCCATGACGAAAAAGCCAGCCAGGGCAAAGGCCCCGGACAGGGTGTGGATGTACTGCTGCCAGGCAAAGCCGTTGGTGATGACTGCGAGAAAACTCTCCAGCTCGGCGCGGCCGTTTTGCAGGACGTAGCCCACGGGGTGCTGCATGAAGCCGTTGGCGAGCAGGATCCACAGCGCGGAGATATTGGAGGCTGCAGCCACAAGCCAGATACAGGCGGCGTGCATCTTGGCAGAAAGTTTGTCCCAGCCGAAGATCCAGGCCCCAAGAAAGGTGGATTCCAGGAAAAAGGCCAGGGTCGCCTCGATGGCCAGTAGCGAGCCAAAGATGTCGCCCACGTAGGCCGAGTAGCGGGACCAGTTGGTGCCAAACTGGAATTCCAGGGTAATGCCGGTGACGATGCCGAGCACGAAGTTGATGACGAAGAGCTTGCCCCAGAACTGGGTCATGCGTTTGTACACCGGGTCCCCGGTGCGCACATACTTGGTCTCCATGATGGCCACCAGAATGGAGAGCCCCAAGGTCAGGGGCACGAAAATGAAATGGAACAGGGTGGCCATGGCGAATTGCAGACGCGAGAGCCACAGTACGTCCATAGCAATCTCCTTAGGGTTAGGGGTGGGAAGGGCCGGACTTGCCCAGCGCGGCGAGGGCCTCGGCGGCCAGGGTGCCGACCGTGGTCGAGCTCAGGGTGCGCTGGCGGTAGATCTCCAGGGATGCGGGGTCGTGGACGCTGGCCTGAAGCCCTGGCACGGCCTCGGCAAGGCGCAGGTTCCCGGCAGCCCATGCGGCAAGGCCGCGGATGCCGGCATCGGGCTCATGGAGGGCGGCGATGATATCCGGGGCTGCGTCGACCACGTGTTCGGGACGCACCTCGGCAAGACGGCCCAGACCCCAGAAGGCCCCGCGGCGCAAGGGGGCGTATTCCAGAAAGCAGTCCGGGCAGTCGTCTGCGGCTTCGTGGATGTAGGCCCGCAGGATCTTGGCATATTCGTTTGCCATGCGGGGGCTTTGCGCCATGATCTCGGCCATGGCCTCGGGCGCTCCCCAGCCGATGCCGCCGGACTCGTCGTTGAGGCTCCAGAGAAAGCGGCGCATGACCACCCGGGCGGATTCCGGGGCGGCCTCGGCCATGGCAGCCACCACCAGGCCAAAGGCCGTCACCGCATGCCAGCGCACCAGGGGATCTGGATGGAGGAGGGCCCCAAAGAGCCCTCCCAGCACGTGTTCGCCGGGTACCGCCAGGAGTTCGTGCAGGCGCGCCTCCCATTGGGGATGGGCGAGGAGCTCCAAAACCCAGGTTTTGCGCTGGCGGCGGTTCATGGATGTTCCTTAGGCGCGGCTTTGCACGCGTTCGATGATGGCCTGGCCCACGCGGCGGCCCAAGTCCTTGCACTCGGCAAGCTTGGCGTGATCGGGCACGTTCTTGGCCTTGACCCCGGGTTCCACCACATCCACCTTGGCGCTCTTGAGCCATTCGGTGATGGCGGCGACCGACTCACCACTCCAGCCGTAGGACCCGAAGGCGGCCCCGATGCGACCTGCCGGCCGGAGCCCCTTCATGTAGGTGAGGAAGTCGGCCATAAGGGGAAGGATGCCGTTATTGTGGGTGGGAGAGCCGCACACGATGCCCGTGGCTGTGGCCAGCTCCGCCATGACGTCGCTGTGGTGGTATTCTTTGAGGCTCATGACCCGCACCCCCACACCGGTTTCCATGATGCCATCGGCAATGGCCTTGGCCATCTTTTCCGTGGAGTGCCACATGGTGTCATACACCACCACGGCGCGCTTACCGGTCTTCTGCTCGGCGTAGGCCTGATAGGCCGCCAGGATGTCCGCCACGTGCGAGCGCCAGATGATGCCGTGGTCCGGGGCGATCATGTCGATCTGCCAGCCGCGTTTGCCCACCTCGGCGAGCACTTCCAGAACCCGCGTCGAATACGGCAGCACGATGTTGTGGTAGTAGTGAGACGTGGCGCTCATGAGGCGACCGAAGTCCACCTCGTCGTCAAAGCGTTCGCTGGTGGCCAGGTTTTGGCCAAAGGCGTCGTTGGAGATGAGGAGCTTGTCCTCCGGGATGTAGGAGAACATGGAGTCCGGCCAATGGAGCATGCGCGTCTCCAGGAAATGGACGGTGCGTGCGCCCAAGGATAGCGTGTCTCCTGTTCCCACCACATGGTAGGGCCAGTCGGGCTGATGGAAGTGATCGAGCAGCATGCGGTGTCCCATCTTGGAGCAGACGACTTTTTCGGGCCGGATATGCTCCATGAGGAAGGGCATGGCACCCGCATGATCGGGCTCGATGTGGTTGCACACGATATAGTCGATCTTTTCCAGGGGGATGATGGAGCGGATCTGGTGGTAGAGATCCCACTGGAATTTTTGCGGTGCAGAGTCGAAGAGGGTGATCTTGTCGTCCAGCACGAGGTAGGCGTTGTAGGTCGTGCCTTCCGGAGAACGGGAATATCCATGGAAATCGTGGATATTCCAATCAACCACGCCGACCCAGTAGACGTTTTTCTTGATTTCAATGGCAGCCATCGTGGTCCCCAATTAGTTTTCTTTGACGAAATCGGCTTTGCTGGCCCCACATACGGGGCACTCCCAGTCTTCGGGCAGGTCTTCGAAGGCCGTCCCTGGGGCGATGCCGCTGTCGGGGTCACCTTTGGCAGGGTCATACACATAGCCACACAGGGTGCACACGTATTTGCTCATGGGTTGCTCCTTTGGATGAAGTTGAGGGTTGAAGGATAGTTCCCCATATAGCTCAACGGGGTGGCACTATCCAGCATTTTTTTCTTGAGGAGGGGTCGGTTCCTCCTGGCACTGCTGGCATTGGGGACAGATGCCCGTAAGCTCCAGCTCGTAGCCCGTGACGTGGTATGGGGTGTCCAGGGCGTGCAGGTCCATGGAAAGGGCAAGCGGCTGCCAGATGTCGTCCACCCGGCCGCATACCTGGCAGCGGATGTGATGGTGCGGCCGCATGTCCGCATCGAAGCGCCGCTGCTGTGAGGCCATCTCCAGCACGCGCACCAAGCCCAGGTCTGCCAGCACATCCAAGTTGCGGTACACCGTTCCCAGGCTGATGCGGGGCAGCCGACGCTTGGCCATGGCGTACACTTCTTCAGCGGTGGGGTGGGTCGTGACGCTGCGAAGCTCTTCCAGGATCACTTGGCGCTGGCTGGTGAGGCGCATGTCTTTTTTGAGATACTCGCGCATGGCGACCTCCTTGATGTTGATGAGAATTTTTATTGGTAAGTGAGGTGCCCGTCAAGGTGCAGCAGGGGTTTTTTCGCTACGCAGCGACACGGGCGCGCCAGTGGAGGATGCTGGCGGCGGTGGCTTGGGGATCCAAGCGGTCCAGGCAGGTGGCGCCGCCCGGGCATGGGGTTTGGCCGTGGAGCGAGCACGGGGCCTTGGGACATGGGGCGGTGAGGATGTGGTGGCGCGCTCCTGCCGGGGCAAATCCCCAATGGGCGGTGGTGGGGCCAAAGAGGGCGAACACCGGGGTGTCCACCCCCCAGGCCAGGTGCATGGGGCCGGAGTCGCCGGTGACAAGTCCCTGGCAGAGGGAAAGCAGCGCCATGGTCTGCCGCAGGCTGTCACGGCTGGTGCGGTCCACGGGGCTGTGGGCGATGAGCGGGGTGGAACTGTGGCCGATGACGAGGCAGGGGACGCCGGCTTCCTGGAGGGTGCGCAGCAGGATGCGCCACCAGGCGGGCTTTGGGGTCTTGGCGGGGTGGGTGGCGTAGGGGTGCAGGGCCAGGGGACGGCAGAGCCCGAGGCCCTCGAGCAGGGCGCGCGCCCAGGCTAGTTCTTCCGGGGAGGGAAAGAGGCGCGGCGCAAGGCTCGTACGCGTCGGGGCCTGCGGCTCCAGGGCCAGGGCGTAGCGCTGGGGCACGGAGGCGGCGAGGAGGCGTGCGCCCATGCCGGGGTGGTGGGTGGCGCGAAAGAGGCGTCGGGTCAGGGTGAATTTGGGATAGCGGTGCACCGGGCCGTGCCAGAGCATCTGGAGCAGACGGGTGCGCAGGGTACCGTGGAGGTCGATGAGGGGGGAGCCGGCAAAGCGGCGTGCCAGGGCGCGTGCGCAGCGCAGCCAGCCATGGGCGCTGCGGTGTGCTTCGGTGACCGCGATGACGTCGCGCACTGCCGGATGGCCGGCAAAGAGAGGAGTGAGGGCGTCACGGGTGACCACGGTGAACGTCATGCCTCGGGTTTGGTGCCAGAAGTGGAGCACCCCGGTGGTGAGGGTCACGTCGCCCAGGGCGCTCAGGCGGATCATCACCGCGTGCATGGCGCCTCCAGGATCTCCCGGTAGATGGCGGCAAGGCGGGCGGCCACGGCCTGGGGGTGAAAGTTGGCGACCACATGGGCGCGGCCGGCCTGACGCAAGTTTTCGGCCAGGGCGCTGTCTTCGAGGACGCGGGCCATGGCCTGCGCCAGGCGTTCGGCGTCTGCCGGCGGGGTGTAGATGGCCCCAGGGCCGCCGGCTTCGGCAAAGCAGGAGCCTGTGGAGGTGAGCACCGGGGTGCCGCAGGCCAAGGCCTCGACGATGGGAAGGCCGAAGCCTTCGGCCTCGGAGGGATAGGCGAGGAGTTGTGCCGCCCCGTAGAGCCCGGGCAAAAGCTCTGCCGCCACATGGCCGAGGAACGTCGCCGATACCCCAAGGCGCTGCGCCTGCTGGCGCAAGGAGGACTCCAGCGGCCCGGCGCCCGCCAGGACCAGGGCCGGGCGCTGGGGGCGCGGAAGCCTTCCTACGGCCTCCACCAGCGTCGCCGCACCCTTGCGGGGGATGAGGCTTCCCACGAAGAGGACGAAATCGCGGGCAAGGCCAAGGCGCTGGCGCACCGCGGGCGGCGCCACCGGGGGCGGGCCGAAGTAGACCTCCGGGCAGGCCTGGTAGGCCACGCGGATGCGCTCGGCAGGGACGGCCAGGCGCTCCATGAGCTCCTGCCGGGTGGCCTGGCTGATGGCCAGGATGCAATGGGCCTTGGCGATGCTCGCCTGGTATTTCAGGCGGTAGAGGAGCCGGTCCACTGCCGGGTAGCGGTGCGGGTGGGAAAGAAAGAGCAGATCATGTACCGTGACCACGGAGCGCACGCCGCGGGGAAGCGGGACAAGCGGCAGTTCGTGGGAGAGACCGTGGTAGATGTGGACCCCGGCGCGGGCCACGTCCCTGGGCAGGGCGAAGCTTCGCCACAGCGGGGCGAGGCTTCGGGGAAGGCGCGGGGCGACCACCTCGACTTGCGCCGGCACCTGTGGGGCAAAGGGACCGGTGGCCGTGGGGGTGAAGAGCACCAGGCGCAGACCTTTCTGGTAGCGGGCCAGGGCCTGGATGGTGGTGCGGGCGTAGGTGCCCAGGCCCGTGGCATTGGTGAAGAAGCGCTTGGCGTCCAATCCGATGATCACCGCTCCTCCCGGGCAGCCAGCAGGGCTTTGAGCACTGCGGCCAGGCTCGAGGCCTGCAGATCAGGCCATTGGGGGTGCGCGGGAAGCGCCATGAGGTCGCCCGCAAGGGGCGGAAGCCCCAGGCGCTTGGCGTGCGCCTCGCCGTGGCCGGTGCGCACCAAGGCGGTCATGCAGCCTTGGCTTCGGCCGAAGGCCACGTCCGAGATCTTGTCCCCCACCACCAAGGTGGAGCCGGGATCAAGCCCGTGCTCCTGGTCCAAGGCCTCCCATTGCCCTGGGGCCGGCTTGCGGCAACGGCAGTCCTCTTCTGGGGCGTGCGGACAAAAGGCGGCGCCGGCAAGGGTAATGCCTTGGGCAGCCAACAGCTCCGTGAGGCGGGCCTGCACGCGGGCGAGGTCCGCCTCGCGGAAGATCCCCCGGCCGATACCGCTTTGGTTGGAGACGAGGAAAAACCGCACCCCCAGCTGGCACAGACGGGCCATGGGGGCGGTTACTGCGGGGATGAGGCGCACGGCATCCGGGTCGCAGAGGTAGTGGCACTCCTCGATGAGGGTGCCGTCCCGGTCGAGCAGTACGGTATCGATGGCGGCAAGCGGCATGGGGGCCTTGTGGCCGGGGATGCGGCCAAGGTCAACTGTCCGCGGGGCTAGCGGAGCTGGAAACGGATGGGGACGCGCACCCAGGCGGCCACGGTTTGGCCGTGGTGCCTGCCCGGAGAAAACTGCCAGCGCGAAAGCGCCTCCGTCACCGCCTCCTCGAAGATTTCGGGCGGGGTGGCGGATTCGATGACCACCGCCTGCACCGCGCCGGTGGTCCCTACGAGCACCCGGGCCGTGACCATGCCCTGGATGCCTTGGCGCCGGGCCAGGAGGGGATAGACCGGGTCCCGGCGGCGGATAAGGCGCGGCGGGGTATCTATGCGCTCGGCGTCCCAGGCGCCGCCATCACCGCCACCCCCGCCGCCAGGCCCCGTCATCCCCCCGCCGCCAGGGCCAGTACCCCATGGTGCCCCTGCCCCCTCTGGCGATCCTGTGGCCGCGGCTCCTTCCCCGAATCCGGCGTCCGCGGCAGGGCTTGGGGGCGCGGCTTCGGGGGATTTTGGGGCGGTGGATGCAGTGTCTTCAGTCGGTAGGGGAAAAACGGCGGACGTGGGCTTGGGGGCGGAGCGCTGGGGGGCTGGGCGGGGCGTGGTGGCCGTGGCTTTGGGGCGCGCTGGGGATGGGGCGGCAACGGGTTTGGGGAGCGGCAGCGGCGCTGAAGGGCTGCTTTCCTGGGGAGCGGAAGCGGTGCGGGGTGCCACAGGCGGCCTTTGGGGGTGCGGCGCTGCCGGCGCAGGTCCTTGGGCCATCGGGGCCCCTGGGGAAGAACCCTTGCCGGGGGAGGCAGGCGATGCCCCCGGGCCAAGACCCCAGGAAAGCACCAGGACTGGGGGCGGGGAAGATGGCTGGGGCGGCTTGCGGCAGTCCACGGCCGCTACCGCAGCCAGGTGCATGAGGAGCGCGGCCGCGAGGCATGCCAGCGCCGGGATGCGGCACGGTGCGGGGGCGTGGGGTTCCACCGGGCCGCTTGGGGCCGCGGGCGCGTCTGCCAGTGCCGCACCATCCAGATCCATTTCCCACGCATCAAACATGTCGTCTGTGAGGGGGAGATACGGCATGTCGTGGTGGGTGGAAGAAGGATGTGCGCTGGGCATAATCGGAACAATTCCTTGATACCGAATGTCGCACCCGTGCTACGCGGCAGCCTGGTCTGTGGTCAAGGCGTGGGGCCGGCGCGTTGCCGGGCGCAAAAAACGCCCCGGAGGTTGGAGCTCCGGGGCGCTGGTGGGGACGGCCTTGGGCCGTGCTATTTGTCCTTGAGGTGGGCGGCGAGCACCTCGGCCATGTGCCGGACTTCGAAGCCGTGGCCGTGTTGGATGGCCCCGCCGCGCAGTTGCATGACGCAGCCCGGACATTCGGTGACCAAGGTCTCGGCATGGGTGCGGGCCACGTCAGCCAGTTTGAGCTTGAGGATGTTCTCCGACACCCCCGGGAACTTGGCGGAATAGGTGCCGCCAAAGCCGCAGCACACCTGCTCGAGCTCCGCCGGGGCGTATTCGTAGCCCGCGGTCTTGAGGAGCTGCCGTGGCTCTTCGGTGACGCCCATGCCGCGGCACAGGTGGCAGGGGGCGTGGAGCGTGGCCCGTTCCATGGTCTGCTGGAAGAGCTCCGGGCCTACGTTCAGGCTGGAGACGAATGCCGAAAAGGGCATGACCTTGGCGGCAAAGGCCTGCACTTCCGGACTGTCTCCCAAGAGGTGCCCGTAGCCGTGGGCAAGATGCGAGGCGCACGAGGCGCACAGGGTGACGATGGCGTCGTAGTCGCCGGCAAGGGCCGCCATGTTCTGCCGCGCCACGTCCTGGGCCGCGGCCTTCTCGCCCATGGTGGAGAGGGGAAGCCCGCAGCAGCTCTGCTCCATGGGGAAGTCCACGGCCACCCCCAGTCGTCCCAGGACCTGCAGCGCGGCTTCCAGTTGTTCCGGATACACGAAGTCCTGCACGCAGCCCGAGAACAGGGCGATGCGCTTGACGGGCCGCTCCACCTGGGGACGCAGGCGGGCGAAGCGGTCGCGGAAGGGGACCTCGGCAATGGCGGGCAGTGCCCGAAAGCCGTGATCCTTGGCGAAGATCTCCGGCAGGTGCCGGATGTAGCCGCCCTCGGCCACGGGTTTTTGGGCGAACTTGGCCGCCCGCAGAAGCCCATGGAAGAATTTGCGGTTTTTCATGGCCATGGACAAAAGCGCCGAGCTCATGGGCCGGCCCTCTTCTTCGTTGATGCGGGCGCGGATTTCCTGGATGAGCAGGGGCAGATCGATGCCCGCGGCGCAGATGTTCTTGCAGGCCTGACAGTTGATGCAGTTTTGCGCCAGGGTCTTGGCCTTGTCCTTGCCGTGGAAGAAGTAGGTGAGGATGAGGCCGATGGCGCCGATGTAGATATGCCCCATGGCGTGGCCGCCCACCATGCGGTACACCGGGCACACGTTGGCGCAGGCCCCGCAGCGCACGCAGCGCAGCACCTGTTTGAAGAGCGGGTCCTTGGCCAGGGCGCTTCTGCCGTTGTCGAGGAAGATGACGTGCATCTCCTTGGTGCCGTTGGGCGCAGCCGCACAGGGATTGGCCCCGGTGATCCAGGTGACGTAGCTGGTGATGGCCTGGCCGGTGGCGTTCTTGGGCAGCACCCGGAGGATGTGCAGGGCGTCTTCCAGGGTGGCGCACAGCTTGTCGATGCCGGTGAGCACCACGTGCACCCGCGGCAGGGTGGAGACCAGGCGGGCGTTGCCTTCGTTGGTGACGATGCCGATGGTGCCGGTCTCGGCGATGGCGAAATTGGCGCCGCTGATGCCCATGTCCGCGGCGGCGTACTTGGGCCGCAGTTCGCGGCGGGCCACCTTCACCAGGCGCTGGATGTCCGTGGGCTGGGTCTGGCGGGTCACTTGCGAGAAGAGGTCCGCCACCTGGTAGCGGGAAAGGTGGATGGCGGGCATGACCATGTGGCTCGGGCCTTCGTGGCGCAGCTGGATGATCCACTCGCCGAGATCCGTCTCCGTGACCTCGAAGCCTTCGGCCTCCAGGGTGTGGTTGAGCAGGGTCTCCTCGGCGGTCATGGACTTGGATTTCACCACCGTGCGGCAGCCGGCCTCCTTGCCGATGCGGGTCACCAAGGCGTTGGCCTCGGCGGCGTCCTTGGCCAGGTGCACGTGCACCCCGCGTTTTTCCGCCTCGGCCTTGAACTGGGCAAAGAGCGCGTCCAGGCGCTTCAGGCCCTGGTCTTTGACCTCCGCCACCTTGGCGATGAGGGCGGCCACGTCGTATTCCCGGAAGGCGTTGGCGCGGCCCGTGGGATAGGCGGTGGCGAACTTGTCCATGGCCTCGCGCAGGAAGGCGTTGTCCAGGGCGGCGCGGATGTCTTTGGTGTAATCGCGAAGGGTCTTGGCGGTATGCATTAGGCTTCCTCCACCAGCAGGATGTGCAGTTCCAAAGGTCCATGGACCCCAAGGGCCAGGACGCGCTCGATGTCCGCCGTGCGGCTGGCGCCGGTGATCAAGGCCAGGTAATTGGGGTTTCGCCCCAGCATGCGGCGCAGATCGTCGGCGATGCTTTCCGCCGTGGGCGCGATGCGGTTTTTGGGCAGCACCGCCACGTGGATTTCGCCGAGCATGGTGGCCAGGCGCACTTCCTCGCTCACGGAATCGAGCACCAAGGTGCCGGTTTCGGCAATGCCGTACTGGCAGACGGTAAAGCCGATATCCACCCCCCCGAGATGCTCGCGCAGGCTGTTTTCGATGACGGAGATGCCGTTTTCTTTGGCCCGGGCCACGAGAAGCTCGCGGGTGGCGGCATCGATCCCAGGGGCGGCGATGATCTTGCCCCACTCTTTGAGGCCGCACAGATCCCGTCCCACCGGGGAGAGGGATTCGTCGCAGCCGGAGACGAGGATCTGGCAGGCCTCTTTGTGGACGCACAGATCCACGGTGTAGGCCACAGCCTCGGCCATGGTCTCCACTTCGCTCACCACGGCCGAGACCGCTTCGGCCTTGGCACGGAAACGTTCCACCATTGCACTCTGTTCCATGCAGGACTCCTTGAACAAAAAGGTTTGTTCGCCGTCTGCCGGAATCGTGCCAGAAAGCCTATGGTAAAAATCGCAAAAATATTTGCTGGTTGATTGAAGGCCGGTCGCGGCGGGAAGCGGGTGGGCCGCCCGCATTGGGGGATTTGCCCCAGGGGGTGGGGCAAGTCCCCCAATCAGGAGGCGCCAAGCTGCATCTGGGCGATGGCGCGGTAGAGGGGGCAGGTGGCGAGGAGTTCCTGATGCCGGCCTTGGGCGATGATGCGGCCGGCCTCCAGGACCACGATGGCATCGGCCTCCACCACCGTGGAGAGGCGGTGGGCGATGACCAGGCTGGTGCGGCCTTCCATGAGGTTGTCCAGGGCCTGCTGCACCATGCGTTCGGACTCGGTGTCCAGAGCGCTGGTGGCCTCGTCGAGGATGAGCAGTTCCGGGTTTTCCAAAATGGCCCGGGCAATGGTGATGCGTTGCTTCTGGCCGCCGGAGAGCTTGACCCCGCGCTCCCCCACGATGGTGTCGTAGCCCAGGGGAAGCTGGGTGATGAAGTCGTGGGCAAAAGCGGCCTGGGCGGCCTGGATGACCGCCTCCATGGGCGCGTCGGGCCGGCCGTAGGCGATGTTGTCGCGCACGCTGCCGTTGAAGAGGAAATTGTCCTGGGAGACCACACCGAGGAAGCGGCGCAGGCTCGCCAGGTCGTAGTCTTCGATGGGCCGGCCGTTGAGGAGGATGCGGCCGGAGTCGTGGAGATAGAACCGGGGGATGAGGGCCGCCAGGGTGGACTTGCCGGCGCCGGACGGGCCCACCACGGCCACTTTTTGGCCGCGGGTCACGGTGAGGCAGATGTCGTGGAGGGCCGGGGTGGTGGTGCCGGGATAGGTGAAGGAGACGTGCTCGAAGACGAGGTCCTGGAAGGGCGGCGTCAGCGGGATGCCGCCGCGGGGCTCTTCGGCAAGGCGTGGGTCGTCGAGCACCTGGAAGATACGCTCCGCCCCGGCCAGGGCCTTTTGGATGTCGAGGTTGGCGCTGGTGAGCTTTTTGAGCGGGTCGTAGAGCATCACCAGGGCGGTCATGAAGGAAAAGAAGGTGCCGGGCGTGGACTCGCCGGCGATCACCTTGGAGCCGCCGTACCAG
This sequence comes from Thermodesulfomicrobium sp. WS, assembly GCF_027925145.1. Classification (GTDB taxonomy): domain Bacteria; phylum Desulfobacterota; class Desulfovibrionia; order Desulfovibrionales; family Desulfomicrobiaceae; genus Thermodesulfomicrobium. Next base: position 1,220,864 of record NZ_AP027130.1, read on the forward strand.
ATGACCACTCCCGCGCCCAGGGCGCCGATGAGCTCCATCACCGGCGAGGAGAGCTCGTTGTACTTGATCTGGCGCACGGCGATATCCACCAAGCGGCCGTTTTCCCGGCGGAAGCGCTCGTCTTCGCGCTTTTCCGCGGCAAAGAGCTTCACCACCCGGATGCCGCTGAAGACCTCCTGCAAGAAGGCGGAAATATCCGAGAGGCGCGCCTGGTTCTTGCGCCCCAACTGGCGCAGCTTCCTGCCGAAGTAGAAGAAGGGATAGGCCGCCACCGGCAGCACCACCACCGCCAAGGTGGCCATGGCGGGATCGCGGTAGAAGACCACCCCCACCAGTCCCACCATGGTGAGGGCCTCGCGCACCAGCATCACCATGCTCGGCAGGCTCGTGCGCACCATGGTGACGTCGTTCAAGATGCGCGACATGAGCATGCCGGTCTGGTTTTCCTCGAAAAACCCCACCGGCAGCCGGATGATGCGGCTGTGGAGTTCCTCGCGCAGCTGCTCCAGCACCTTGAGACCGCAGTAGTTCATCTCGTAGTTCTGCAGAAAGCGGAAGACCCCCTTGATGAGAAACACGGCGATGAGGGCCGCGGGGATGAGCACCAGGGCGTCTTCGTCCTTGCGGATGAAGATGTCGTCCAGGGCGGGTTTGACCAGGAAGGCCGCTGCCGCAGAGCAGGCGGCCACGATGCCCATGGAGACGAGGGAGACGACGATGCGTGCGCGGTAGGGGAAAAAATAGCGCAGCGTGCGGCGCAGCAGCTCAATGCTGCTGGTGTTTTGCGCTTCGTGGGAGAGTTTCATGCAAGAGGTACCTCGAAAGAGTGCAGATCCGGGTGGGGAGGAACGCTGCGGAAGCGTTTGCCAAAGAGCCGCGCCCCCCAGGTGGTGGCGTGCATGGCCAGGCGCCGGCGCAGCCAGCCCACGCTTTTGCGGCGGCCCACGCCGATGCGCTGCACCCGGAAGGGATCAGTGCCTGGCGCGTTGGGGCCGCGCTCCAGGGTGAAGGCCCCCACGTGGCCGCTTGCGCGCGCCGCCTGGGTGGAGGTGGCGTCAAAATGGCCCCAGGGCCAGCACAGCCATACCGCCGCATTGCCGGTGACTTCTTGGATGACTTCCCGGGAGCGGGCAAGCTCCGTCAGACAGTCCGTGGCGCGGGCTTCTGGGCTTCGGCGGGTGAGACGCACGGCGTGCGGGAGTTCTTCGGGCCAGAAGCCGTCGTAGGCATAGGCGCTTCCCAGGGCAAAGACCGGGTAGCGCGGGTCTTCGGTACGGTAGATGCCGGCCACGGCCCAGTGGCAGCCTTGGCCCACGGTGCCGGTGGGGACATGGCTGATGAAGCAGCCCTGGTGCCGGGCGGTGTGGTTGTGCACCTCGAAGCCGAAGTCCTCCACCAGGGCGCGCACTTCGCTTGCGCGCAGGAAATGGGAGAAATCCTGCTGCCGCAGGGCCAGGCGCAGGCCATGGGAGAGCTTGGCCGGGGCAGGGCATTGGCTTGGGGTACGCGCCGGCCCTTGGCCCAAAAAGTCGGTGATGGCGAAGAAGACGCCGTGCAGTCCAAGGCGCCGAAGGCGCGGGGCCACCTCGGTCCACATGCTGACGTGGCAGTCGTCGAAGGTGAGCATGAGGCTGCGCTCCGGCACCGGCGTTTTTCCCGTGAGTACGGCCAAAAGCTCCGCACAGGAGAGGGTGCGCCAGCCGCTGCGCACGATCTCCTGCAGATGGGCCTCGAAGAGTTCGGCCGGGTGCCCGCCGGGGGTGCCCACGTCGTGGTAGCAGAGCACGGGAATGGATCTCGGGATCACTCTTCGCCTCCGTCAAGACCGTAGATGGCAAGCAGGCGGGCTGTGCGCGTCGGCACGGAAAAGTCCCCGGCACGCCTTTGGGCCGCAGTCGCCAGCAGCAAGCGCTCGCTGGGGACATCCAAAAGCCGGCCCACGGCCTGGGCGATGGCCTCGGGGTCTTCAGGGGTGGTGAGGATGCCGTCGCGACCGTGGGTGAGGATTTCCGGCACTCCGCCCACAGCGGTGGCCACAGGTGCGGCCCCGCAGGCCATGGCCTCCAAGAGGGCGTTGGGCTGGCTTTCCTGACGCGAGGCGAGCACGAAGATGCTGGTGGCAGAAAGCACGCGCAGCACCTCCGCGTGGGCTACGGCGCCGTGAAAACAGGTGCGCTCCACGGCCGGCCCCAGGAGCGCCTCCCAACGGGAATCTGCGTGGGTCCCCACCACGTGCACCGCGAAGTCGCGGCGCCGCCGGGCGAGGCTGGCCATGGCCCTGAGGAAAATGTCGAGTCCTTTGTAGGGCTTGGTGCCGCCCACGAAGGTCACCCACGGCGGGCTGGGGCGGGTGGCGGGGTTGGGGCAGCCCTCGGGCATGGCGATGGCGTTGGGGACCCTGTGGATCTTGCGTTGGGGGATCCACAGACGGCGCAGCACCGTGGCTGCTGCCTCAGAGTTGCAGATGATGCCGTCGAGCTGCGGAAGGAAGAACAACGGAAAACTCCCTGGCACGAAGACCACCCCGCGGTTGAGAAACAGCCGAAAGCGCGCGCCAAGCAATTTGGCGAAGAGAAAGGCTTTGTACACCCGGCTATGGAAACAATGCACCACATCGGGTTGGGTGTGGGCAAGAATGCGGCGCGCTTGCAATAGGCCCAGACGAGGGCCTGACGGGATGCAGGCGACCGCGGCATCCAAGGTGCCGCCGAGTTTGCGGCCCGTGGGGGCGATGACCGTGACCGTATGTCCGCTTGCGGCCAGGGCATTGGCCGCCAGCGCCAGTTGGCGGTTGCCGCCGGAGAGTTTGTCGGAATTGGTGGCAAAAAGGATGGAAGGCACGCAAGACTCCAGGGGAGGACATGGTGGGGGCTTGCGCCCCGGCACGGCTCGCATGGTCAAGGCCGGGCCCGAGGTCAAGGGGCAAGCACAGGACAGCGCAGCTTCCTTGGGCGAGTGCAGTGCAGGTTGAAGGGGAAAACGCATTTTTGCGACGACGATGCTCTGTCCTACCTTGGTGGAGTGAGCCAATAGGATCGCTTTTCGTGGGCGCGCGGTGCATCTGGGGGGATGGCGCAATCAACGGAAGCAGATGCGTTGCCTGCGCAGATCTCCGTATCCGTCTATGGTCAAGCCGCGAGTTGGTGCTTTACTCGCGGCAGACGTGCGTTTTTCGGGCTGCCTGGTTGCGCCTGCAGGCGGTATGGTGCAATGGTTTCCTCGACCATAGGGCCGTGCGCCGCCGCTCCTGCGGGCAGCGGGCGCAGTCCGCTGCGGAGAAAGACCTGTTTCGTGAAGGAGGAAACCATGACCAAACTCCATGCCCTTGCGGCATTGGGCCAGTCCATCTGGTACGACAACATCCATCGCTCCCTTGTGGAGAGCAGCGGGCTTGCCGCTCTCATCGAGGCCGGGATCCGCGGGGTGACCTCCAACCCTTCCATCTTTGAAAAGGCCATCGTGGGCAGCACCGATTACGATGCCGCCATCAGGGCCTTGGCGGCTCGCGGCATGGGCGCAGCACAGATCGCCGAGACCTTGATGGTGGAGGACATCCAGCGCGCCGCGGACCTGCTGCGCCCGGTCTACGAAGAAAGCGCAGGCGACGACGGCTATGTGAGCCTCGAGGTGAGCCCCGCCCTTGCCCACGACACCCCGGGCACCATTGCCGAGGCCCTGCGGCTTTGGCGCGCCGTGGACCGGCCCAACCTGATGATCAAGGTCCCGGCAACGCCTGCGGGGATCGCCGCCATCACGGCCCTTATCCGCCAAGGGGTGAGCGTCAACGTGACCTTGATCTTCGGGCTTGGCGCCTACCGCGCCGTGGCCGAGGCCTATATCGCCGGGCTTGCGCAATGGCTTGCCGCCGGAGGGAGTGCCCGGCAGGTGGCCTCGGTGGCCTCGTTTTTTGTCAGCCGCATCGATTCCGCCGTGGACGCGCTCTTGGAGGTGCGTGGCGCCCGTCACCTGCAGGGGACCATCGCCATCGCCTGCGCCAAGGTGGCGTACCGCACGATGCAGGAGATCTTTTCCAGCCCGCGCTGGAGTACCTTGGAGCGTGAGGGCGCGCGGGCGCAGCGCCTGCTTTGGGCGAGCACGAGCACCAAGAACCCTGCCTACCCGGACACCCTGTACGTGGACGCCCTCATTGGCGGCCGCACGGTGAATACCCTGCCTCCGGCCACCCTGGAGGCCTTTTGGGATCACGGCACCGTCGCGCCCACGCTGTCCCAGGGCCTGGATGCGGCCTACGAGCAATTGGCGGCCTTGGCCGCATTGGGCATTGACCTGGAGGCCGTGGAAAAGCAGCTCCAGGAGGAAGGTGTGGCGGCGTTTGCCCGCTCCTTCGACGCCTTGCTGGCCAAAGTCGCGGCCAAGAGCGCCCAGCTCGCCCCTGGGGCGTGCGGCGCTTGAGGGAATCAGGAGGTTTTGGGCTGGTTGCCGAGGGCGGGGCCAGCGCCGACGGGGCAATCCCCGCACGTTTTGGGGTTCACGGCAGCGCCGCCTGCGCGTCCTTCGGAGCATGGGCTGCAACGAAAACGAACGAATGGGTTGCAAGCAATCGGATGCTTGGGCAAGGAAAAGATGCGTGTCACCTTCAAACCGCTGGGGAGGAGCCACATGAAAAACCTCAAGCTCGGAGTCAAAATCGGTCTGGGTTTTGCCCTGGTTTTGGCCATCATGGCCACGCTCGGGGGGATCACCTTCTTTGGGGCGCGTCAGGTCGCGGACGGGGCGGATCACATGGCCAATGCGTATGTGCCTGAGGTGGGCATTGCCGCGGACGTGCAGGCCAACACCCAGTCCATGATGTACGCGTGGCGCGGGTATGCCTTTACCAAGGAGAGGCGGTTTCTCGACCAGGGCCGCGCCGCCATCGAGGAATTGAAAAAGTCTCTGGCCGAGGCGGATGATTTGTCCGTCAAACGGCCGGACTTGGTGAAGCTCAAGGAGGCAATTGCCCCCCTCAAGGCCAAGGCCCATGAGTACTTCCAGTTGGCCGACGCCAGCGTGGCCGCCACCGAGGCCCAAGAGAGAGCCATGGCGCGGATGCAGGAACTCGCTGGAGAGTACATGCGCCAATGCTATGCCTTTTTGGAGAGTCAAAATCAGGCCATGGCGAAGGAAGTAGCTGAGGGTGCTTCGGCGGAGCGTCTGCGGGAGCGCTTGGATAAGGTTACCTGGATCAATGATCTCATCGACATGGGCAATGCCGTGATCCAAGCCACCTACCAAGGCCAGGTGGAACGCAAGCCTGAACGCATGGAACAGGCAATGTCCAATTTCGAGAAGATGGCGGCCACCGTGGACAAATTGCGGACCATCACCCGCCAGGAGGTCAACCTGAAGCAGCTTGCCTCCATCCAGCAGGCGGCCCTTGCCTACCGCGACGAGATGCGCGCCCTGCGTGCCGCCTGGGTGCAATTGGAAGATCTGAACCGGCAGCGCACCGCCAAGGGAGAGGAAGTCCTGCAGGCAGCGGCGGCGCTCCTTGCCGCCGGGCGGCAGGGGATCGCGCACTTGGCACAGGGTTCCGTGGCACAGGCTTCGACCATGATCACCACGACTGGGGTCGGGCTTGCTGTGGGGCTTGTCCTCGCGGCGGCCATTGCCGTGTTGCTTACCCGGTCCATCACCGGACCGGTGAGCCAGGGCGTGGCCTTTGCCCGTAAGCTCGCGGAAGGGGATCTCACCGCTAGCGTGGACGTGGATCAGAAGGACGAGATCGGCACCCTCGCCCAGGCCCTGCGGGAGATGAGCGAGCGCTTGCGGGAGGTGGTCTCCCAGGTGCAGAGCGCGGCGGACAACGTGGCCTCGGGCTCGGAGGAATTGTCCGCTTCGGCGCAGCAGCTTTCTCAAGGCACGACCGAACAGGCGGCCTCCATCGAGGAAGTGAGCTCGAGCATGGAGCAGATGAGCGCCAATATCCGGCAAAACGCGGACAATGCCTCGCAAACCGAGAAGATTGCCGTGCAGGCGGCCAAAGACGCCCAGTTTAGCGGTGAGGTGGTCTCCCAGGCCGTGGACGCCATGAAGAAGATTGCGGAGAAAATCTCCATCATCGAGGAGATCGCCCGGCAGACCAATCTCTTGGCCCTCAATGCGGCCATCGAGGCCGCTCGGGCAGGAGAGCACGGCAAAGGCTTTGCCGTGGTGGCCGCCGAGGTGCGCAAACTGGCCGAGCGCAGCGGGGCGGCAGCGGCGGAAATCAGCGAATTGTCCTCGTCCACCGTGGGCGTGGCGGATCAGGCAGGGCGGATGCTGGCCAAGCTCGTGCCGGATATCCAGCGCACCGCCGAGCTGGTGCAGGAGATTTCCGCCGCCAGCAAGGAGCAGAGCGCGGGCGTTGCCCAGATCACCACTGCCATCCAGCAACTGGATCAGGTCGTGCAGCAGAACGCCGCTGCCAGCGAAGAGATGGCCTCCACTTCGGAGGAGCTCTCCAGCCAGGCCGAACAGTTGCAGAGCACCATCGGCTTCTTCCATCTTGGCGGGGCTTCTCGGGTAAGCCGTCATGTTGCTCGTGTCGCTTCCAAGCGGCAGCCAGCCATCAAGGCGGCCCCATTGCCCGCCCCCAAGGCAGCCCCCAAGGCAGCCCCCAAGGCGGAAGGCGGCATTGCCTTGGACCTGGGCCGGGACGCCGAGGACGATGAGTTTGAACGCTTCTAACCCGATGGAGCCGACCATGAGCGAGAGTAGCGCCAAGCAATACCTGACCTTTACCTTGGGGGGAGAGACCTTCGCCTTGGAGACGGAACGGGTGCGGGAAGTGATCGAGCTTGCCCCCATCACGCGCATCCCCCAGACTCCGGAGTTTTTGCGCGGGGTCATCAATCTGCGCGGGCATGCCGTGCCGGTGGTGGACTTGCGCCTGCAGTTCGCCTTGGCGGAGGTGCGGGACACGGTGAATACCTGTATCATCATCGTGGAGACGCAGATGGATGGAGAGCGGATGGCCATGGGTGCCATCGTGGATTCGGTGCGGGAGGTGTTTGAAATGGACGATGCCGATATCAGCCCACCGCCGCGCATGGGCGCGAGCGTCAAATCCGAGTTCTTGCGCGGCATGGGCAAAAAGGACGACGCATTCATCATGATTCTCGATATCGACCGGGTCTTCTCTCCCGAGGAACTGGCGGTGGTGCAAGGGAGCGTTGGCGCGTGAGCGAGATACCCCTTTCCCATGTCCCCAGTGTGGATGCCTTGGAGGCCGCTTTGCGCGCCCTGGCATCGCGGGCTGCTGCCCCGGTGCTGGAGCGGGAAGCGGCCTTCTTGGCCTTGGGGCAGGGGGTGTTTGGGCTGCATGCCCAGATGCGGGATTTGGCGGCGCGGGCTCAAGACTTGGCGGCGCGGCTGGGTGGGGTCGAGCTCACCGAAGTGGTGGGGGGGCTTGAAGCCGAGCTCGAGAGGCTTCGACAAACGGCCCAGACTGGCGACAACGAAGGCGTGGCCCTCTTGCGCGAGGCGGCCGTGGCCCTGGAGGGCCTGCGCCGGAAGACGGCGCCGCTCATGCGGTTGGTGAAGACCCTCACCATGTTGGGGATTGCCGTGAAGATCGAAAGCGCCCGCATGGGTGAGGAAGGCCGTGGTTTTGCCGCCTTGGCCGGAGACGTGGAGTCCCTTGCCCGCCGCATTCCCGAACATGCCGCCAGCATCACCTCCGAGACCACGGCCATGGCCGCAGAACTCACCCAACAGACCCGCTTGGCGGAGATCCGTTTGGTCCAAGAACATACCCTGGTGGCCACGGTGCTGGAGCGCTTGAGCGCGGAGATTGTGCTTTTGCGCACGCTTGTCACCCGCATTGGGGAACTGGGGACCACCATCCCGCGCTCGGCCGAGGCGGCATCCTCCCACATGAACGCCCTGGTGGCTTCGGTACAATTCCACGACATGGCCCGTCAGCGCCTCATGCATGTGGACCAGGCCCTGACCCAGGCGTGCGCGGCGGCTGATGCCCTCGAACAGACCGCCGCCGAAGACGTGTGGGGCATTGCCGCCTTCATGGTGGAGGTGGCGCGCCTGCAGGCGCGCCAGGTGGATGCCTGCGCCAAGGATTTCGCCCAGGCCCTGGCGGAATTTGCCCAGCACACCCAAGCCCTGGGACAGGAGGCCTTCGCGCTCGCCCAAGCCGCGGCAGCGTGCTTTGGCGGTGCGCAGGGTTCGGTGCTGGACGGCGTGCAGCGGGAAATGGCGACCCTGGAGCACCATGTGGCCCAGGCCGCGGACCAAGAGGCGGCTTTGGCCGCAGAGTTGCGTCAGGCCCAGCAGCGGTTGGCGGGGTTGGAACAATGGGTGGAAGGCATCGAAGATATCGGTGCCGAGATCGAGATCGTGGCCCTCAATGCCAGCATCCGGGCGGCGCGCACGGGGAGCACGGGCCGGTGCCTTGGGGTCATCGCCTCGGCCATTCAGGAGATGTCGGTGGAGACCCGCGGTCATACCCGCGCCTTGGGCAGGGCCTTGGAAGAGATCGTTGCCGTGGCCGCCCGCCTGCGCACCCGCGAGCATGCCACAGGCATGGTGGCAGGTGTGCAGCGGTTTTCGGAACTGGTGCAGCGCATGGCTGCCGTGGCCGCTGCCACCGACGCCGAGCTTGCGGCCATGGCGGCCCTTGCCACGAAGGTGCAGGACTTGAGCAAGGCGCTCCAAACCCTGGTGCAGGAGCAGCATGCCGCAGTGGCGGAGATGGAAGCCCTGGTGGGCGACCTGGAAGCGGCCGTGGCGCCGTGGGAAGTCCATGCCCAAGCCCTCGCCAAGGCTCACCAGCCCGAGGCCCTGGCTGCCCTTGTGCACCGCTACACCATGGAGAGCGAGCGTATGGTGCACCACGGGGCCCATGGCGATGTGGAAGACGGCCTTGGCGATGACGCCGACAATATCGAGCTTTTTTGAAACATTGAGGAGGACCGAGATGTTCCATGCCCATCTGGACCCGCACTGTGCGACCCTCACCCTGCACGGTGACCTTGGCATCGAGCATGCCCAGGAGATCCAGCAGCACCTGCTGGCCGCCCTGCCCAAGGCGGGGACCCTGACCCTTCACCTGGCGGCCGACCGCGTGGACTCCAGCTTTGTGCAGCTTTTGATCGCCTTGCAGCGGGAGGCGGCCGCCCGGGACATCGGCCTGAAGGTGTATGATGCTGGGGGCATGGTGGCGGCGTGGTGCCAGCGTTTGGGGGCTGGGAGCTTGTGGAAGAACCTTGGCGCGGAGGTGGCGGGATGAAACGGATCCTGACGGTGGACGATTCTTCCAGTGTGCGCCAGATGGTGCGGCTGACCTTGGAGGATGCCGGATTCGAGGTGGTGGAGGCCGTGGACGGCAAGGATGCCTTGGGTAAGCTCAACCCGGCGCCGGATTTGGTCATCACCGACCTCAATATGCCCAACCTGGATGGCATTGGTCTGATCCGCGCCCTGCGCGCCGAGGCCGCCACCCGCTTTACCCCCATCCTCATGCTCACCACCGAATCCCAGGAGGCCAAGAAGCAGGAAGGCAAGGCCGCTGGGGCGACGGGATGGATCGTCAAGCCCTTCAAACCGGATCAGCTGGTGGCGGTTGTGCGCAAAGTGCTGCGTTAGGAGGGACCATGTCTATGGATCAGAGAGCCGCCCTGCACCGTCAGGCCTTTGTGGACGAGGCCGTGGATCTGCTGGCTGAGTGGGAGACATGCATGCTCGCCCTGGAGCAGAGCCCGGATGCGCAGACCGTGGACCGGCTGTTCCGTGCCGTGCATACCCTGAAGGGCGCGGGCGGCATGTTCGGCTTCGAGGATTTGGCCGCCTTTCTCCACCACGCCGAGACCCTGCTCGACCGAGTGCGGGCAGGGGAGGTAGCCGTCAGTCGGCCTTTGGTGGACCTGTTTCTCGCGTGCCGCGACCATGCCGCAGCCATCCTCGATGGACGGGGGGATGCGGGCGTTACCCAGGGGCTGGTGGATCAGCTGGCCGCATGGGGTGCTCCCGGGCAGTCTCTGCCCGGTCCTGCCCAGCGTTCTTCCGGTGCAGCGCCCAGCGCGGCGGCGCCGACGCCTGCCGAGGAGCAGCCCCGGCTGTGGCGCATCCGCTTTCGCCCCCAGGAAAATATCTTTCGCACCGGCCTGGATCCGGCGAGTTTGGTGGAGGAGCTCATGGGGCTGGGAAGCGCTCAGGTGGTGCTGCTTGGCGATGCCGTGCCCCCATTGAGCGCCCTGGACCCCGAGTCCTGCGCCCTGGCGTGGGAGGTCCTGCTCACCACCACCGCTGCCGAGCCCACCATCCGTGATGTGTTCATCTTTGTGGAGGGCGATGCCGAAGTGCGGGTGGAGCCGGTGCCCGTGGAAGACGCCCCCCCTCGGTTGGGCGAGCTCCTTGCCCGGCGGGGAGATGCCGCCCCGGAGGCCATCGAGGCGGCCCTGGCCCATCGCAAGCCCGTGGGCGAGGTCCTGGTGGAAGCCGGTGTGGTGGCCCCGGCCCAGGTGGAAGCGGCCCTCGCCGAGCAGCGCAGCATCAAGCAGTTGAAAGACGCCTCAGCAGCGGCCGAGGCCGCCACGGTGCGGGTCCCGGCCGCCAAGCTGGACGCGCTGGTGGACCTGGTAGGGGAGTTGGTGACCGCCCAGGCGCGGCTCAGCCAAGTGGCCATGGAGCAGGGCAGCGGGGCCTTGTCCGCGGTGGCGGAGGAGATGGAGCGCCTCACCGACGCCTTGCGCGATACGTCATTGAGCCTGCGCATGCTTCCCATCGGCTCGACCTTCGCCCGTTTCCGCCGTCTGGTGCGGGACTTGTCCACAGAACTTGGCAAGGACATCGCGCTCGTCACCGTGGGCGAAGACACCGAACTCGACAAGACCATGCTCGAGCGCCTGGGGGACCCCCTGGTGCATCTTTTGCGCAACAGCGTGGATCACGGCATCGAGCCCCCCCATGAGCGTCAACGCCAGGGCAAACCTGCTCAAGGCACCATCCGCCTGGTGGCCGAACATGCCGGTGGCGAGGTGGTTTTGACCATCGAGGATGACGGCCGCGGCATCGATGTGGAGCGGGTTCGGGCCAAGGCCCTGGAAAAGGGGATTATTTCTGCGGACGTGACGCTCAGTCACGAGGAATGCCTCCAGCTCATCTTTGCCCCGGGGCTCTCCACGGCCCAAAAAGTGTCCAACGTTTCCGGCCGCGGGGTGGGCATGGACGTGGTCAAGCGCAATATCGAGGCCCTGCGCGGCCGTATTTCCATTGCCAGCACCCTGGGGCAGGGCACCACCATCACCATCCGTCTGCCGCTCACCCTGGCCATTATCGATGGCCTGTTGGTGCGGGTGCAGGACGCCTTCTTCGTGCTTCCCCTGGCCGCTGTGGAGGAATGCGTGGAGCTCACCGCCGAGGCCAAGGCCGCCTCGTCGGCGCGGCTCATCGCCTTGCGTGGGGACTTGGTGCCGTATGTGGAGGTGCGCCAGGTGTTCGGTGTGCCGGGCACACCGCCTCCCATCGAGCAGGCGGTCATCGTCCGGGTCTTGGATCGGCTGGTGGGCGTGGTGGTGGACGCCGTGGTGGGTGAGCATCAGACGGTCATCAAGAGTCTGGGCCGGGTCTTCCAGCACGTGCGCGGGGTTTCCGGGGCCACGATCCTTGGTGACGGCACCATTGCCCTCATCGTGGACCTTGCTGCCTTGGTGCTATGAGTGGCATCCCTACCATGACCGAAAGCGAGCTCACCGCGCTGGGAAAGCTCATCTACCAGGAGCTGGGTATCGTCGTCACCCCGGCCAAGAAGACGATGCTGGAAGCGCGGCTCTACCGCCGCCTGCGGGCGCTGGGACTCCGTTCGTATGGCGAGTACCTGGACTACTTGCGCTCGGTGCGGGGCATGGAAGTGGAGATGCCGCAGCTGACCAGTTGCGTCACTACCAATACCACCTGCTTTCTGCGCGAGGCCCAGCATGTGGCTTTTCTTACGGATACCGTGCTGCCGGAGTTCGTGGCCGCCCACCCCGGCGAGACCTTCCGCCTGTGGAGCGCGGGATGCTCCTCAGGGGAGGAGCCATACACCTTGGCCATGGCCATGAGCGAGTTCGCCGAGCGGCATCCACGGTTTTCTTTCACCATTCTGGCCACGGACATCTCGAACCGCGTCCTGGAAGAGGCGCAGCGCGCCGTCTATCCCATGGAAGACGTGGACTGCCTGCCGCTGGCGTGGAAGCGCAAGTATCTTTTGCGCAGCAAGGACCGTTCCCGCAATCTGGTGCGGGTCGCGCCGGAGATCCGCCGGCTGGTGCAGTTTCGGCGCCTCAACTTCATGGAGCCCTTTGCCCTGCGGGAGCTCATGCACACCATCTTTTGCCGGAACGTCATGATATACTTCGATCGCGCCACCCAAGGCCAATTGGTGGCCAAATTGTGCAACGTGTTGGTGCCGGGCGGCTATCTCTTCATCGGGCATTCCGAAAGCCTCACCGGCCACGATGTGCCCCTGCGCCAGCGCGCTCCAGCGGTGTACCAGCGCTTGGCCGCCAAAGACTAGCTTCGGGGATCATCGCCATGAGATTGGGGTGCCTTGACGCCGTGTGGGGCAGGGGAGCGGACCGATGCGGTGCTTGGAGCGATTTCCTCAAAACGCCGCAGACGTTTGAGCAACACTTCTCCTGTCCCCGAATGGAAAAGGAGTTTGGAGCCGCAGTCTCCGCCCAGGCGCTCCGCCACTACGGGGATGCCGAGCTCGGCCATCAGGGATCGGGCGGCGTCGGCGTTGCGCGTGCCCACGGCGCTGTCGTTTTTTTGGCCCATGGAGACGGCGCCGCCGAAGAGTTTCGCCACCAAGGCGTTGGGAGAGATGCCGCGGCGGGCAAAGAGCCGCACCAGATGCCCGGTTCCGGCGTCCACGTAGCGGAAAGGGGAATTTCCGTCCTCGTCGAGAGGGGGCGCGGGCTGGTGGGGGAGAAAGGCATGGAAGATGCCGCCCACCTGGTGCTCGGGGGCATAAAGCACCACGGCGACGCAGGAGCCGAGCACCGTGTGCACCACGGTGGGCCGGACAAAGAGGCCGCCTTGGCCGATATGGAGGTAGCGCTGGGGGAGTCCTTGCCAGCGAGGGTCCCAAATATCCATGACGGGTGTGCCTCTCGAGGGAATGTGTGGTCCCAAGTACATGATGTCGGAGATTGAGTCGAGCTTTCAGTCCGTTTGGGCGCAGGAACTTCCCCATATCCTGGCGGCGCTCACGCCGGTCACCGGGCTGGTGCACGATCCGGAGTTGTGCGCTGCCCTGGACGAATTGGTGGCTCGGCGTGGACTGGGAATCCGCCGGGTGGTGGTGCTGAGCGCAGATCCAGGCCTGGAGGCGTACACCGTGGCCATGCGTCTTTCGTGGCATTGGCGGCACACGCCGCAACCCCCGTTCCAGGTGTTGGGACTGCTGCTGTGCCATGAGGATCTGCAGACCGCCCGGCGCGGGGTCTATCCCATGGAGGTCCTGCCTTCTCCGGTGCCGTCATGGCTTTCCCCGTGGATTACCCGCCATCGTCGCCAGCCGAGGGTGCGCATCGCGCCTGCAGTGCGCTTTCGGGTGCGGTTCCGCCACCTGCCTTGGCCCTGCGCCGTGCGTTTGCGAGAGGCGGCGGATCTCCTTTGGTGTTGCGGGGTGTTCGAGCCTTTCGTTTCGCCGTTGGGGGGCCGCTTGGTGCTGGAAGCAGCGCGGGTGGTGCGGCCGGGAGGTTTTGTCATCACCGATGTGTCCCTTGGAGGGGACTGCCGCGAGCGCGGTCTGCGCCCCCTTGCCCCAGGGGTGTACCAAACCGTCCATTGGTGGAGGGTGTCATGAAGATTCGTGTGCTCGTCGTGGATGATTCCGCCTTGGTGCGCCAGACCTTGTGTGCCATTTTGGAGAGCGATCCGGACATCGAGGTCATGGCCACGGCCAGCGATCCCTTGGCTGCGGCGGAAATCCTGCGTCAGCAGGTGCCTGACGTCATCACCCTGGACATCGAGATGCCGCGCATGGATGGTCTGACCTTTTTGCGCAAGCTCATGAGCCAGCACCCCCTGCCCGTGGTCATCTGTTCCTCCCTGGCCGAGAGCGGGGCCGAGACCACCTTGAAGGCCCTGGAATACGGGGCGGTATCCATCATCCAGAAGCCCAAGATCGGCACCAAGCAATTTCTGGAAGAATCCCGGGTGCTCATCTGCGATGAGGTCAAGGCAGCGGCCCGGGCCAAAGTGCGGCAGTACACCCCTTCCCCGCCGGTGACCCCGAAGTTGTCCGCGGACGTCATGCTCCCCAAGCCCGGGGCGCAGGCCATGATCGAAACCACGGAGAAGGTGGTGGCCATTGGCGCATCCACCGGAGGCACCGAGGCCTTGGCCCGGCTGTTGTCCGCCCTGCCCGCCCATGTCCCAGGGATCGTGGTGGTGCAGCACATGCCGGAGAAATTCACCCGCGCCTTTGCCCAGCGTCTGGACGGATTGTGCGCCATCAGCGTCAAGGAGGCCGAGGACGGCGATCCCGTGCTGCGCGGCCATGCCCTCATCGCCCCTGGCGGTCGCCATATGTTGCTTTCCCGAAGTGGGGCCCGCTATTTCGTGAAGATCAAGGACGGCCCACTGGTCTCCCGGCACCGCCCTTCGGTGGACGTGCTGTTTCGTTCCACGGCGCGGTATGCCGGCAAAAACGCCCTGGGGATCATCATGACGGGTATGGGGGACGATGGGGCGCGCGGCATGCGGGAAATGCACGATGCCGGCGCCTACACCATCGCCCAGGATGAGGCCAGCTGTGTGGTCTTTGGCATGCCCAAAGAAGCCATCGCCGCCGGCGGGGTGGACGAGGTCCTTCCGTTGGACGCCATCCCAGCGGCCATCCTGCGTGTCTGCAGGTAACGATGGCTGCCCAGAATGCGTGGATTTTTTTCTTATTGACGGCAAAGTCCCGCTTGTGGTGTTGAGTACCGGCTCAATATCCTTGAAGGAAGAAGGAGTTTTCGATGCTTGATTGGAACGGGATGGAGCGGCGCTTGGGGAGAGCGCTGGCCGTGCGCTACGGCACGAGTCTTCTGGCCGAGATGCCGCGACGCCTGGAAGAGGCGCACGAGGCCCTGGCGCACGAGGACCTTTCGCGTCTGGAGCGGGCCGCCCACAGCCTGAAGGGCATGTGCGCCAACCTCGGGGCCGAAGCGGCCCGGGCCGCGGCCTTGGCCGTGGAAACCGCGGCCAGAAGCGGGGAGCGGGAGCTTTTGCCGCACCGCATGGTTCGCATGGCACAGGAGATATCCGGGCTGCTCGGCGCCCTGGAGCACAACGTGCAGCGGGCACGGCAGCCTCAAGAGGAGGGGGACATGCATATTCTCGTGGCAGAAGACGATTTTTCGGCGCGGCTCATACTGCAGCGCATGCTCAAGGAGTATGGCACGGTGGATGTGACCGTGGACGGCCGGGAGGCGGTGGAGGCCTTTCGTGCTGCACTCAATGCGGGGACTCCCTATTCGGTGGTGTGTCTGGACATCATGATGCCGGAGATGGACGGGATGGAGGCCTTGCGCCAGATGCGCGCCATAGAGGCGCAGCACGGTATCCGGTCCACGCAAGGGGCCAAGATCATCATGACCACGGCTTTGGACGACCCCAAGAACGTGGTGGAGGCCTTCAAGGGGCTGTGCGATACCTATTTGGTCAAACCCATCGACAAAGAGGCCCTGCATCTGGCCCTTGTGCGCGTGGGCGTCATTTGAGGAGCGTTCGTCATGGATGAATTGCAGGAAATCTTGAACGAGTTTGTGGATGAAGCCACGGAAGTCTTGGGAAACGTCATGGTGGACCTCATGGATTTGGAAAACGGCCACGATGACGAAGTGGTGAACCGCGTGTACCGGGCCTTCCACTCGGTGAAAGGCAACGCCGGGATGCTGGGCATGGAGCGTCTTTCGGCCTTTGCGCACAAGGCCGAGGACGTGCTTTCCTTGGTGCGCGAGCGCCGTCTGGAGCCGGACAAGGAACTGGTGAGTCTGCTTTTGCGGGCCGTGGACGCCATGACCGCCATCCTTGAAGACGCCCGCTGCGGCGGCGGTGATGGCCGGGATGTGAGCGAACTGGCGCAGCAGTTGGCTGCGGTGGTGGAGCGGGTGGGGCCGCCCAAAGGCAAGAAACGCTCCCCCAGTGCAGTGGAGTTGGAGTGCCGCATGTCCGAAAAGATGCTGGAAAAGGAGCCCAGCGAGACCGTGCCCGAGCCCAGCGTGGCTGCTTCCCCAAAGAAGGCGCCAGCCCCGTTGGCGCCGCAAGAACCCCGCCCCGAGCCGCAACCGCAGCGTCCCTTGCAGCCTCGGAAGACTTCGCAGCCCAAGCGTCCGGCGCGGAACGGCTCGGGTCCGCTCCATATCTTGGTGGTGGAGGACGACTTTTCCGCCCGCCAGATCTTGATGAATTTCTTGACCCAATTTGGCGTCTGCCACGTGGCCAAAGACGGGCTCGAGGCCATCCATGCCTTCATCCGGGGCCATGAGGTCGGCCAACCCTATGACCTCATTTGCATGGACATCAAGATGCCGGTCATGGATGGCCTTCTTGCGGTGCGCACCATGCGGGAGATCGAACGCGGCAAGGGCATCGAAGGCACCGCGGAGGAGGCGGCCATTGTCATCACCAGTTCGGTGGAAGATCCGGTGGCCATCATCAAGGCCTGCTACGAGTGCGGGGCGAACTATTACTTCCTCAAACCGTTGGACATGGATCAGGTGCGGCGGCAGTTGTTCAAGCTGGGGCTGGTGGCCTTGCCAAGCGAGGGATGACCATGGCGACTCCAAGCTACTACGTGGGTATCGGCGCCTCGGCCGGGGGGCTGGAGGCCATCGAGCACTTCTTCCGTACCATGCCCCGGCACTCGGGCTTGGCCTTTATCATTGTCCAGCACCTGTCGCCGGACTACAAGAGCCTGATGGTGGAGCTCCTCTCCAAGAAGACCACCATCCCCGTATACCGCGCCGAGGACGGCATGGAGGTGGAGGCGGACACCATCTACCTCATTCCACCCAAGAAGAATCTCTACATCTTCCATGGCCGGTTGGTGCTCAACGAACAGGAGACGACCCGGGGCATCAATCTGCCCATCGATATCTTTTTGCGCTCCCTTGCCGAAGATCAGGGGGAAAAGGCCATTGCCGTCATCCTTTCCGGCACGGGCAGCGATGGTATGCGCGGGGTGCGGGCGGTCAAGGAGCATGGCGGCATGGTCATGGTCCAGGACGAGTCCACCGCCAAGTTCGACGGCATGCCCAAAGCCGCCATCTCCACCGGCCTGGTGGATTTCATCCTGCCGCCCGAGGACATGGCGGCGCAGCTTTTGGCCTTTGTCCGGCGGGAACCTTTGCTGGTGGAGAGCGGGCACGAGGACGGGTCCGAGAAGCATGGCATCACCAAGCTCTTTGCCTTGCTCAAGAATCGAACCAAGGTGGATTTCTCCTACTACAAGCCCAGCACCGTGAACCGCCGCATCGAGCGGCGCATGATGGTCACCCGCACCACGAGTCTCAAGGAATATATCGAATACGTCCAGTCGCATCCGGCGGAGATCGATGTCCTCTACAAAGAGCTGCTCATCGGCGTGACCAGCTTCTTCCGGGACCCTGAGGCCTTTGAGTACTTGGCCCAGGAATGTCTGCCCGCACTCTTCCAATCCATTACCGACCGCGAGGTGCGCTTCTGGGTGGCAGGGTGTTCGTCCGGGGAAGAGGCCTACAGCCTCGCCATCTTGGCGCGCGAGTGCATGGACGCCACCGGCGAGCACAAGCCGGTGAAGATCTTTGCCACGGATTTGGACCAAAAAGCCATTCAGGTGGCCGCCGCCGGGGTGTATCCCGAGAGCATCGCCGCTGATGTGAGCCCGGGGCTTTTGGGCAAATACTTTCACAAAAACGGCGATTCCTTCCAGGTGGCGCGCAGTGTGCGCGAGATGGTGGTCTTTGCCCGCCACAACCTCATCTCCGATCCGCCCTTTACCAAGATCGATCTCATCAGTTGCCGCAATCTGCTCATCTATCTTCAGCCCGCTATCCAGCACAAGGTGTTCGAACACTTCAATTTTTCCTTGAATGCCGGCGGGATCCTCTTCCTTGGCTCCAGCGAGACCGTGGGGGATGCTGCCGGATATTTCGAGCCGGTGCACCACAAGTTCAAGATCTTTCGCTCCGTGGGCAAGCAGAGCCCGGCCAAGGGGACGGACTTCAAGCCCCTGTCCGCGCCTTTGCCCGGGGGGCTGAACTATGCTCCCTATTTCCAGATGCGTCAGGGGCTCGGTTCGGCGGATGAGCGGGTGCTCGAGCGCTTTCTTTTGGGGATCGAGGGGGACGTGCTGCCGCTTTCGGTCATCGTCACCGAGGGCCTGGAGGTGGTGCACATCTTCGGGGATGCCTCCAGCGTGTTCCGCATCCCTTCCGGACGGCTGTCCATGGAGCTCTCCTCCTTGGCGCGCAAGGACTTGTCGGTGCTGCTGACAAGCTTGGTGCAAAAGGCCTTCCGCAGCGGCGAACAGCAGGAGACCACTGTCATGGTGGGGGAGGGGGATGCCCGGGAGGCCATGACCATCCGCGTGCGGTTGTTGCCCCAGCGCAAGGGATATTCCAATCTGGCGGCGCTGCTGTTTTTGCCGGCGGCATCCGTGCAGCATGAAGGCAGCCCCGTCGTGTATGACCTCAGCAAGGAGAGCGAGGAACGTATCCGCGACCTGGAGGCCGAACTGCAGCTTACCCGCGAAAATCTTCAGGCCACCATCGAGGAGTTGGAGACCTCCAACGAGGAGTTGCAGGCAACCAACGAGGAACTTCTGGCCTCCAACGAGGAGCTGCAATCCACCAACGAGGAACTCCAATCCACCAACGAAGAGCTCCATACAGTCAATTCCGAGTACCAGAACAAGATCTACGAGCTCATGGCCTTGCACCACGACATCGACAACATTCTCAGTGCCACAGGCATCGGCATCCTCCTCGTGGACGAGAACAAGGCCATCCGGCGCTTTTCCCCGCCCATTACCCGCATCTTTTCCATCCTCGACCAGGACCTGGGCCGTCCCTTTACCCATATCACCCACAGCCTCGAAGACGTGTCCTTGGCGGCCTTGGTGGACGAAGTCATGACCACCCAGAAGCCTGTGGCGCGCGAGGTGCGCGTCCGCGGCACCGCGCA